>SKGQ01000003.1 GCA_007117515.1 Ectothiorhodospiraceae bacterium | reverse complement strand
CTGCGTTGGAGTCCGCATTTTTTCCGAGGCAAGGCGCGCTGTGCAGCGCCGCAGTCATTCTGCGGTCAAGCAGCGCAACGCCGCAATCGGGAAAAATGCGGCCCAAGTCGAAGACCCCGGCCGGTTTTGGCCTCTGGCTGCGTTACGCCACCGGCCCGGTAGCTAAGGCTACCGAACCGGCACCGCGCCTTGCCAGATGACCAAAACCGGTCTCGGGCGCAGACGCGGGAATAAATCAGTGTTTCCCTAGCCGATGCGTAAGGCCAGATCCAGGGCCTGGACAATGTCCAGGCCATCGTAGTCCGGCAGCGCGGCACTCAGGATCAGACCGAGGCGCTGGCGGCTTTCGATGTCGGGTGAGCAGGGCAGGGCCAATAGGTAGCGCGCCAGCGCCGAAGCGGCATCGGCCAATGGGTCGGAAGCCGGCACCATTGCCCCTGGCGCGAGGGCTTTGGCGAGAATCAGCCGCTGCTCGATCCGCTCGGCGTCCAGTTCGCGGGCCAGCAGACCGTGTCGCAAGTCGGTCAGATCAGACGCCGCGCCGGTCTGCAGACGGGCCTTCAGGGCGTTGCGCGCCTGGCGCAGCGGGCGTAGAACTTCTGCCTGCCAGCGCTCCGATTCGTCTGCGATATCAGCGGCTGCCGGCGGGCGAATGGCGCCCCTGCCCGCGGCGGCTAGCAGAATCAGACTCAACATCGCCGTGATGCTGAGGCGGAACCGGTCCTGGCAGTGCAGACAATGATCGGCAACCCCCGGCTGCTGATAGAGATGCACCATCTGCTGCCAGATGTCCTCACCGTCTGCTGCCGTGTCAAGAATCTGCATGGTTTCCGCCGTTTTATGCACAATCGTCTTTTCCGGCCTGTGCACCCCGCCGTTGCAACGGCCGAGATGAGCAGACAGAAAGGGGCGCGATCTCATTGTTTTTTCAGTTATTTTTAAGATATCAGCAAACTGGCTCCACGAAACCCCGAAACGGGAAGGCGGATGGGACACTCTATCCGCAATTCATCCACAGACTTATCCACAATAATCGCCGCCTGAATCAGTTTGCGTGCCAACATCCTGACACCTTACACAATCGGTTAGGCTGCACGGCGTGAACAAGGCTCCATCCATTCTGCGGATCGCGGTTGCCGGTCCCTTTGCCGGCCCGCTGGACTACCTGCCCCCCCAGGGTGACGGGCCGTCGCCAACGGTGGGCGCGCGCATTCGTGTGCCGCTCGGATCGCGCCGCGAAACCGGTGTGATCATTGGTCTGTCGGATACCTCGGATCACCCCAGAAATCGACTGCGCGCAGCGACGAAAGTACTGGATAGCGAGCCGCTACTCGACACGACCACGCTGAGTCTGGCGCAATGGGCCGCGCGCTACTATCACCACCCCATTGGCGAGGTCCTTGCCGGCTGTCTGCCCACCAGCCTGCGGCGCGGCCAATGGCCAGCCGCCCAGGCTATCCACGCCTGGCGCATCAATCGCGATATTCCGGACGAGGAGCGCTTGCGGAGCGTGCAGCGCGCGCCGCGACAGGCTCAGATTCTGGCCCACATTGCCGACCTTGGCGGCACTGCCTCGGTCACGGAACTACAGGATCTGGACGGCGACTGGCGCGGTGCCGTAAAGCAGTTGGTGGACAAGCAACTGCTTGAGCCGATCTCCGACCATGAGTCTGTCGCTGTTCCCAGTGAGGCCCCGGCCCTTAACGGGGAACAGGATGCGGCAGTAACCGCTATCCGCGCCACCCTCGGCGAGCATGCCGTGTTCCTGCTCGATGGCATTACCGGCAGCGGCAAGACGGAAGTCTATCTCGCCGCCCTGCAGGCCACGCTGCGTAACGAACGCCAGGCGCTGGTGCTGGTACCGGAGATCGGCCTGACCCCGCAACTCGTGCAGCGCTTCCGTCAGCGCCTCGGCACCAGGCTCGCCGTCATGCATTCCGGGCTGGCCGACGGCGACCGCGCCCGCGCCTGGCTTGCAGCCCGTAACGGCAGCGCGAAGGTGGTGATCGGTACACGCTCCGCCCTCTTCACGCCGCTGGCACGCCCCGGCCTGATCATTGTCGACGAGGAACACGACCTGTCGTTCAAGCAACAGGACGGCTTCCGTTATAACGCCCGGGACCTGGCGGTCGTGCGCGCGACCCAGCTTGGAATCCCGCTGGTGCTCGGATCGGCCACCCCATCGCTGGAAAGCCTGCACAACGCCCGACAGGGCCGCTATCGCCACCTCCACCTCAACCGGCGTGCCGGTGCTGCCCGCCCACCTGAGATTCACCTGCTGGATCTCCGCGGGCAGCCACTGCAGGCCGGGCTGTCGCCGGAGCTTATCCGGCAAATGCGGCGGCATCTGGAGGAGGCTGGCCAGGTACTTCTGTTTCTCAACCGGCGTGGCTACGCCCCGGTGCTGCTGTGCCACGACTGCGGCGCCGTGGCCGAGTGCAGTCGCTGTGACGCGCGGCTGACCTACCACCGGGCGGCAGGCCGGCTGCGCTGCCACCACTGCGGCTACGAACGGCTCATGGACACCGCCTGCCACGAATGCGGAGGCACCGCCCTGCTATCCGTCGGACAAGGAACCGAGCAGCTGGAAACCACGCTGCAGGAACTTTTTCCCGAGCATGCGGTGAGTCGGATCGATCGCGATACGACCCGTCGGCAGGGTGCCATGGAAGCCTTGCTGGACGATGCCCACAGCGGTCGTTCGCGTATCCTGCTGGGCACACAGATGCTCGCCAAGGGCCACGATCTGCCGGATGTCAGCCTGGTCGGCATCCTTGATTGTGATCAGGGTCTGTTTGGTGCGGATTTCCGTGCCACCGAACGCATGGCACAACTGATCGTCCAGGTGTCAGGCCGCGCTGGCCGGGCGCAGCGCCCGGGCGAGGTTTTTCTGCAGACCCACCACCCGGAGCATCCCCTGCTTGTGCGGTTGCTGCGTGACGGTTACCGCGCTTTCGCCGAAGAGGCGCTGACGGAGCGCGAACTGATGGGCCTGCCACCCTGCGGTCATCTGGCCCTGCTGCGGGCCGAAGCACCGGCGGCAGGGCCACCGAGGGCTTTTCTGGAACAGGCGCGGGAACTGGGCAGACCGCTGGCGGGAGAAGGCTTGTCCCTGCTTGGCCCGGTGCCGGCCCCGATGGAACGCCGTGCGGGTCGCTACCGGGCACAACTGCTGGTGCAGTGTGGTGACCGGCGAATGCTGCAACGCTTTCTGGCCAGGCTGCGTCCCGGCCTCGCCGATCTGCCACTGGCACGCAAGGTGCGCTGGTCGCTGGACGTGGATCCCCAGGACATGTTGTAAGGCCTGTCCCGGCAAATTGGCCGGGCCCAGCATGGGCGGCCGAAACCGGCCCTTGAATCCACCTGTTCACAACGGATAATACCGGTCCACATCCGCTACCGATCCCACCACCTTCATGAAAGATCAGATTCACGACCTGCTGCAGGGCGCAGTCCAGCAACTGACCCGAGATGGCACCTTGCCCGCGGACACCCAGGTCGCGATCCAGCTGGATCGGACCAAGGACAAGGCCCACGGCGATTTCGCCGCGAACACCGCACTGATGCTGGCCAAGCCCGCCCGACGCAAGCCGCGTGAGATCGCTGAAGCCCTGGTGGCGGCCCTTCCGCAGAGCGATATCGTCGAGCGCGTCGAGATCGCTGGCCCGGGTTTCATCAATTTCTTCCTCAGCGCGGACGCGGCCTTCCAGCCGGTACGCGATGCACTGGATCGCGGAGAGGACTACGGCCACGCCGAGCCCGGCAGCGGTCGGAAGCTGCTGGTGGAATTCGTCTCCGCCAATCCCACCGGACCGCTGCACGTCGGGCATGGGCGCGGTGCCGCCTTCGGTGGGGCGCTGTGCAATCTGCTGGATGCAGCCGGCCACAGCGTGCATCGCGAATACTACGTCAATGATGCCGGCCGCCAGATGGATATTCTCGCCACCAGCGTCTGGCTGCGGTATCTGGAAGCGAACGGCGAGGCGATTCGCTTCCCGGATAACGGCTACCGCGGCGACTATGTGCGCGAGATCGCGGAGTCTCTGACAAGCAGCGAAGGCGACCGCCTGCGCCACCCGGCGGTTACAGTTATGAGCAACCTGCCGCCCGATGCCTCAGACGGTGGGGACAAGGAAAAACACATCGATGCCCTGGTCGGCCGCTGCCGCACCCTGCTGGGTGAATCGGACTATCAGTTGGTGTTCGACCGTGCATTGAACACCGTACTGGATGACATCCGCGACGATCTTGCCGGCTTCGGCGTGACCTACGACGAATGGTTCTCCGAGCGCTCGCTGACCAGCAACGGCGCCGTGGATCAGGGCCTGCAGCGGCTACAGGAGCGGGGCGAACTCTACGAACAGGACGGTGCCATCTGGTTCCGCTCCAGTGCCTATGGCGACGAGAAGGACCGCGTGGTCCGACGTGATAATGGTGCCATCACCTATTTCGCCTCGGACATCGCCTATCATCTGAACAAGCTGGACCGCGGCTTCGACCAGATCATCGATATCTGGGGCGCCGACCACCATGGCTACGTTCCGCGGGTGAAGGCGGCCTTGACCGCAAGCGGCGCGGACGCCGACAAGCTGGACGTGCGCCTCGTGCAGTTCGCGATCCTTTATCGCGGTTCCGAGCGCATGCAGATGTCCACCCGGTCCGGACAGTTCGTGACACTGCGCGAACTGCGTGATGAAGTGGGTACCGATGCGGCCCGTTTCTTCTACGTCATGCGCAAGCCCGAGCAGCATCTGGATTTCGATCTGGAGCTGGCGAAATCGCGCTCGGCGGATAACCCCGTTTACTACGTGCAGTACGCGCATGCGCGGATCTGCAGCGTCTTCCGGCAATTGACCGAGAAAGGATTGCATTACGATGAGGCACAGGGACGCGCCAATCTCAAGCGGCTGGATAACGACCATGAGCAGGCCCTGGTGACGGCGATCGGCCAGTACCCCGAACTGATCAGTAATGCCGCGCTGGCCCGTGAGCCGCATCAACTCGCCCACTACCTGCGCGACCTCGCGAATGCGGTGCATACCTATTACAACGCACATCAGTTCATCGTCGATGACGCACCGTTGCGCGACGCCCGACTTTGCCTGGTGGCATCGGCCCGACAGGTTCTGCGGAACGGGCTTGGCGTGCTGGGCGTCGGCGCCCCCGAGGCAATGTGAATGGCGGCCAGCAACCGTAACAAACCGGCAAAACGCGGCGCCCAGCCCCGGCGCAAGTCCCGCAACCGCGGCAGCGCACCAGCATGGTTTTACGTGCTGCTGGGCTTCCTCCCCGGCCTGGCGATCGCGTGGCTGGTGCATAATCACCATGTCGGCGACGCTCGGGACGAAGTTGTCGACAGCGAATCCGTGACCCAGGCGGATGATGTGGCCACCAGCCGCGACGACGACGATCGACCGCGTTTCGAGTTCTACAAGCTATTGTCGGAATCCGAAGTCGTGGTGCCGGATGAGCCAGTGGAGCTCCGCCGGCGTCCGGTGGACGAGGAGGAGTCGAGCGTGGCGCTGGAGGATCAGCCAATCCGGGACACACCGCCGAGCGAGCCACCCGCAGCCACCGAACAACCCCGCCAGGATCGTGAAACCGCCGAAACTGCCCCCGAGCCGGAGGCGGCAATCGAGTACCTGATTCAGGCCGGGTCATTCCGCAATCAGGACGATGCCGACAGGCTGCGCGCGCGCATGGCGCTGATGGGTGTCGAGGCCGAGATCCAAAGCGTGCAGATTGACGGCGGTGAAACGTGGCACCGCGTGCGCGTCGGCCCGATCACCGACCGCGCTCGCGCCGACCGCGTCCGCGCCCGGCTGGAAGAGGAAAACGTCAATAGTATTCTTTTGCGTACCCGTGGTTAGAACGGCGGGTACGCGTTTTAGGTGTAACGTTTTAGGTTTTACGTAACGTAAAACCTAAAACTTAAAACGTAAAACGCGCTCTGACATCCGTCAGAGCGATTTCATATTTCCATTCTCGAACAAATCCCGCTTGGCCCGGAACAACGCCGAGATATCTTCCTCGCCGAAACCTGCTTCCATCAAACGCTCGTAGTGCTTCAGCGTCATCTCGATGATGGGCAACGCGACGCCCATTTCCGCGGACATGCGTTTGCAGATGGACAGGTCCTTGTGATGCAGCGCCAGCTTGAAGCCCGGCTCGAACACCCCGTCGACCATGCTCGCGCCGCGTTTCTGCAGGAACCAGTTGCCGGCGGCACCACCACCCACCACGTCGATGACCTTGCCCATGTCCAGCCCCGAGGCCTGACCAAAGGCCAGTGCCTCGGTCACCGCCTGATTGATGCCGGCCGCCATGATCTGGTTCACCGCCTTGGTGGCCTGGCCGCTGCCGACAGGCCCCATATGGGTGGTCTGCTTACCCATGGCCTGGAACACCGGTGCCAGGGCGTCGACGGCTTCCGCCTCACCGCCCACCATGAAAACCAGTTGACCGGCCTCGGCCCCTTCCCGACCGCCGGAGACCGGCGCGTCGAGAAACCGGGCGCCGGTCTCACTCACCAATGCCCCCGCCTGCCGCGCGGTGTCGACTGCGATCGTGGAGCAATCCACCACCGTCTTGCCGGCGGTCAGCGCGGGTTGCAATGCCTGTATGACCTCCAGCACATCCGCATCCCGGGACACACAGCTGACGATCACCTCGCAGCGGTTTGCCAGATCGGCCGGATCCGCGGCCACGGGAACACCGAGCTCGGCGGCCAGCGCCTCGGCCTTTGCAGCCGTCCGGTTCCAGACCGCGGCGAGCAGTCCGTCAGCCGCCAGGTTGCGTGCCATACCGGCGCCCATCGCGCCAAGACCAATGACTCCGGTGTTCATTGCCAACTCCATGTTGCTCAGGATTCCAGATAGGTGTACGCGTCCAGCCCCGCCTCCAGCTCGGTCAGGAACGCCGCGCGTTCTTCCCCCGTGAGTTCGGCGGACTCGACCCGGCGGCGATAGGCGTCGAGCAGGGAATCGCGCTCGAAATGCACGTAGCGCAGCACCGAGGCCACGGTATCGCCCCGGGCCGGCTCGCTGAGTTGGTAACCGTCGGCGCTCAGCTCCAGATTCACTGAATCGGTATCCCCGAACAGGTTGTGCATATCGCCGAGGATCTCCTGATAGGCGCCGACCAGAAAGATGCCCAGGCGATACGGCTCACCCGGCCGATACCGCGGCAGAGGCAGGGTGCTCTCCACGCCCTCGCCGTCCACATAAAGGCGGATGCAGCCATCGGAATCGCAGGTCAGATCCTGCAGCACGGCACGGCTCTCCGGGCGCTGGTCAAGCCCCGCCAGCGGCAGGATCGGGAACACCTGATCAATCGCCCAGACATCGGGCATGGACTGAAAGATCGAGAGATTGCAGAACAGCTTGTCGGCCAGCTTCTCGTTGAGTTCGTCCATGACCTCGCGGTGATTGCGGGCGGTGGCATTGAGCAACGGCCGAACGCGATGACAGGCGGCCCGGTAGAGCTGCTCGGCCTGGGCCCGCTGCGGCAGGTCCAGTACACCGTGGACATACATATCCTGCGCGTCCTGCAGTCCATGCATGGCATCGTGATACAGCTCCAGCGGCGAGCCGGCATGCTCGCCCCGGGCGCAGCGCCAGAGGTCGTGCAGGATCTGGGGCGCGTCCTCGGCGGGTGCCGCCGGTTCACCATCGGTGCCACCACTGTCGTGATCGATGACATTGCTGATCAGCACGGCGTGATGGGCGGTCAGGGCGCGACCTGACTCTGAAATCAGATCCGGATGCGGCAGGCCCTGCTCGGCACACAGCTCCCATACGGCATGCACGATGTTGTTGGCGTACTCGCCGATGCTGTAATTCATCGAGCAGTAATTGCGCGAGCGTGTGCCTTCGTAATCGACGCCAAGCCCGCCGCCCACGTCGAGCACCTGTACCGGCACGCCCAGACGATGCAGCTCCGCGTAATAGCGCGCGGCCTCGCGCATGCCCCGACGAATATCGCGGACATTGGGGATCTGCGAACCCAGGTGGAAATGCAGCAGCGTCAGCATGTCCAGCGCATTATCGGCGCGTAGCCGCTCGACCACCGACAGGGCCTGTGCCGCAGTCAGGCCGAATTTCGATTTCTCGCCACCGGTGTTCTGCCATTTGCCGGTGCCAATCGAGGCCAGGCGCAGGCGCATGCCCAGTTGCGGCCGCACGCCCATGGCCTGGGCCTCCCGCAGCACCAGATCCAGCTCGGAACGCTTCTCCAGCACGATGAAGACCCGCAGCCCCAGGCGCTGGGCCAGCAGGGCCAGACGAATATAGCCGCGATCCTTGTAGCCGTTGCAGATCACCAGTGAGCCGGGCGCTGCCATGGCCAGCACCGCCATCAGTTCCGGTTTGCTGCCCGCCTCAAGCCCGACCCGCTCGCCGCCAGCGTGCAGGATGTCTTCGACCACGCGCCGCTGCTGGTTGACCTTGATGGGATAAACCGCAGTGTAGCCGCCCTGGTAATCGTGCCGGCGGATGGCGTCTCCGAACGCGCCGCAGAGGGCATCCACGCGATCACGCAGCACGTCAGTAAAACGCACCAGCACGGGCAGCGACAGACCCTGCTGTTGCAGGCTGTCCGCCAGGTCGGAGAGCACGATGCCGGGTCGCCCGGCATCCCGATCGGGATGCACGACGATCCGACCCTGCTCGTCGATATCGAAATAGCCGCCGCCCCAGCGACGCACATTGTAGATGTCGCGCGCCTGCGCAACGTCCCAGTCAGCCATTGCCGAAAAACCCCCTGTTCGCGGCCGCACATGGTATCACCGGCCGCGGTCAGACAACGGGTGACAGACCGCACCGGGCTTCGCGATAATCCGCGCCATTCAACATAATTGAGCGGAGCAGGCCTATGGCACTCGATGACAGGCAGTGGTTCAGCGAACCCTTCGGCGACGAGGGCATCGCCTTCTCCCTGCAGATCCGACGCAAGCTGCACGAGGAACAGACCCCGTTCCAGAAGATCGAGGTGTTCGAGACCGAGCGCTGGGGCAATCTGCTGGTGATCGACGGCTGCATGATGCTGACCAGCCGCGACAACTTCACCTATCACGAGATGATGTCGCATCCGGTACTGTTCACCCACCCGGCGCCGAAGCGGGTGCTGATCATCGGTGGCGGCGACTGCGGCGTGCTGCAGGAAGTCCTCAGGCACTCCGGCGTCGAACGCTGCGTGCAGGTGGACATCGACGAGGGCGTGACCCGCGCAGCGCTCGATTACTTTCCCGAGCTGTGCACCGCCAACAACGACCCTCGCGCCGAGCTGCGTTTCGAGGACGGTCTGCAATACCTGAAGGACTGCGAGGCCGGTTCGCTGGACGTGGTCATCGTCGACAGCACGGACCCGGTCGGCCCGGCCGAGGGCCTGTTCGGCGAGAGCTTCCTGCGGGACGTCCACCGGGCGCTGACCGACGACGGCCTGCTGGTACAACAGAGCGAGTCACCGATCCTGCATGTGGACAGCCTGATCAAGGATCTCCACGAAGCCATGCGCGGCGCCGGTTTCAGCCGCCTGGCCACCATGCAGTTCCCGGTGGTCAGCTACCCCACCGGTTGGTGGTCCGCCACCATGGCCAGCAAGGGTGCGGATCTGAATCGCTTCCGCGAAGATGACGCCCGCAAGGCCGATCTGGGGACGCACTATTATAGTGCAGACATGCATCGCGCGGCGCTTACAGCCCCGCCGTTCTGCCAGCATCGTTTCTCGGAGCAGTCAAAGTAGGCAATCTGCTCTCGGTTTGGCGGGGGCACACCGGGGCCCGCACCAGATCCCGTGTCGTGTGAGGACAAGCTTTTTCTCCCCCCGCACTCGGTGCAGACAGGTATGCGGTGGTAGTCCCGGTCGCGTTGGACACCTGGCCCGGACGCTCTCAGAACTGCACCTGGCCCCGTGCCGCGTGAGGACAAGCTTTTTTCCGTCCTGGCGGCGCTTCGCGCCAACAGGGCCGGAGAAAAACCTTGTCCTCCCCCGGCACTCAACGGCAACTGGCATGAAGGTTCCTGACCGAACCGCGTTGTATATCGAGGCCCGGTCCGGACGGAGCCACACGATCCGCAGCCCGGCAGGGCCAGTGGAAGTTTTCGGCTGGCCCTGTTGAACGGAACGTTCGTCAGGCCAGACGAAAGCTTGCACTGGCCCCGACACTCCCAGAACAGCACCGTGGGGAAAGCTTACCCATGGCCTGCGGCGATGCGCGCTAAGCAACCGTGTGCAAACGATCCGTACGCAGCCGTTCGCGCTCGTCGAACAGGCGGCGGCTGCCAGCCATCACCGCAGCCACGGTACCGAAGCCGGTGCCCACCGTGATCGTGAACATCACCAGGATCTGGTATTTCACCGCCAGCGCCGGCGGACTGCCGGCCAGGATCTGGCCGGTCATCATGCCCGGCAGGCTGACCACGCCGGCGGCCGCCATGGCATTGATGATCGGGATCATGCCGCTGCGCATTGCATCGCGGCGAATGTCGCCAACCGCCTGACTCCAGCTCTCGCCCAGCATCAGGCGATTCTCGATCAACTGCCGCTGACGCCAGACGCCATCAGTCAGACGGTCGAGGCCAAGGGCGACACCCGTCATCGTGTTGCCCAGCATCATGCCCAGTAGCGGGATCGCATACTGCGGCGTGAACCAGGGGTCGGGGCCGATGATTACGGTCAGGGTGAGCACGGTGACCGTGAACGATGAAAGAAACATGGAAACCGTGCCGATACCGAAGGCCCAGCCACCGGACAGCCGACGCTTCTGCCGCGCCATCACCTCGCGGCCGGCAATGAGCAGCATCGCGACGGCCATCAATGCAACCCAGTGCAATGAACCGACCGAGAACAGCGCCTCCAGCACCAGGCCAATCAGTGCCAGTTGCAGCACCGTGCGCGCGGCGGCGATCAGGATGTCCTTGCCCAGCCCCAGTCGCGCCAGATGGGCCACGGCGGCCAGAGCCACCACCAGCAACGAGGCCAGCCCCAGCTCCCACCAGCTCAGATCAATGACATCCATCAGTCCTGCTCCAGGCTGCCGTTGAAAATGCGGAAATGGCGCTGGCCGACACGTTCGATCTGCGCCTGATCATGAGCCACCCAGAGTACCGGCAGACTCCGCTGCCGGATCAGATCCTGCAGCCAGTCCTCGACCCGCCGGATACTGTCCGGGTCGAGGTTGGCGGTGGGTTCATCCAGCAGCAGGGCTTTCGGCTCTCGGGCAACCGCACGGGCCAGTGCCAGGCGCTGCTTCTCGCCCGAGGACAGGCGGCTGATCGACCAGCCCATGACGGCATCATCAAAGCCGAGAGGCGCCAGATCGAGGTGCATTCCTGGCGAAAAATGTTCGCCTACCGTTTCTGCCCACCACTGGCTTTCCGCCGGCACCAGCATCACCGCGGCGCGCCAGAGATGACCGGGAATCCGCCCCTGGACCAGCTCACGGAGCGCGATCTCACCGTCGTGTGGCTCCAGATCGGCGACTGCCCGCAACAGACGGCTCTTGCCGGAACCGGATGCACCGGACAGACAGACGATCTCTCCTGGTGCCACGGTCAGATTGACCGCTTGCAGTTCACCGATGGCAACGTCTTGCAGGCGAAGAGAAGGGCTTTCGGACACGCGACCGTCCCTGGACAGGAATCAGTGCGCATTGTAGGGGAGGCCGCCTTGTGCTGGAACCTGACACAAAAAAAGGGGCGCCCGTGGGCGCCCCTGAACATTTCACCTTGCAGATCTTGGGGGATTAGTTCTGCTTGGTGAATTCCGGGTAGGCTTCCATCCCGCACTCTGTGATGTCCATGCCCTGAGCTTCTTCTTCCTCGCTGCAGCGCAACCCCATCACCGCCTTGATAATGCCCCAGACGATGAAGCTGACCACGAACATCCACAGGAAGATGGCAACGATACCTGTGATCTGGCCGACGAAGGTCGCATCACCGTTCCACAGCAGCACCGCGAGCACGCCCCAGATACCGCAGGTGCCGTGCACCGAGATGGCACCCACCGGATCGTCCAGCTTCAGCTTGTCGAGGAACACGATGGAGAACACCACCAGCACGCCACCGACAGCGCCAATAACGATGGCCAGCAGCGTGGAGCCGACGTCCGGGCCCGCAGTAATGGACACCAGACCCGCCAGTGCACCGTTCAACAGCATCGTCAGGTCAGACTTGCCGAACATGGCACGGGACACCAGCAGTGCGGCGACGAGACCGCCAGCAGCGGCCAGGTTGGTGTTGGCGAACACCAGGGCCACGGCGTTGGCCGAGTCCACATCGGACATCTTCAGTTCGGAGCCACCGTTGAAGCCGAACCAGCCCATCCAGAGGATGAACATGCCCAGCGTGGCCAGCGGCAGGTTGGCGCCCGGAATGGCGCGCACTTCACCATTCGGACCGTACTTGCCCTTACGCGGACCAAGGAGAATCACACCGGCAAGAGCTGCAGCGGCGCCAGCCATGTGCACGATGGCAGAACCAGCATAGTCAGAATAGCCCATGGCATCCAACCAGCCGCCGCCCCAGCTCCAGTATCCCTGGAACGGATAGATGAAACCGGTCATGACCACCGCGAAGACCAGGAAGCTGAAGAGCTTCATGCGCTCGGCAACGGCACCGGAGATGATGGACATGGTCGCCGCGGCGAACACCACCTGGAAGAAGAAGTCCGAGGTATTGGAGTAGTAGATATCGCCATCACTGCCCAGCACCTCTGCAACGGTGTTTTCGGCATCGAGACCGAAGGCGAAGCCGGGAATGAATCCGCTGGCGCTACCGGCATACATGATCTGATAGCCGATGACGAAGTACATGATGCAGGCGATGGAATACAACGCCACGTTCTTGGTCAGGATTTCCACCGTGTTACGGGATCTCACCAGCCCGGACTCGAGCATGGTAAAGCCGGCGGCCATCCACATGACCAGGGCACCGGACATCAGGAAATAAAACGTGTCTAGCGCGTATGCGATTTCTATGGTTGCGTCATTCATCGTTGAGTCCTCTCAGAGAGCCAGTGCCCACTTAAAGCGCGTCCTTGTCGGTTTCGCCGGTGCGGATGCGAATAGCCTTTTCCAGCGGAAAAACGAAGATCTTGCCGTCGCCGATTTTTCCGGTATTGGCCGCTTTCGTGATTGCGTCGATGGTGCCCTCCACCAGACCGTCGTCGATGGCAACCTCGATCTTGACCTTGGGCAGGAAATCCACGACATATTCGGCGCCCCGGTACAATTCGGTATGGCCCTTCTGCCGACCAAAACCCTTGACCTCGGTCACCGTGATGCCCTGAACACCGATCTCGGACAGCGACTCACGCACGTCGTCCAGCTTGAACGGCTTGATAATGGCAGTTATGAGTTTCATCCCCTGTATCTCCCTGATACGCCGGTCCCATGGAACCGTGATAGGTCGGCGGAGGTGGCAGGACTGCGAGTGGGGACTGACACCTCCTCCGGCTTGATCGGGCCCTGACACCATCTGTCACGTGCTTTCAGGCATCATGAGACAGAGTCAGAGCCGACTCGGGGAGTGCAAAAGCACGAGCTGTGCCACTTATTGTTTTTATATATAAAACATGGTTTTATCGGGACAATGAAATCGTTTTTTTCCGGCCACGACGAGATTGCCGCACCAACACCGCGCACGGCGCGCGATCTCGGTGCAAACTATTTACAAGGAGTTATGATGCTTGATCCAAAAACCCTGGACGATCTGGCTCGCCGCTTCAGCGAGAGCCTGCCGGAGGGTGTCCGCGAAATGCAGCAGGAAGTGGAACGTAACGTTCGCAGCGGCCTGCAAAGCACCTTCAACCGGCTCGATCTGGTGACACGCGAGGAATTCGATGCCCAGACCAAGGTGCTGGCACGCACCCGCAACCAGCTCGAGGCCATGGAGGCCCGTTTGAGCGCGCTGGAAGGAACCGCCGAAGGCGGCCAGACCGAGGAAAGCTGAGCCGCCGGGAGTTAAGGAAACGCTGCTTTATTCCCACGTCTGCGCCCGAGACCGGTTTTGGTCATCTGGCAAGGCGCGGTGCCGGTTCGGTAGCCGTCGCTATCGGGCCGGCAGCGCAACGTCGCCAGGGGCCAAAACCGGCCGGGCCCCTCGGTTGGGCCAACGCAGGCGTGCAAATGAATCAGCGTTTCCTTAACGCCGACCACCATGACGCCAGGGAGGGCAGCTCATGGCACTTGCCATTACGCTTGGCCGCGCGGAATGCGGCATTCAGGCACCACTCGTAACCATCGAAACGCACCTTGCCAATGGTCTGCCGGCGTTCTCGATCGTTGGTCTCGCCGAAACGGCGGTCAAGGAAAGCCGGGACCGGGTCCGCAGTGCCATCATCAATAGCGGTTTTGATTTCCCGGCACGGCGGATCACCGTCAATCTGGCGCCAGCAGACCTGCCGAAACACGGCGGACGCTTTGACCTGCCCATCGCACTGGGCATTCTCGCTGCCTCGGGCCAGGTGCCTCCAGATTGCCTGGAGCAGGTTGAACTGGCCGGAGAACTGAGCCTTGGCGGACAGTTACGGGGCGTTTCCGGCATGTTGCCGGCAGCCGTGCAGGCGCGTAGCGCTGAACGGGCACTGATTCTCGCAGAGGCTAATGCGACCGAGGCGGCGTTGGTCTTTCCGGATGGCTGCCATGCCGCCTCGCACTTGCTGGAAGTCTGCGCCCACTTCGCCGGCGAGAGGCCCTTGCCGTTAGTGCCACACGCCAACAGGGAATCGCCGACGGTAGCGGTCCCGGATCTGGCGGATGTGCGCGGCCAGGCTCGGGCCCGCCGCGGTCTGGAGATTGCTGCAGCCGGTCGTCACAACATTCTGCTTGCCGGTCCACCGGGAACCGGCAAAAGCATGCTGGCGACACGGATTACCGGAATCCTGCCGCCGATGGCGGAGGCCGAATGCCTGGAGACCGCGGCCGTGCATTCACTGTCACACGGTGGCTTCGCACCTGCGAAGTGGGGCCATCGGCCTTTCCGGGCACCCCATCATTCCGCTTCTCATGTCGCGCTGGCGGGAGGCGGTCAGCGCCCGCGTCCCGGTGAAATCTCGCTCGCTCACAATGGTGTGCTGTTTCTGGACGAATTGCCGGAATTCAGCCGGCAATCGCTGGAAATTCTGCGTGAGCCGCTGGAAAGCGGCGAGGTCACGATTTCGCGGGCGGCAAGTCAGGTCGTCTACCCGGCCCGCTTCCAGCTGATTGCCGCCATGAACCCCTGCCCCTGCGGATTTCTCGGCGACACCGTCGAGGCCTGCCGCTGCGCACCCGAGCAGATCAGTCGCTATCGCAGCCGCCTGTCAGGCCCGCTGCTGGATCGAATCGACCTGCATGTGGAAGTCACTCGCCTGCCGGCCGAGGATTTGCAGGGTGCGCGGGCTTCGGAGCCCTCCCACAGGATTGCGGAACGCGTTCGCGCGGCATATCAGCGCCGCATGACGGAGTCTGGGAAACCCAGCGCCGAGCTGAATGCGGCTGAACTGGATGCGGCCTGCGCCCTGGGCCCAGGAGAAATGCAGTTTGCACGCGGTGCCCTGGAGCAGATGCGCCTTTCGGCCCGCGGTTACCATCGGCTTCTGCGCGTTGCACGCACCATTGCCGATCTTTCGGAAGAGGGGCGTGTCAGCACGGAGTCGCTTTCCGAGGCGTTGAGCTATCGCCGCCTGCCGATGTCCTGAGCCCCGATACGAACAAGGAAAAACGGACCTTTGGCATCCCTGCCGCGGGTCCGTTAAGGGGGGAGGAAAAATCAGTCGGACGTTACTTAGAAATCAGCGCCAACCATGAAAGCAAAGCGACGGCGGCTGTCCAGATCCTGGTCGGTGTACATGACGCTGAAGTCGAGGCCTACGATTTCAGTGCCGACACCAAGCTCCCAGTAGGTGTAGCTGTCATCGTCCGGCTCGAAGGCATCCGAATCCAGGTAGCCGACGTTACCGAAAAGATAGACGTCCGAGTTCGGAACGTTGTAAGTCGTGAACAGCTCGAAGATGTGCGTCGATTCGTCAGACTTCAGGTAATCATCGGCATAACTGTAGTAAACGGCCGCGTCGAAATCGCCGATTGCCGCGCCAAGGCCAATGTAATATTCGTTGAAGTCCTCGTTGCTCTCCGTGCGCGTGAAAATGTACCGGTAAATGCCAAGGTCCAGGGTTAGACCCGGGTAAAATTCGGTTTCGAAACCGCCATAAACACTGGTTTCCAGACCGTTGCCATCGTCGCCAGCATCAAAGCTGGAATTCCAGCTACCGATATAGAATCCGGTCTCATGCTCGACCATGAACTCACCCTGCACGGCCGGGCCGGCAGATGATTCGGTAAAACCACGAAACACGTAATCTGAGGTCAGGGTCAGGTTCCCGCTCCAGCTGAAACCACCACCGATGTCATTGGCGGTTGCAGTAGTCGGGGCGGTAGCGGTGAACAGGCCGGCAGCAGCAAGAGCAGAGAGTGTCTTTTTCATCTGAGGTTTCCTCTATCAGAACATTAAGCGTTTCAAGACTGGGCCGTTGCATTAATACAACGACTGCCTTACCAATTACATGCAGAGGCTGTGCCAAAACAAAAAAGGTTTTTAAAAAACAAAAGTTTATAAATATGCCCGCTGTTGCGAAAACCCTACAGCCAGAAAAAACCGCACCATCACGGGGCAAGAAAAGTCGGGGCGCACTGCTGCGATGCAACATCGCGGAAAACGGCTCAGGAGGGGCGGGAACCGCAGCATGGAGAATTAAGCCAGACATGAAAAAGCCGGCTGGGGAGCCGGCTGCGAAGAACAATCAAGAATCGTGCGCCCGATTAGTCGCCATCAACATCCAGCCCGGCTTCCTCGAGCATGTAGACCACGGCCAATCGCACTTCGTCGTCCGACAGATTGCTGTTGCCACCCCGCGCCGGCATACCACCGATGCCGTTGATCGCATTATGGACGAGCTCTTCCAGACCACCGCGCTCTTCCTTCAATGCGATCCAGCCCTCTTCATCGTCAAGCTTGAGCGCATTCATCACGCCAGCTGCGTGACAGGCCATACAGACAGATGCATAGACGTCTTCACCGCGCTGTACGTCCTCTGCTTCATCCTCGGCAACCTCTGCGTCGTTATCCACATCGGCCACTTCTTCTTCGGCGACGTCAGTGTCGGTATCCACATCAGCCGCTTCTTCGGCTGCCGCCTCGGCCGCATCGGGGTCGTCTTCCGCCTCCAGAGAGATATCGGCCGCATCGTCAGCTACTCGCACTGCACCGACGGTCTGCAACCGCCGCTCGAGCTGATGCCGCTCGAATACTTCACGCGCTTCACGAGTGGAGGTATCAAACGTGCCCATGAACAGGGCCAGCGAGAACAGGATCAATGTGCCGATCGTGAGCAGCACGCCGGCGATGATAAAATTACGAATTGTTGCGGATTCGTTTTCGGCCTGGCTCACGAGACCTCTCCCTTGCTTACTGGGCGCCGACGGACGCCGACAATTGACGGAAATCAGCGGCCGAGTATAGCCGCAAAGCCTTGTCCGGCAAAGCGAACCAAGCACCCACGCTTTTTCTGAAATCACCCGGAATCATGGACGCCAGCCCCCGATCAGGCTATCCTTGGGGCGATTTTTCAAAGCGCCCGTAGCTCAGCTGGATAGAGTATCGGCCTCCGAAGCCGAGGGTCGCAGGTTCGAATCCTGCCGGGCGCGCCAGTTTACTTTCGAAGTTTCCCAAAGCGGATGCTTTGACTGCCCCAAACCGAAGTCGGGATTCGAACCTGCGACGATAAACAAAGTCAGGTTCGAGTCCCGCAGCGCAGCGTAGGGACAACGCCCGAGCAGCGCGAGGGCGACCCGCTGGGCGAGGCGAAGCCGAGTCATCCTGCCGGGCGCGCCATATGCGGTTCAACGAAGCCTCCAACATTGGAGGCTTCGACGTTTTCAGGATTCAGCGATCCGGCCTAGTGCAGCTGATTTCCCGCGTTCGGATCGTCGTAGGCGGCCATATCATCCATCAATCTGGCGCCTTCACCCTCTGGGTGGATCACCTTAACCTCGGACCCATTCCGGCGCAGCTTGCCGACCACCTTGTCGACCGCGCCCACGGCTGAGCTGTCCCACATCGTTGCCCGGGACAGATCGATGGTGATCTTCGGGATCTTCGCCGTGAAGTCGAAACCTTCCATGAAGTTGTCCACGGCCACGAAGAAAAGCACGCCGCGCACGATGTAGCGCCGATGAGAAATGTTGCCTTCGTCGTCATGGCCGTCCTCGTGGCGCACACGGATCTGGGTCGCCAGCTTGCGGACGAAGAAAATCGCGCTCAGTAGCACGCCGGCGAACACGCCCTTGGCCAGGTCATGGGTGACGACGACCGTGACCACGGTAACGATCAGCACGACCGCGTCCGTGCGCGGCATCTTCCGCAGCATGGAAAAACTTGTCCAGTCAAAGGTGCCGATGGATACCATGATCATCACTGCAACCAGGGCCGGCACCGGAATCAGCGACACCAGGTCGCCGAGGGCGACGATGAAGAACAACAAGTACAACCCGGCCGCCAGCGACGACAGGCGACCCCTGCCGCCGGATTTCACGTTGATCACCGACTGGCCGATCATCGCGCAACCGGCCATGCCGCCGAAAAAGCCGCTGGTGATGTTGGCGATACCCTGACCCTTGCACTCACGGTTCTTCTTGCTGCCGGTATCGGTCAGGTCATCGACAATGGATGCGGTCAGCAGGGTTTCCAGCAGGCCAACGATGGTCAGCGTCAACGCGGTGGGCAGGATGATCTGCAGCGTTTCAAAGGTGAACGGCACCATCGGGATATGCAGGAACGGCAGCCCCTCCGGCAGGTCGCCCATCTCGCCCACGGTACCCAGCGGCAGATTGAAGAACACGGCGGCGACGGTGATGACGACGATCGCCACCAGCGCCGACGGAACGGTGCGGTTGATGTAGGGAAAGCCATAGAGAATGCCGAGCCCCACCGCGACGGCGATATAGGTGGGCATGCCGTGGCCGACGAAATGCGGCACCTGGGCCATGAAGATCAGGATCGCCAGGGCATTGACGAAGCCCAGCATCACCGTGCGCGGGATGAACATCATGTACCGCGCCAGCTTCAGATAGCCAAACAGGATCTGCAGCACCCCGGTGAGGATGGTGGCGGCAAACAGGTACTCAAGGCCGTGATCGGCAACCAGGGTGATCATCAACAGCGCCATGGCACCGGTGGCCGCCGAGATCATGCCCGGCCTGCCACCGGTGAAGGCAATCACCACCGCGATACAGAACGAGGCGTAAAGGCCGACCTTCGGGTCGACGCCGGCGATGATCGAGAACGCGATTGCCTCCGGGATCAACGCCAGTGCCACGACGATACCGGCGATCAGATCACCGCGGACGTTGCCCAGCCAGGAACGCTTGAGATCCTGCGCCCATTGTCTGGCGGTGTCAGCTTGCATTGTTTTCATCCATGCCAAATAGGCCGCTACCCGCGGGACCTGGCGAAGACTGAGCCGGTGCAATCGAAACCTTCGATGCCGGTGGCGCGTCCCAAAACGAAGCGCCGTTCAGTCATTACAGGTCGCCCAGCGGGCGCAGCCTTGCGTACAAGTTAGGGAAATATCGCGAGAATCCCGGGTTCACCGAGCCCAGCGAGTGAACAGCTGGCGCCTTTCGTGCTGCAGAAGCAGATTGCTAACGCAGCACAAGCGCAAGGCGGCGGAGGATACGGGCTCTGCTGCATCGCCGCAAGAATGAGGCCGGGCTGGCAGCGAATAACTGTCGTGCCTGAAAGGAATCGATCGCCGGGATCCTGGTTGCACGCGGATCAGCAATGATCCTGCTCCATAGCAATTGACGCGTTGCCCCCAGGGCTTCAAGGAAAAGCGGATCGATTCCCAGGCTTGCCGCCGAGACCGACCGTGGCAGCCAACAGCGACCCAGCGATGCCGTAACCGGCGAAACTCAGACTCAAGTCGGTGACGCTGATCCCTGCATCAAGCAGCAGACCGGCTCTGACCGGGGCCAGGGCGGTCATCAGGATTGCCGCGGCATAGGCCAGCGAACGAATC
The DNA here is from genome assembly GCA_007117515.1 of Ectothiorhodospiraceae bacterium. Classification (GTDB taxonomy): domain Bacteria; phylum Pseudomonadota; class Gammaproteobacteria; order Nitrococcales; family Aquisalimonadaceae; genus Methylonatrum. The sequence continues at coordinate 16,535 of SKGQ01000003.1, read as the reverse complement.
GCACCCAGACGCCGCGTGCCGTAGAGTTCAGCCAGCAGGGCGCTGGATATCGGGCCGGTCGCACCAACACTCAAGCCCGCCAGCAGCAGATAGAGCGGCGCGATCCAGGGATGGTTACCGACCGCCAGCAGGGCAATCCCGACGATGAGGGGCAGAGGAAAGACGCGAACCAGGCGCAGGGCGCCGAAGCGGTCCACTAGGGTGCCGGCCAGCAGCAGGCCAGTGACGTGGCCCGCTGCGAAGGCCACGAAACTGGAGGCAAGCCAGGACAGGCTCCAGCCCTGGGCGTCGGCGATGGTCGCCTGATGAAAGAACAGGGCAGTGATCAGAAAGCCCGGCGCCAGTGCCGCCGGCAAGAGCCGATAGAAACGGCCATCCCGCAGCACGTCGGCGCGGGTCCAGCTTCGCTGTTGCAGGTCCGCGGCAAAGGCCTGTTCCGGCGGTGTGGCTTAGCTCGAAGGCCTCACGCCAGGTGCCGCCGAACAGCGCCAGAAAGAAAGTCTGGCCAATGGACGACAAGCCCGCAAGCAAGGCACCGAAGGCGAGGAAATGCCTGTTCTGGCGCATGAAATTCACGTAGGACGTCGTGTCTCGGATGCAGGAAACGCTTTCTTTTGGGGAAGGAAAACCGATGGAACGCATTCCAGTCCCGGTCGCACCGGGCGAGCTTGTGGACAAGCTCACCATTCTCGAGATCAAGTCGGAACGCAGTCAGGACAGCGCCAGGCGTGCCAATGTTGCGCGGGAGCTGAACGCATTACAGGACGTCTGGACCGTGCATGGCAAAGGTGCCGAAGACCCAGGGTAGTTGGCACAGTGTGCGCTGTGTAGCCCGCCAGGGTTCCCCTACCTGACCCCCTGTTCACGCTTCTCGGCGCAGTCGATACAGATCGTCGCTGCCGGATCGGCGCGCAATCGCGCCGGGTTGATCGGCTCCTCGCAAACGAGGCAGTCACCGAAGCTACCGTCGCCAAGACGTCTCAGCGCCGCCCTGATTCGAAGGATCTGATGCTCTGCGCGCGCCGCACTGGCCTTGGCCATGGCCTGTCCCTGCAATGCATCCATGCGCGACAGGCGGCCGGTACGAGTCTGGTCCAGTTCCACCGTTTCACTGCTTGCATGTCGCACGGCGGCATTGCCCTCCAGTTCGGTCAGCAACTGGTGCAGACGCTCACGAAACTCCTCGAGATTCACCTGTTCGGTCATCCGGGAACCACCTTTTCGTCACCTCGGCCAAACGCTGAATGCTTGCCGGGCACACGATCCCGGCAAGGAACAGCTGGCGGCACATGGATACCATGGATCACACGTCTGGCGGTCAGGCCCGTAACTCTATCAGGATATGGCACAACCACCGGGGCACTATCTTCCAGTAGGGCCCCGGAGCGCGGCATCGATTAACTGCCCTGCGACCATGTTCCGTGACATTCTGTAGGTCTCGTGCAACGGTCCGGGCTGGTCTGGACCGTCCATTGCGGCCGGAGGTTTTCACCCGTGAGACAGCAACAATTGGCGGCGCGCCTGCAACAGGCGCTGGCCGAATGGGAAGGCGATGAAGCAGGCCGGGTACAACGCCTGGCCGGCGAGATCGGCGTAACCGACAGAACGGTCCGGCGCTGGCTCGAGCATGGCGAGATTGCACCACTGATGCTGGCCGAAGTCGCTCAGACCCTGAAGGTCAGCAGCCATTGGCTGCTGGCTGGCGAGGGACCTGCAGCGCTCGCTGTCTATGACGGGTTGGAAGCCATCACCCGCCCGGATCTTCCCCGCTGGTCCCTGCAGCAGCCGGCGATTACGGCACCGGGAGTTTTCGGCCTGCGGCTGGACACCGGATTGTACGAACCCCGCTACCGACACAGCGAGTTGGTGCTGCTGGATCCACTGGCAACGATCTACCCAGGCGACGACGTGTTGGTGTTGCTGCAGGGCGAGGACGTCCCGGTGCTGATGGAAATGATCGGTTCCCGACCGGACGGCGTCCTCGTTCGGGCTCTGGACGAGCGCGGCGCCAGGGAACGAATTCCCGATGAATTCATTGTCGAGCTCTGTCTTGTGCTGGGTCAGATCCGTCTGGCCCCGGACCAATTGACCGATGAAGCCGAAGAAATGGAGACAACGGCGGTCGCCATCGACGGCGAAATTCCGCCCACAAGCGGTCTGCATTAGGACCGAATCCCGCGGCCATCGTCGGGCAAGAAAGCAGGCAAAGACCAGGGAGGAAACAAGCAGTGCCCGACGTAAGCCCCCAGCAGCTTGCCATGATTTACCAGGTTCAGGGCGTTGCCTTCCTGATCCTCGGTACCGTGGCGCTGCTTTTGCCACGTCGCCACGGCACACTCCCATGGCTGGCCGCCAACTTGTGGCTGCTGGGCCTGTTCGCGATCACCCACGGCCTCGCCGTATTCGCCAGCTGGCATGGAATGCATACCCCCTCCGCGCTGGTGGCCATCGCCCGCAACATACTGCTGCCGCTGTCCTATCTGGCCTTGCTGGAGTTCGGCCGCCGCAGCCTTACCGCGCAGGGCTTTGTCGAGGGTCGTGTATCGTTGGGTCTCTATCCCCTGCTGCTTCTCCCGGCCACATTCCTGATGCTGAGCCAGGGGATCAACAGCGCGGCCATCGAACCCGTCTCGCGACTGCTGATCGGTTTCCCGGCGGCAACCGTCGTGGCCATGGTTTTCCTCGCGGGCGCACTGACGATCCATGACTCGGACGTGCGCCGGTACGGTCGTCCCTGGCTGTTACTCGCGGCTGGCGGCACCGCCGTGTATGCGGTGGTCATGCCGGTGCTCTCCGTCCCGGCAACCGGCCTGCTTGCCTGGCTACCGGTGGAAGAGACATTCGCTGCGACAGTCGGTTTCCCGGTGCGCCTGATGCGGGCGGTGGCGACGTTGACCATTACCGTATCCCTGTTCGGTCTGGTGCGTGTGCTCAACGATCTGGGGAATCGCGATCTGACACGCGTGCTCGAAACCGTGCGCGGTTATGTCTATCGAGTGAACAATGACCTGGACTGGAGCGCCATCTACATTGCCGGCGACATTGAGAGTCTGCATGGTCTGGCGGCCTCGGCGTTCATGAATGGCGAGGCCAACGTGGACGACTTCATCCATCCAGACGACAAGGCCCGAGTCTGGCAGACCGTTCAGGATGGCCTGGATCGAAACGGTCATTATGAAGTGGTATTCCGGGCGTTTCGCCAGTCAGGTGAGATGCTCTGGCTGCACGATCATGGCAGCGGCATCTACGATGCCGACGGCCGGCTGAAGTTTCTGGAAGGCCATATGGTGGACGCCACGGCGCTGCAGGAGGCACGCGCGGATGCAGACCAGTTCAAACGCAGTCTTGATCAGGTGCTGGACGGCGTGCTGATCATTGATCCGGTAGACCTGCGCATGATCTACGCCAACGAAGGCGCCGCCCTGCAGACGGGGCGGGATGTGGAATCACTCCGTGGCAAGTCGTTTTGTGAACTACTGTGCAATCACGCGGAACGGGAATTCCGCCAACTGATCGAGCGCCTTCTTGATGGCGGTGACGCATCCCTGCGCTTCCAGACCGAACTCTGGCAACAGAATGGCGGGCAGCTGCCGGTGGAGATCTTCCTGCAGTATCTGGCGCCGACCGAGGAAACGCCCCGATTCGTCGCCATCGTGCATGAAATCAGCGCGCGACTGGAAGCGGAACAAGCACTGAAGCAGGCAAACATCCGGCTGGAACAGGCTGAATGGGTGGCCGCGCTGGGGCACTGGGAACTGGAACCGGAAGGCGGTGCGATGATCTGGTCGGCGGAGCTCCGCCGACTGCTGCATCTGGGCACGAATGACGAGCCGGCAACCATCGAGCGCTTTCGATCTGCCTTTCACCCGGACGATCAAACCATATTGAATGAGGCGCTGGCGAGCTGTCTGGACAGCGCTACCGGCGAGCAGCGCACCCTGCGGGGCGAGCCGGCGCAGCACTCAGTGTCATACCTTTCACTGACCATCCGTCGGCTGTCAGCTGACGATGGCGCGGTCCGCCTGCTCGGCACGCTGCAGGACGTCACTGAACGGGAACAGGTGCTGCATGAACTGCGGGAAGCGGAACGCCGCGAGCGCAAACTGCGGGATCTGGCAGAGCGGGAACAAAGCCGCATGGCAGCTCTGCTGTCGGGAATGAGTATCGGCATCCTGTTCGAGGACAGCGGCGGGCGAGTCGAATACGTCAATCCGGCATTTCGCAACATGTGGGCCGTGGCCGAAACCCTGGACCTGGCGGGCAAACCCACGCGGGACGTGCTCGCCCACTCCACCCACGAGTTCGCCCGCCCCGATCATGCCTCGCGCTTTGCGCTGCAGGTGCTCGACACCCACGAAATCAGCGAACGCTTCGAACTGGACCTGCATGACGGCCGCATCCTGACCCAGTTGTCCTACCCGGTACATGACCGCGAGGGTCGGGTCATCGGCCGTCTGTGGATCTACGAAGACGTCACCCACGAACGCCAGACCGCGAAACAGCTTGTTTACCTGGCCGAACACGATCCGCTGACCGGGCTCTCCAATCGGCACCGTTTCCAGGAACATCTGGAGCGGATGATGAAGACTTCGGAGCGTCTGGATCAGCGCTTCGCGTTGCTGTATTTCGACCTGGACGATTTCAAGCACATCAATGACAACTTCGGCCACCGCGCCGGCGACACCGTGCTGGTGCGGACCGCTGGAGAGATTTCGGCCCTGGTTCGGGGCGGCGACCTGCTGGCCCGCCTGGGTGGTGATGAGTTCGCCATCCTCACCGAACTGGGCCGCGGCGATCTGCCAAGGGAACTGGCGGAACGCATCGTCCACGCGATCTCCAGCATTCCGTTGCGCTTCCGGGGCAGCAATTACCGGCTCACCGTCAGTGTCGGCATCGCGGTGTTTCCGGATCACGGACGTGACCCCGAGACCCTGGTCGCGCACGCCGACGTGGCCATGTACCAGGCGAAGAAGCAGGGCAAGAACACCTGGGCTGTCTATGATGCGACGCAGGACCAGGCCGAGGCGGACCTGCAAAGGCTGTCCTGGGGTCGGCGCGTTGCCATGGCGTTGAAAGACGGTCTGCTGGAACTGCACTTTCAGGGTGTCTACCGGGTGCGGGATCGCAGTCTCAGTCACCTGGAAACACTGGTGCGGATGCGCGACCCCAGGGATCCGGAGCGCCTGCTGATGCCGGGCCAGTTCATTCCGGTGGCGGAAAAAACCGGCCAGATTCTGGAGATCGACCGATGGGTGCTGCACCAAAGCATCCGCACGCTGGCGCAGCATCCCGAGCTGCAGGGACTTGCGGTGAATCTCTCGGCCCGCAGCCTGGATGACTCCGGGTTGCCGCACTACGTCAAGCAGCTGCTGGTGGAACACGGAGTGGCGGCCGAGCGGCTGCTGATCGAGGTAACCGAAACCGCGGCCGTGGCGGAAATGCAGGACGCGCAGAACTTCATCGAGGCCCTGCAGCGCACCGGCTGCAAGGTCTGTCTGGATGATTTCGGCTCCGGCTTCGCCACCTTTGCCTACCTGAAATATCTGGCCGTGGACATCCTCAAGATCGACGGCATGTTCGTTCGCGACCTGCCCAATAACCGGGATAACCAGGCCTTCGTGAAGGCCATGATCGACGTCGCCTCAGGCCTGGATAAAATCATCATCGCCGAATGCGTCGAAGACGAGGCAACCCTGCAGATGCTGGATGAAATGGGCGTCAGTCATGCCCAGGGCTTTTATCTGCATCGCCCGTCCGCCCATCATGGAAGCCTGGACGGCCCGCACACGGCGCTTGACTGAAACCGAACCGCGTCGGCGTTATATCAGGCCCCGTGCTCGGATCGCTATTTGGCCCCGTGCCGCGTCAGGTCAAGCTTTTTTCCGTCCTGGGGAACCTTCGGTTCAACAGGGCCGGAGAAAAACCTTCTCCTCCCCCGGCACTCAGTGCATTCCGAAATATTGGAACTGGCAACATCCACAGTCCCGGCGAAGCAACGCCATCCGCAGCCTGGCAGGGACAGTGGAAGTTTTCGGCTGGCCCTGTTGGAGCGAAGCGACGCCAGGCCAGACGAAAGCTTGCACTGGCCCCGACGCTATCGGAAGTTAACTTGGCCTCAAAGCGTGTTCAGCGGAATCTTCAGATAGCTGCGACCATCGGCCTCCGGCGGGGGCATGCGGCCGGCGCGGATGTTGACCTGAATCGACGGCAGAATCAGGCGCGGCATACCAAGGGTCGCGTCCCGCTTCGTGCGCATGGCGACGAAGTCCGCCTCGGTCACCCCGGCACCAACATGGATATTGTGTTCCCGTTGTTCGGCAATCGTGGTCTCGCAGGCATGGTCCCGGCTCTCACCCGGATAGTCATGGCAGACGAACATGCGGGTGTCGTCGGCAAGGGCCAGCAACTTGCCGATGGAGCGGTACAACGTGGCTGCGTCACCGCCGGGGAAATCACAGCGTGCCGTGCCGGCGTCAGGCATGAACAGGGTATCGCCGACGAACACCGCGTCACCGATGATATAACTCAGATCCGCCGGTGTGTGTCCCGGGGTATGCAGAACGCGCCCCTCCAACTCACCGATGCGGAAGGTATCGCCTTCGCTGAAAAGATGGTCGAAATCGGCACCGTCGGGCAGGAATTCCTTCTCCAGATTGAAGACCTTGCGGAAGATCTCCTGCACATCCCGGATATGCTCGCCAATCGCGATACGCCCGCCAAGCTGCTCCCGTATGAAGGGTGCCGCGGACAGATGGTCCGCATGAGCATGCGTCTCCAGCACCCAATCCACGGTCAAACCCTCGTCGCGGACGAAGGCGACGATTTCCTCAGCACTGGTAGTGTACGTGCGGCCGGCCGCGTGATCGTAATCCAGAACCGGATCGATCACCGCGGCGTGGCCACCCTCCTGGTCATAGACCACATAGCTGAAGGTTTCGGAGTCCTGATCGAGAAAAGCCTTGATAATGGGGATCATGGCGTATGACCTCTTGGTTGCAACTTAAATATAATATGAATAATAATATAATTTAATTCAAGGGTGGATATGGATATGAGTACGGCCGAGATCGACATCACCAGCATGCGCCAGGCGGCGCAGGCCGCCAGCGACCACCTGCGTGGCCTGGCGCATCCGGATCGCCTGCTGTTGTTATGTCAGCTCAGTCAGGGCGAGGCCTGCGTCGGCGAACTGGAAGAGCTGCTCGATCTGCATCAACCCAATCTGTCGCAGCAGCTCGGCGTGCTGCGACGCCAGGGTCTGGTAGACACCCGTCGCGCCGGGCGGCACGTGTATTACCGCATTGCCGACGCCAAAACACTGCGCCTGCTGCAGACCCTCTACAGCATCTTCTGTGACAACAAAGGAGCCGGAACATGAGCATCGACTGGTCGGCCTTTACACCCTGGAGCGCACTCGCGGGAGGCATGCTGATCGGCCTGGCCGCCAGCCTGCTGCTGATTCTGCATGGCCGCATCGCCGGCATCAGCGGCATCGTCGGCGGTCTGTTGCAGACACCGGACGGCGACCACCGTTGGCGAATCGCTTTTCTTGGTGGCCTGATCGCGGCACCGCTGCTCTGGGCCCTGTCCGTCGGCACGCCAAGCATTCAGGTCGATGCCGGCTATCCGACGCTCATTCTCGCGGGGCTCTTGGTGGGCTTCTTCACCCGCCTGGGTGCCGGATGCACCAGCGGTCACGGCGTTTGCGGCCTGTCGCGTCTATCGCCGCGCTCGCTGGTCGCGACACTGAGTTTCATGGCCGCGGGCTTCGCCACGGTCTTTGTCATGCGTCACCTGTTCGGAGGCTGAGTCATGCCCCTTCTCTCTGCATTCCTCATCGGCCTGCTGTTCGGTCTGGGCCTGCTACTGTCGGGCATGATCAACCCGGCCAAGGTCCTTGGTTTTCTGGATCTGGCAGGTGACTGGGATCCTTCGCTGGCGCTGGTCATGGTCGGCGCCATCGGCGTCGGGCTGGTGGGCTTTGGCCTGTTCGGTCAGCGCCAGCGAAGCGTTCTCGGTGAACCCATGCGCTTGCCCACTCGCCGCGATGTCGATCGACCGCTGGTCATCGGCGGGCTTGGTTTCGGTGTGGGCTGGGGTCTGGCCGGCTTCTGTCCAGGCCCGGCGATCACGGCACTGGGCGCCGGCGAATCGAAGGCCTTCGTCTTTGTCGCCGCCATGCTGCTGGGCATGTGGCTGTTCGGGCAGTGGCAGAAGAAAAGCTGATCGATTCCCTCGCAGTCTCAGGCCGGGTCGCGAGGTATGAGCCGACTGCGGCCGTCAGCGTCAATGGCAACAAAGGTAAACTGACCTTCGGTCACCCGGATCATCTCCTCGGTGGCGCGCGGACGACGCCAGGCCTCGACGGCGATCCGAATTGACGAGCGCCCTTCGCGGACAATGCGGGCATAGAGACTGACCTCGTCACCCACCAGCACCGGGCTGATGAAACTCATGCTCTCCACCGCCACCGTGGCGCAGCGCCCGCGAGCCCGCCGGGCGGCCGCATTGCCCGCGGCCAGATCCATCTGCGCCATCAACCAGCCACCGAAAATGTCTCCGGCCGGGTTGGTATCGGCGGGCATGGCGATGGTGCGCACGGCCAGATCACCGACCGGCTGGCGCTTGCCGGTTTCGCCCACGGTCCTATTCATCCCTGGCCCCTCGCTGCTGATTCGTGTCAACCGGCCCCGGTGCTTCAGGGCCAACAGCCGGTGACTGGTGCAAATGGAGATCCCGCTGCGGGAACGGGATTTTGATACCCGCCTCGCGGAACGCCTGATCGGCAGCGAAATGCAGATCACTCAAAACCACAACGAAATCATCTGTATCGCCGATGAAACACCGCAATTCGAACTCCAGGGACGAGTCACCGAAACCGAGGAAATAGACCACCGGCGGCGGAACCTTGAGCACGCGCGGATGCTGCTCGGCACAACCCGCGAGGATGCGCGCCACCTGCCGGGTATCGCTGCCGTAGGCGACGCCGACCTTGAGAATCTCCCGGGCCATGCGGTTCTTGTGCGTCCAGTTGGTCACCGCCGTGGAGATCAGTTCGGAATTGGGCACGATGACCGAGGCCCGGTTGAAGGTCTCGATCTCCGTTGATCGCACGGAAATGTGTCGCACGGTTCCCTCGTTGCCACCGACGATAATCCAGTCACCGACCTTGACCGGCCTCTCGATCAGCAGCAGGAGCCCGGCAGCGAAGTTCTCGACCACATTGCGCAGGCCGAAACCGATTCCCAACGACAGGGCGCCGGCCACCAGCGCCAGATTGGTGAAGTCGAGGCCGACCACGGACAATGCCAGCAGGATGCCGATGCCAACCCCAACGTAACCTGTGGCGGCGGAAATCGAGTTGCGCGCGCCATCGTCCAGTCTTGTGTTGGGCAAGACTTTGCGATTCAGCCAGCGGCGCACGAGATTGGTCACAAAGACAGTCGCCATCAGGGCTCCGACGGCCAGGAGCAGATTGGCCGGCGAGAGGGTCAATCCGGCGATCTCCGCACCGGAGAAGAAATCACGGGTCCATATCGCCAGCGCGATCGGCGGTACGCCGTAGAGCAGCAGCGCGAGGTAAACCAGCGGCACGAACACCAGCACGTTGGTTACCAGCGACGACCAGAACACAAGTGCTCGCACCGATCGGTCCGATGGCGGCGGGCTGCCGGCCGCACGGCGACCCTGAAATGGCGAAAATCCGCTGCGATAGAGTCGTTCCAGGCCCTCGCGAACCGCAGCACAAAGCAGCACTCCCAGGCCGATCAGGGCCATGGTGGCCAGCAGTCGTGTCTGCAGGAAATAGCCGAGCCGACCAAACCCCGCCAGCGCGAGAACCGGCGCAAAGGCCAGGGCGAAACGTAACAGGGCACGGCCGCGCTCCAGCAAATGCGGGCCGGCCGATTCATCCGCCTGGGCATACGTCGCTGGACCCTCATCTTCAGCCGGCGCATCCGCCTCGCTGACAGTGCCGGCCCCTTGGGAAGCAGCCAGTGAGTCGATCCAGTAGCGTGGTGCCAGCATCCACAGACACAAACCGGCCACGAGGGATGTCTGGATCAGGAAAAACGCTGCCATGAATTCATCCGGATAAGCGCCGATTTCCAATGACAGCACCAGTATCGCCATGGCGATCGTGACAACGGCAAAGGTCGCCCGAATCGCCAGCAGCAGTTCATTGGCGTAGGCAGGCTCCACCGGCAGGATGCGCCAGGCGACAAGATACGGTGACAGGGCCGCGCGACTCAGCCCGACCAAAACCAGATAAACGGCAAGGGCACCACCTGCCACGGTCAGCAGATGACCAAAGACGCCGGTGAGGACGTCCTGAGACCAGAGCGACGTGATCACCAGACCGATGATGACCGCCGGCACCACCGCGTTCGCCAGACCGTCACCGACCGCAGCGATGATCCGCCGCGCATAACTGGGCTGCAGCTCCTCCGGGTCACGGCCCAGATGGCGAATCAGCCAGCGTCTAACGGGCCAGCCCAGCAACAGACCAAGGACCGGCATCGACAGGAGAAGCGCAAGGGCAATCGTGTCGTGCTCGTCTTCCCTTCGCTCGCCCCACCACTCCGCGGGAGCGCGCAACACGACCATCGCCAGTTCCGCGCCGGACGCAGCGGCCACCCGCCAGATCTCCAGCGAAAGGGGCATCGGCACGCGATGCAGAATCTGCTGGCGGAACAGGCGCTGCTCCCACCAGGCGATATCCTCGAGCAAATCAGCGGCACGCTGTTCAACCAGTTTAATTCGTGCGACCTGGCCAGTGTAAGTCCTGGCCCCGCGCTTGAGATCATCACGAATGCGGGAAATCGACGCTTCCTCGTCCGGATCGTCGTCCTCGGGCGCCGCGCCGAGCTGATCGAGCTGGCGCTGGATCGCATCGGCGCGGCTGCGCACCTGAACCCGTTTCTTCTCGGCCTCGTCAATGACGCGCTGCAAGTCCTTCCGCACCTCACTAACGTCGGACTGCGCGAAATCCGCCTCCAACGCAGCCTCCACTTCATCCAGAGTGCGCTCCCAGATTTGCAGCCGCTGGTCGAAGGACAAAGCCTCCTCGGCAAAAGCGAACTGATTTGCACAAAGAAAGAAGATAAGCCCGAGAGACGCAGCCGCCAGAAAACGTATTGGATAGATCAGGAACATGGTGGGGCTTGCGCCTCGCTGCAGCCGGATGCTGCATTGCATGCTAGCGCACCGGCGGGCGGCGGCAAATCGGCACGATCGCGTTTTCGGACAGGGTCAAAGAATCAGTTCGATGGGACCTTCCCTGACGTCGATCAACTCGACGTCAGCACCTGCCAATCTCAGACCCAGCAGTTCCAGCAATGGATCAATAATAGTCGCGACCAGCAAGTTAAGCAGATCGCGCAGCAGCGTTCCCAGCAGACTCTGCAGTCCGCCGGGCAGAAGCCCAACGCCAAGCATCGTCAGGTTGATTTGAAGATCGCTGCCAATCCCGCCGAACAGTCCTCCGCCGCCAGTCGTCCCGCTCTGGGGCAGCGCGTCACGACTGACATCGAACGAAATGGCGCTCTGTGATCCCGGCGAGGGGGTCGCATCGAGCTGCATCGTAAGACGAATGTTCAATAACCCCCCTCCGATGGTCACGGCGGACTGACCGGTAACACTACCGGACGATTCCATATTGTCGAACTGCCCAAGCTGCAATCCCACCGCCGTGGTTGCTACCGACAGATCAACACCGAAGGCATCGTTGGTTATTCTACGACAGCGAATTCCGTCCAAAGCTGCTTCGCCTTCGGCAGCGCCCAAGGCAACATTCAACGGCACGTCCGCCAGCGGTATGCCGAGCAGGGTCACGTCCAGTTCGTTGTTCAACTGGAGCCTCACCTGGGCCGTTCGGGCAACCGCCTCGCCGGGTCGGCCAATAGCGATTTGTGGCGGTTCGATCACCGCCACTCGAGCATCTGATCGCAGATTTGTTACCCCGGGAATACTGATGTTCAGTCCATCCAGATCCAGTTCGAGAGCGGATCGTTCGTTCGCCAGCATCAGACTGGCCACCAACAGGTCCCCCAAACCGACAGCAGCATCCAGCGCCGACTGTCCCGTGCCGTCATCGACCGAGAGCACATCCGCCAGCCGAATGGTGCCGAGGGCACCGACTGCCACATCAGCCAGCAATGCCTGAATCTCGGCAGTTGACTGCCCGGACCGACTCAATGCCTCGACGAAGATATCCCCGAGTTGACCGAGGGTCAGATCCGCATTCAGGAGTTCCTCCGGCGTACCAACGCCCGCTCCGAGAAACGTCTCTCCAGCACCCAGCAAATCACCGAGGCTGACGTCCGCCGCCGCCAACCCCTGATACGACACCAGATCAAGATCAACCGATCCGCCTACCAGGGCGCCGAGCAGTGCATTCACCAGGCCGACATTGCTGCTGTCAATCCGGGCGAGCCAGCTACCGACAGAGAATGTCGCCACCGGCACCCGCCTTGCGACAGCCGTCTTCTCCAGCGTCACCGTGCCGGGAAACAGTCCGCTTGCCACGATACTCCGGGGAACCTCCTGCCGGGCCCGCAGCAGGAAGGCCTCTGGCTGATCGCTTTCAGTGACGAACTGGCGCACCCCATCCTCGCGATCCATGAATCCGAAGACCGCGTTCATCACGGTTACCGGATTGCGCAGATCCTGGTTCACCAGCGCCGCCTCGACCTCGCCTGCCGCCGGATCCGGGCCCATGCCTTGGCCGGCGCAATAGCCGTCGTGCATCGCGTACTGCATGGCAACCGTATCCACCGCCTTCTGCAAGCGCCGGTCCTCCATGTACCAGCGGCCCACATCCAGCACCAGGGCCACGACCAGGACGCCGAGCAGCAGCACGACGGCGAAGCCGATGGCCATCGCCCCGCGCTCACGACCGCCACGGGAATCCCTGCGGATTGTCACCGCCGCGTTGCCCGCTGGTCGACATCGAAAAACAGCCCCGGGATCGGGTACTCGAAACTGTCCAGATATCGCTGCTAGATACGGCTGCGCACGCCGGACGGCAGACTGTGATCCGTCGCCGAGGCCTCGTCGCCGGAGGCTTGCAGGTAGAGCCATTGCCGTTGCTGCTACTGCTGCTACCGCCGCCACCGCCGCACCCGGCGAGCACCAGCGCGAGCGCGAAGGCAAACAGGAGCCAGCGGACGTATTTCACGTGTTGCATGAGTCCCATGACAAAATCCTTCCTGGTTATGAAGCTTCCGGTGCTGTGATCCCGGAAAAATTGTTCGGCTCAGAGGGCCGGCCCGGATCGGAGAACGTGAATAGGCCGGATACCGCAGACTTTCAGGAAGGTTGCTGGCTGCCAATTCAACTTAGTGCGTACAACGAAAGGATATTCGTTTTTTTCCGTGGCTTATGGGCACATGAATATCCCGTTTTGTGAGATTGATAAAACTTTCGCTGTCCGCCAGAGAGACGTCGATTGCTTCCCGAGTGCGTGACCGAAACAGGTATTGGTCACCTGGCAAGACGCGCGCGGATAGCGCAGGGTTTCCCTATGCTATGCGCATGCACAAACTCCGATTGATGGATGCATCACCTTGTTTGGCCTGAAGCGGGCGCTGGGAGATCTGCGCCCGATCCTTCCCAGCCTGCTGTTGCTCTGGGGCCTGGGCATCTACCTGCGTATTACCCTGATGGCGGCGGCCCCGCTGGCGCCAATGATTCGGGAGGAGCTCGCTCTGGGCGAGTCGGCAACCGGCGCGCTTACGACGCTGCCCCTTTTGATGCTTGCGGCGGCGGCCATGGCCGGTTCGTTCATCGTCGCGCGGTTGGGTGTCCGCAATACCGCCAGCCTCGCGCTGTTCCTGGTGCTTGCCGCATCGGCGGCGCGGGGTCTATCGCCCAATCTACTGTGGCTGCTGGCGGCAACCGCGGTCATGGGCCTGGGCATCGCCGTGCTGCAGCCGACCCTGCCGGCAATGGTGAGGGAACACTGCGCCGGCCGGGTGGCCCTGGCAACGGCTATCTACACCAACGGAATGCTGGTGGGCGAGGTCATCGGGGCCGGTCTGACACTGCCCCTGCTTGTCCCGCTCAGCGGTGAAAACTGGCGGATTGCGGTCGCACTCTGGTCGTTGCCCGCAATTCCTCTCCTGTTCGCCCTGCTGCGGCACGGCGACCGCGAAGACACCGCCGCCATAAAGGCTGATATCCGGCAGTGGATGCCGCGCTGGGGTGATCCGCTTTTGTGGCGCCTCGGTCTGCTCATGGGCGCCACCGCCGGTCTCTTCTTCGGTACCAATGCCTATATGGCGAGCATTCTCGAATCACGCGGAGAAGGCGATCTGCTGGCCGGTGGTCTGCTCCTGTTCAATACGGCCCAGGTCATTGCTTCACTGCTGATGCTGGTACTGGCAGGCCGCCTGGTCCTGCGCAGCGGGCCGATCATCCTGATGATGGCAACCGCCTCACTGGCCCTGATTCCGTTTCTGGTGGCCAGCGGCTGGCTGGCACTCTGGTTCGGTTTTCTCGTCAGCCTGGCCAGTGGGGTGCAATTGATCCTGCTGCTGTCGTTACCGCCAGCGTTGGCCCGGCGTGGCGAAACCGCGGCGATGGCCGCAGGCATGTTCACCATTGGCTACGGTGCCTGCTTTCTTGTGCCCCTCATCGGCGGCGCCCTCGCTGACAGCCTGTCCGAACCGCGCCTGGCGTTGCTACCGGTTCTGCTGTTCGGTCTGCTGATGAGCCTGCAACCAACCAGTCTGGCATCGAGCATACGAGCCGCCCTAGCCGCCAGAAATCAGGAACAGGGCCCACATCCGGAAATTGAGACTTCACACGACGTTCACACGCCAAGCAATTGTGATCGTGAGTAAAGTTGGACATACTCGACCATCAACACAGGTTTGTCCGACGGTTTGACGGTCGGGCAAATAGCGCCCGGGGACGGCAACGCGCGAACGGAAAAGCGTCTCCTCGAAAAGCGGTCGGACCCGGAACGGCGCGCTGTCACGACCAACCGCGAACAAGAAATCCGGCTAAATGAACCAGTGTTTCCTTAGGCTGGAGCAGGGCACAACAGATGCGAGAGCACAGGAACGTCCAGGCTAGGGACGACGAGAGCGCAGTATGAGCGATCGACCTGGACAGGATTCAAACGCCGCGCAACCCGAGGAGTCCGCGGACAGCATCCTGGCCGATTGCCTGCTGGCAGGCCGGGAAACACTGCTGGTGCTGGCGAGCCAGGACGGTCGGCTGCTGAGTATCGGGGGACGGCCGGCCACGAGCCTGTCGTCGCCCTCAGAAGCCTGTCTGATAACCGACCTGGTGCGCGACGAAGACCGCGTTCCGTTACGGACCGGGATTTGCCGCTGCCGGGATGGCGAGCGGGAATCAGTCAACTTGTCGCTCCGGCTGGCACGGGTCGCCCAGGACCGGGAATTCAGCCTGACGCTACGCCGACTCGATGCCGAGCACCTGATTGGCTCGATCAATGATCTGGTGATCCCCACCGTTGTTCCGACGCTCGCCATCGGTAAGGCGATTGACCCAAACATTCACCGCATGCTGCAAAGCAGCGCGGACGATCTCGGTAACCGCCCGCTTGCGGACCTGCCCGAGGCTATTCGTGAAAGTCTTAGCTCGGTAGGTCAGCACACCGGCGCGGGTCGCGTGTATCTGATGGGGCTGAAGGGGGCACGACACATTCTCAGCCGTTGCGCCGCCTGGAAGCGTCGCACCGCTGAGCCCCCTCTGCAGAAAGGCCCGCACAGCCTGGAGCTGTTGCCGTGGTTGCGCGAGCGATTGCGCTGCGGCGAGACCGTGTTGCTGCACAGCCCTGATGAGCTGCCAAAGTCCGCGGCGGCTGAACGGGCGTTGCTGCCCCGAGAGGGCATACAGTCACTGATCATCATTCCAATCCGTCATAGCGGGCTGCTACGCGGCTTTCTTGCCATGGACCGTTGCGTGCCGGCGCATCCCTGGTCGACGGAACAGCTGCAGTTACTGCAGGCGGCGGCGACGCTGCTGACGATTGGCCTGCTGCGACAACACAATGGTCGCAGCCTGCATCGCATGATGTTTTTCGATCCGGTCACCGGGCTGCGCAACCGGGACGCACTGCGTCAACGTCTGGAGGCACGCCTGGAGCAGGCGCCGGCGCAGCCTTTCTCGGTGGTGCTGGTGGATCTGGACGATGCTGACACCCTGCGCGACCTGCTGGATCAGGATGCGATGGATCGCCTGCTGTCGGTTCTGGCGGGTCGCCTGGGCGAACGGCTTGGGGCCGAAGAGATGGTCGCTCGCTGGGGCAATGATGGTTTCATGCTGATTCTGGATAATATTCAGACATCGGAGGACATCTCGCATCGGCTCGCCGGCATTCTGCACACGCTGATGGCACCAGTACTGCTTGCCGGTCACGCGCTGAATCCGGGCTTCAGCACCGGTGCCTGCCACTACCCGAACGATGCACGGAAAGCTTCGGATTTACTCCGCTTCGTCGAGCTTGCCATGCGCGATGCCCGGCGCCAGGGCCGCTGCCTGACCCGACACTTCTCCAGCGCCCT
>SKGQ01000149.1 GCA_007117515.1 Ectothiorhodospiraceae bacterium | reverse complement strand
GGTCCGCCGCGGTCAGCGGCGAATCATCCGCCTTAGCCTCAACATCGAAGTCCGGACCGTTATAGACGGAAAGGATGGCATCACCGGCCTCGCGGGCGAGGTCGATGACTTTTTCGAAGGGGGTGTTCGGCATGCATACCTCAAAAAAAGAAAGTGTTCAGTTTTCAGTTTTCAGACGGTGCCGTGGAGCTGGACTGGCCCTGTCTGAAAACTGAAACCTGAACACTGAATTCTCGATAACGAATGAGCCGAAGGCTCACTCGTTATCGATATACCCCTGCTTTTCCAACTGCAGCAGGATCTGCTGAGCCAGTTCGTCGGCGCTGAACTTCGAGGTATCCACCACCACCTCGGCATTCTCCGGCGCCTCGTAAGGATCATCGATGCCGGTGAACTGCTTGATCAGCCCGGCGCGGGCCTTGGCATACAGACCCTTGCGGTCGCGCTCCTCGCAGACCTCCAGCGGCGTCGCCACATGCACCTCGATGAAGCCGCCGTACTGCGAAACCATTTCACGGACCGTGCGCCGGGTGGCGCTGTACGGCGCGATCGGCGCGCAGATGGCGATGCCCCGGTTCTTGGTGATCTCGCTGGCCACATAGCCGATACGCTGGATATTCAGCTCGCGGTGCTCCTTGGAGAAGCCCAGCTCGCTGGACAGATGCTTGCGCACCAGATCGCCGTCCAGCAACGTCACCGGCCGCGTACCCACTTCCATCAACTTGGCCATCAGCACGTTGGCGATGGTTGATTTGCCGGACCCGGAGAGACCCGTAAAAAAGACCGTGAAACCCTGCTGCCGCTTGGGCGGGAATGCCTGGCGCAGGTGCGCGATGACCTGCGGATAGGAGAACCAGTCCGGCAGGTCCAGGCCTTCCTTCAGCCGCCGGCGCAACTCGGTGCCGGAGATATTCAACACGCGGGAGCCCTCGGGCACCTCGGAACGCGGCACGTACTGGGCCCGGTCCTCGACGTAGACCATCTCCTCGAAGGGCTGCATGGCGATGCCAAGTTCCTGCTCGAAGCTGCGTACCAGGTCCTGGGCGTCGTAGGGCCCGTAGAAGTCCTCGCCCTGGCTGTTCTTGCCCGGACCGGCGTGGTCACGGCCAACGATGAAACGGCTGCAGCCGTGATTCTTTCGGATGATGGCGTGCCACACGGCTTCCCGTGGCCCGCCCATGCGCATGGCCAGCGGCAGCAGCGACAACGTCGTGGTCTGTTCCGGGAAGTGCTTGACCACCTCCTGGTAACAACGCACGCGGATGAAGTAGTCCACATCACCCGGCTTGGTCATCCCCACCACCGGATGGATCAGCAGATTGGCGGCACCGGTCTGCGAGGCACGCTTGGCCAACTCCACATGGGCCCGGTGCATCGGGTTGCGGGTCTGGAAGGCCACCACATTGTTCCAGCCCAGCTTGCCGAACCACTCGCGCAGTTCCCGCGGCGTGTGGCGCAGGTGCTTGAAGGTGTGGTGCGGCGGCAGTTCCAGGCCTTCCAGGGGACCGCCCAGATAAACCGGGTTGCACTGATTGAACAGGCGGAATACTTCCGGATGCGCATCATCGGCCGCGCCGTAGACCTGCTCGGCCTCACGCTTGAAATCCGGCCGGTAGATGTCATCCACGGTCATCACCGCCAGGACCATCCCTTCCGGATGCCTCAGGGCAATCCGGCTGCCCGGCTCGAGGCCTTCAGCGAAGGCCTCGGTCACATCCAGATTGATCGGGATCGGCCACAACGTGCCATCGGCCAGACGCATATCGGCACAGACGCTGTTGTAGTCCTTTTCCGTGAGGAAGCCGTATAGCGGTGAGAAGCCACCATTCAACAGCAGCTCGATATCGCAGACCTGACGCTCGGTCAGATCCCAGGACTGCAGGTCCACGGCCTCGGCCTTGAGCTGCTCAACGCGCTCCGGCGCCACCAGCAGTTCCTTGAGTTCACCGCCATGCGGTGCCACCAGATCGGATGTCGACTCACTCATGTTTCACCTCGAAGTGCCAATGTCATTCGTCAGAACGACCA
Source organism: Ectothiorhodospiraceae bacterium (assembly GCA_007117515.1). GTDB lineage: Bacteria > Pseudomonadota > Gammaproteobacteria > Nitrococcales > Aquisalimonadaceae > Methylonatrum. The sequence goes on along the minus strand of SKGQ01000149.1, from coordinate 11,146 downwards.
GACCAGCGGGATGACAAGCACCGCGACCAGTCCGGTTACAAGATTCAGCGGCAGGCCGAGCCGCAGATAATCGCTGAAGCGATAGCCACCGGGCCCCATGACCATCAGGTTCGTCTGGTAGCCGATCGGCGTCGCGAAACTGGCCGACGCGGCAAGCATGACGGCAATCGCGAAGGGCAGGAAGTCCACCCCCAGATCCCCCGCCACCGCATAGGCGATCGGGAACATCAACACCGCCGCCGCATTGTTCGTGATGACGGCAGTGAACACCGCAGTCAGCAGATAGATCACGCCCAGATTGACCCAGGCATTGTCCCCGGTGAGCCCGATCACCGTCTGCGCCGTGGTCAGGGCAACGCCGGTCTTGTCCATCGCCAGGCCAATGCCGAACGCCGCGGCGATGACCAGCAACACCGACCAGTCGATACTGCGCCGCGCAGCCTCGACGCCGACACAACGACTGGCGAGCATGCCTGCCGCCGCCAGCAGGGCTCCCTCCATCATGCTCAGCCAGCCTAAAGTCACCACCACTACCATCAGCAGCAGCAAGGCCAGTGCAATCGGGGCCTTCTCATGCCGCGGCGTCACCGAGTCTTCCAGCTTGCTGACCAGGAAGAAGTCCCGATTATTGCGCTGCTGCTCCAGAAACACCGGCCGCGCCTCCATCAGCAGGGTGTCGCCGGGGCGCAGCACGATATCACCAACTTTCTGCCGCAAGCGCTCCCCGTCCCGGGCGACTGCGATCACGACGGCGTCGTAGAGGGAGCGAAAACGTCCGTCGCGGATGCTCTTGCCAACCACGGGGCAGCTTCCGGAAACGACCGCCTCCACCAGAGTCCGCTGAGAGCGGTGTCCCTCGAGCTTGAACACCTGGTCCGTAGCCGGGCTCAGACCGCGTATCTTCTGTAATTCCGCCACCGAATCGACGACACCAACGAATAGCAGCCGGTCACCGGACTGCAGTTCCTCCTGCGGCGTGACCGCCGGCAGGATTGTGCCATCCCGGTCAATCTCGGCCAGGAACATACCCGACAGATGGCGCAGCCCGGCTGCCTCGACAGTCCGTCCCACGAGTGGACCGTCCCGGTCCACCAGCATTTCCACCGAGTATTCACGGGGATCCCCGAGCTGGCTCAGGACCGGACGTCGGTCGGGCAACAGCCAGCGCGTGGTCAGCAGGATGAAGGCGAGCCCCACCAGCGCCACCGGCAGACCGACCCAGGCCAGGTCGAACATGCTCAGGCCACCGTGATCGGTGCTATCGATGATCAGGCCGTTTACCACCAGATTGGTACTGGTGCCGATCAGCGTGCAGGTGCCGCCCAGGATCGCCGCGTAACTGAGTGGGATCATCAACTTGGAGCTGGCCAGATCAAACTTCTTGGCCCAGGCACTGACCGCCGGAATCAGCATGGCGACAACCGGCGTGTTGTTCAGGAAGGCGCTCAGAAAGGCGACCGGGCTCATCAGGCGGACCTGAGCATGAGCCAGCGAGCGCGGCCGGCCGAGTACCCGCTGAACGATCCAGTGAATGCCGCCGGTCTCCTGTAACCCGGCCACCACCACGTAGAGCACGGCTACGGTAATCAGGCCCTGGTTACCCAGTCCACGAAAGGCTTCCGCCGGTGTCAACACGCCGGCGACCAGCAGGACCGTGAGTCCGCCAAGAAAAACCATATCGGCCGCCAGTCGCGTCAGGCTGAGAATCCCCAGCACCGAAACGACAACTGCAACTGTTAACCAGGCTTCAAACCCCACCGCGAGCGTTTGCCTCCGTGCCGTGCCGACGGCTGATCCCGATATCGGGAAGACCTGGTCGCAAACGCCCTGCTGCGGCGTCGGACCGATTGGCAAGTGGCGAGCCGCACTTCCCCTGATGCTGCGGCACTCTAAAGCCAAGCCGGGTCCATGCCAACGTAGCAGACGCTATATGCTTAGCACCGCAGCCGCTTTCCGACACCGCGCCAATCCTTAACCCACGCTGCGCTCCCGCAGGTAGGCGGCAAACGCCGCGCCCAGCTCGGGGTGGCGCAGACCATATTCCAGCGTCGCCTTCAGATAGCCCAGCTTGCTACCGCAGTCGTAGCGGTGGCCTTCGAATTCATGAGCCAGAATCTGCTCATGCTCCAGCAACGCGGCGATGGCGTCGGTGAGCTGGATCTCGCCGCGCTTGTCCGGCGCCGTTGCGTCCAGCAGATCGAATATGGCCGGTGTCAGTATGTAGCGCCCCACCACCGCCAGATCCGACGGCGCCTGATCCGGGGTCGGCTTTTCGACAATGCCGCTGAGCTTTGTCAGGCGCGGCCCGAACTCGCTGCCGCTGACCACCCCGTACTTGTCGGTCTCCTGCATCGGCACGCGCTCGACACCGAGAATGGAACACTGGTGTGCCTGGTACTGGCGCACCATCTGCGACAGCACCGGGTCGGTGCCACCATCAATCAGGTCGTCCGCCAGGATCACGCCGAACGGCTCGTTGCCCACCACCGGTCGCGCACAGGCTACGGCATGGCCCAGGCCCAACGCCTCGCCCTGCCGGATGTAGATGCAGTTGACGCCGTCCGGCACGGTGTTGCGCACCAGCTCCAGCATCTGCTGCTTGCCCTTGGCTTCCAGTTCGACTTCCAGCTCATAGGCCTTGTCGAAGTGATCCTCGATGGCACGCTTGGTGCGCCCGGTGATGAACACCAGAGTGTCGGCGCCGGCAGCAACCGCCTCCTCCACCGCGTACTGAATCAGCGGCCGATCGACCACCGGCAGCATTTCCTTCGGACTGGCCTTGGTGGCAGGCAGAAACCGCGTACCCAGCCCGGCAACCGGAAAAACGACCTTGCGAATGCTGTCAGCCATGCAGTGCTCCTTTTCGAAAAAGTCGTGACGATTCAGCGCTTGCCGCGCAGGTAACGCAGCAAGCCAAGCGTGGAGGGATCCATCTCCACCGGCGCACTCCCGCCGGTCACCGCCGGCAGCAATTCCGCGGCCAACCGCTTGCCCAGTTCCACGCCCCATTGGTCGAACGGGTTGATCTGCCAGATCACGCTCTGCACGAACACCTTGTGTTCATACAGGGCCACAAGCATGCCCAGCGTGTGCGGGTCCAGCCGCTCGAACAACAAGGTGTTGCTGGGCTTGTTGCCCGGATGCACCTTGTGCGGTACGGCGCGTTCAACGGCCGCCTCGGCCATGCCCGAGGCGCGCATGTCGGCACGGGCCTGCTCTTCCGACTGGCCCTCCATCAGGGCCCGGCTCTGAGCGAAACAGTTGGCCAGGGCCAGATCGTGATGTCGCGGATACTCGGAAGAGCCATTCACCGGGGCAAGGAAATCGGCGGTCACCAGCGCCGTTCCCTGATGCAGCAACTGGTAGAAGGAGTGCTGTGCGTTGGGGCCCACCTCGCCCCAGACGACGGGACAGGTGTCCCAGGCCAGCGGCTCACCGGCGCGGGTCACGCACTTGCCATTGCTCTCCATCTCCAGCTGCTGCAGATACGCCGGAAAGCGGTGCAACCGATGATCGTAGGGCAGGACCACATGGCCACTGGCGCCCAGGAAGTTGCGATACCAGACGCCGGTCAGGGCCATGATCACCGGCAGGTTCTGCTCCAGTGGCGCATCACGCAGATGCTCGTCCACGGCATGGTAGCCGTCCAGCATTGCCTCGAAGTGATCCATGCCGATAGCGACGGCCAGCGGCAGACCGACGGCAGAGGCCAGTGAATAGCGGCCACCAACCCAGTCCCAGATATGAAAGCGATTGGCCTCTGGAATGCCGTACTCGGCCATCGCATGGTCATTCACCGAGACACCGAGGAAATGCCCGGCCATGGCCGCCGGGTCGTCCACATGGCGCATGAACCATTCCCGCACCGTCTGCGCATTGGTCATGGTGTCCAGCGTGGTGAATGACTTGGACGAGACAATGAACAGGGTGGTCTTGGGGTTGACCCGTTCCAGCACATCGGTGACGTGCACACCATCAATGCTGGAGACGAAATGCATGCGAATGGCGTTGGTGCGGAACGGCGCCAGCGCCTCGGTGGCCATGACCGCACCCAGATCCGAGCCGCCGACGCCGATGTTGACCACATCGGTGATTGCTCGCCCGGTACAGCCGCGATATTCACCCCGATGCAGCCGGTTGACGAACAGACGCATGCGAACCCGCTCACGATAGACCTCGGGCACAATATTGACGCCATCGACGTAGACCGCATCGTCGCCGCGGGCCCGAAGCGCCGTGTGCAGCGCCGGACGGTCCTCGGTGTTATTCACATGCTCGCCACGGAACAGCCGATCAATCCAGTCTTCCAGGCCACGTTCACGGGCCAGGTCCAGCAACAGCTGCAGGGTCTCGTCGGTGACCAGCTGCTTCGAATAATCCAGCAGCAGTGATCCGCAGCGCTGGGTGAATCCATCGAAGCGCTCGGGATCATCAGCAAAAAGACTGGAGATGGTTCGCCCCTGCAACGCGGTGGCGTGTCCTTCCAGGGCCCGCCAGGCGGGACTTCCGCTCTCAGCCGTCATTCCGTCTCCCGGATCCTCAGTGGCGACGGATGCTGTCACCACGGCCAATGGCGTAATAAGTGAAGCCGAGATCGGCCAGGCGTTCCGGATCGCAGAGATTGCGTCCGTCGAAGATAACTGGCTCGCTCAGCAACGTGCGGATGCGCTGCATATCCGGACTGCGAAACGACTGCCACTCGGTGCAGATGGCCAGCGCGTCGGCTCCCTCGAGGGTCTCCATCGGGTCGTCACAGAGCCGCAGATCGTCACGTTCGCCATAGATGCGAGCGGTCTCCGCCATGGCCTCCGGATCGTGGGCCCGGACCCGCGCACCAGCCTGCCACAGGGCCTCCATGAGACTCCGGCTGGGTGCCTCGCGCATATCGTCGGTATTGGGCTTGAAAGCCAGGCCCCATATCGCAACGGTGCGACCGCGCAGGCCGTCGGCACCATAGTGCCGGACCATGCGCTGAAACAGCACCTGCTTCTGGCGGGCGTTGACCGCCTCTACCGCATCCAGCACCAACGGCTCGTAATCGACGCCGCGGGACGTGCGCGCCAGGGCCTTGACGTCCTTCGGGAAACAGGAGCCACCGTAACCGCAACCCGGATAGATGAAGTGGTAACCGATGCGCGGATCCGAACCGATGCCATGCCGCACGTGCTCGATATCGGCGCCAAGTCGCTCGGCCAGGCCGGCGAGTTCGTTCATGAAACTGATCTTGGTCGCCAGCAGCGCATTGGCTGCGTACTTGGTCAGTTCCGCCGAACGCACGTCCATCACGATCAGCTTGTCGTGGCTGCGGTTAAATGGCCGGTAGAGCTCGCGCATCACGTCAGTGGCCCGGTCTTCGTCGCTGCCGATGACGATCCGATCCGGCTTGGTGAAATCGGCAATCGCCGCGCCTTCCTTGAGGAATTCGGGGTTCGACACGACGCTGAATGGCAATTCGGCGCCGCGCGCGGTCAGCGCCTCACCCAGGGTCGCCCGCACCCGATCGGCAGTCCCCACCGGCACCGTCGATTTGTCGACCACGACGCGGTAGCCATCCATGTGCTCGCCGATGGACCTGGCCACCGCCAGCACATACTGCAGATCAGCGGAGCCATCCTCGTCGGGTGGCGTACCCACGGCGATGAACTGCACCGGACCATAGGCCACTGCTTCGGCCACATCGGTGGTAAACGTCAGTCGCCCGGCATCGCGATTGCGCGCGATGATGTCGTCCAGCCCCGGCTCGTAGATCGGCACCTCGCCCCGATTCAGACGCGCCACCTTGTCCACGTCGACATCAACGCAGAGCACGTCGTTACCGGCATCCGCCAGGCATGCGCCGGTGACCAGCCCAACATAACCGCTGCCAAAAATCGTGATTTTCATACTGTTCCTGTTTGTATTGCCGACCTAACCATTGCCGCTACGCGGCGGCGAGAGAATCAACGCATCTTCTCGACCCGTCGATTACGCGCGAACTGCTTTCGTATCGACTTCGATGGACGGGACGAACCGTCCGCTCCCAGCCCACCTCCCCATTTGGGCGTGGGGCCGGAAGGTCGTTGGCAGGGTGTCCGCCGCATGGATGCGGCGGTCAAGCGCCCACGGACGGGTTCACCGCGTCCCTGACGACGACCTTCCGGCCCCACGCCTCGAACAATCCAAACCTCACGCCCCGTAATACTCCCGGTACCACTCGACGAAACGTTGGACGCCAACTTCGATGGGCGTGTCCGGACGGTAGCCGACATCCCTGGACAGGTCGGTAGTGTCTGCCGCGGTGTCCTGCACATCCCCCGGCTGCGGCGGCAGCATCTGCTTGTCGGCCTTGCGCCCGAGACAGTCCTCGATCACCTCGATGTAGTGCAGCAGATTCACCGGTCGGCTGTTACCGATGTTGTAGATCCGGTAAGGCACATTGCTGCTGGCCGGGTCCGGCGCCTCGGCCCGCCAATCGGGATCCGCGGCGGCGACCCGGTCAAGGCTGCGGACCACGCCCTCGGTGATGTCGTCAATATAGGTGAAGTCCCGCTGATGCTGGCCCTGGTTATGCACTGGAATCGGCTGGTCGTGCAGGATTCTGTCGACAAACTTGAACAGCGCCATGTCCGGCCGGCCCCAGGGGCCGTAGACCGTGAAGAAGCGCAGCCCGGTAACGGGCAGGCCATGCAGGTGCGCATAAGTGTGCGCCATCAGCTCATTGGCTTTCTTGGTCGCTGCATACATCGACAGCGGATGATCTACCGCGTGATGCTCCGAGAACGGTAGCCGCCGATTGCCGCCGTAGACCGAGCTGGATGAGGCGAACACCAGGTGCTCCACCCCCGCTCTCTGGCAACCGTCCAGCACATTCATGAAACCGACCAGATTGCTCTCGACGTAGGCGTGGGGGTGAGTGACCGAATACCCGACTCCGGCCTGGGCGCCGAGATGCACCACCCGCTCGAAACCGGCCTCGGCGAACAACGCCGCCATGCCGTCACGGTCTGCCAGATCCAGCCGCTGGAAGCTGAAGCCAGCGCGCGCCCGCAACCGCGCCAGGCGCGCCTCTTTCAGAGCGACATCGTAGTAGCTGTTGAGATTGTCCAGGCCGACGACCTGGTCGCCGCGATCGAGCAGGCGGTGGGCGACATCGGCACCGATGAAACCGGCAGCACCGGTGACGAGTACACGCATTCCCTGTCAGTCTCCGGAAGTTGGTAAAAAACCGTAATTGTGCCCTGCACACACGCCGGCTGTCGATTGGGTATACTACGCGGCCGCTCGCATTCACAAATTACTGTTGATTCTTCATGCGTGAAACAAGACAGACCCTTGGCCGCCTGCTCGCGGAGCGCATCCTGCTGCTTGACTCCGGCATGGGCACCATGATCCAGCAGTATCCGCTCTCGGAAGAGGACTTCCGGGGCCAGCGTTTCCGTGATCATCCCTCCGATCTGAAGGGTAACAACGACCTGCTTGTGCTGACCCGGCCGGACGTGATTCGGGAGATCCATGACCGGAACCTGGAAGCCGGTGCCGACATCCTGGAGACCAACACTTTCAGTTCCACCACCATCGCCCAGGCAGACTACGGTCTCGAAAGCCTGGCCTATGAGCTGAATGTAGAGGCCGCGCGGCTGGCCAAGACGTCCTGCGAAGCGGCCATGGCAGCACAGCCCGACTGGCCGCGATTCGTGGCCGGTGCGCTTGGCCCGACCAACCGTACCGGATCGATCTCGCCGGACGTTAACAATCCTGGCTACCGCAACGTCAGTTTCGAGCAATTGAGCGTGGCCTACCTGGAGGCGGCGCGGGGCCTTGTCGACGGCGGCGCCGACCTGCTGCTGATCGAGACCATCTTCGACACCCTGAACGCCAAGGCTGCGATCTACGCCATCGAACAGCTGTTTGATGAACTGGGTTACCGCCTGCCGGTGATGATCTCCGGCACCATTACCGATGCCTCGGGCCGCACCCTGTCGGGCCAGACCACCGAGGCATTCTGGAACTCGGTGCGTCACGCCCAGCCCTTCACCGTGGGCCTGAACTGCGCTCTGGGTGCCGAACAGATGCGCCCCTTCGTGCAGGAGATCTCGCGGGTCGCGGATACCTACATCACGATTTACCCCAACGCCGGCCTGCCCAATGAATTCGGTGAATACGATCAGTCGCCGGAATACATGGCGAAGCTGGTGCGGGATTTCGCCGAGAGCGGCTTCGTCAATATCGTCGGTGGCTGCTGCGGCACCACGCCCGAACACATCGCGGCAATCCGGGAAGCGGTAGCAGACTGCGCTCCGCGGCAGGTGCCCGAGCGCGAGCCGGCGATGCGCCTGTCCGGCCTCGAGCCCTTCAACATCGGTGCCGACAGCCTGTTCGTGAATATTGGCGAGCGCACCAATGTCACCGGCTCGGCGCGTTTCAAGCGCCTGATCAAGGAAGGCGATTACGACACCGCACTGGAGGTAGCGCGGGATCAGGTCGAGGGCGGCGGCCAGGTGATCGACGTCAACATGGACGAAGGCATGCTCGATGCCCGTCAGGCGATGATCGATTTCCTCAACCTTATGGCGGCGGAACCGGACATCGCCCGCGTGCCGGTGATGATCGATTCCTCGAAATGGGAGGTACTCGAGGCGGGCCTGCAATGCGTGCAGGGCAAATCCATCGTCAACTCCATCTCGCTCAAGGAGGGCGAGGAGCCGTTCCTGGCCCAGGCGCACAAGATCAAGCGTTATGGCGCCGCCACCGTGGTCATGGCCTTTGACGAAGACGGCCAGGCGGACACCTACGAGCGGCGCATCCAGATCTGCGAACGGGCCTACCGGCTGCTGGTGGACCAGGCCGATTTTCCGCCCCAGGACATCATCTTTGACCCGAACGTGTTTCCCGTGGCCACGGGCATCCCGGAACATGACAACTACGGCGTCGATTTCATCGCAGCCACCCGCTGGATCAAGGCCAATCTGCCCCATGCCCGGGTCTCCGGCGGCCTGTCCAACCTGTCATTCTCGTTCCGCGGCAACAACGTGGTGCGTGAGGCAATGCACTCGGCCTTCCTCTATCACGCGATTCGCGCCGGCATGGACATGGCCATCGTCAACGCCGGCCAGATCGAAATCTACGACGATATTCCGAAGGATCTGCTGGAACGCGTCGAGGACGTGATCCTGAACCGCCGCTCGGATGCCACCGAGCGCTTGCTGGCCTTCGCCGAGTCGGTCAAGGGCGGCGGTGGCAAGATCCGGGTCGAGGATCTGGCCTGGCGTGAGGAGCCGGTGGAGAAACGTCTGGAGCATGCGCTGGTCAAGGGGATCATCGACTACATCGATGCCGACACCGAGGAGGCCCGTGCGCAGGCCAGCCGACCCATCGAAGTCATCGAGGGGCCGTTGATGGACGGCATGAACGTGGTCGGTGACCTGTTCGGCGAGGGCAAGATGTTCCTGCCCCAGGTGGTCAAGTCCGCCCGTGTCATGAAAAAGGCGGTGGCCTATCTACTGCCCTACATCGAGGCCGAGAAGGACGGCGGCGAGAACAAGCCGGCCGGCCATATCCTGATGGCCACGGTAAAGGGCGATGTGCATGACATCGGCAAGAACATCGTCGGCGTGGTACTCCAGTGCAACAACTTCAAGGTCACCGACATCGGGGTCATGCAACCGGCCGAGAAAATCCTGCAGACCGCCATCGACGAGGATGTGGACATCATCGGCCTGTCCGGCCTGATCACACCCTCGCTGGAGGAGATGGTCAATGTTGCCAGCGAGATGCAGCGCCGCGGCATGCAGCAGCCGCTGCTGATCGGCGGCGCCACCACCTCTCGGGTCCACACAGCGGTCAAGATCGCGCCCGCCTACGAACACGAGGTGATCTACGTCAAGGACGCCTCGCGGGCTGTCGGCGTCGCGTCCAACCTGGTCAGCGAAACCCGGCGCGAGGCCTACGTGGCCGGTATTCTGGAGGAATACGCCCGGGTGCGGGAGAACCACGCCGCGCGGCAGAAGAAACAGAAGTGGCTGAAAATTGGCGCTGCCCGCGCCAATGCCACGCCGATTGACTGGCAGGCCTTCGAACCGGTGGAGCCGCGGCAGCACGGCATCCACGTGCTGGATGATTATCCGCTGCGTGAGCTTGTGGACTACATCGACTGGACGCCATTCTTCAAATCCTGGGAACTGGCTGGCAGCTATCCGGCGATCCTGGATGACGCCGTGGTGGGCGAGCAGGCCCGGAGCCTGTTCGACGATGCCAGGACAATGCTGGAGCAGATTGTCGACCAGGGCTGGCTGCAGGCATGCGGGGTCTGCGGCATCTTTCCGGCCAATGGGATCGGTGATGATACCGAACTGTACCGCGATGCCTCACGTGAGGAAGTACTCCTCACGCTGCACCACCTGCGACAGCAGACCGAACGGCCCGACGGCCGGCCGAACCAGAGTCTGGCCGATTTCATCGCGCCCAGGGACAGCGGCAAGCCGGATCATATCGGTGCCTTCGCGGTCACCGCCGGTATCGGTATCGACGCGCATATCGCCCGCTTCGAGGCGGATCATGACGACTACAACAGCATCCTGCTGAAGGCCCTCGCCGACCGCCTGGCCGAAGCCTTCGCCGAGCGCCTGCACGAACGGGTGCGCAAGGAGTTCTGGGGTTACCAGCCGGAAGAGGCTTTGAGCAGCAGCGATCTTATAAGGGAACGCTATCAGGGCATTCGCCCGGCCGCCGGTTACCCGGCATGCCCGGACCACACCGAGAAGGATCTTATCTGGGACCTGCTGGACGTGGAAAACCGGATCGGCCTGCAACTCACCGAGAGCCGGGCCATGGTGCCGACTGCGGCAGTCAGCGGCCTTTATTTTGCACATCCGGAAAGCCGCTACTTCGGTCTGGGCCGGATCTACCAGGATCAGGTCGAGGACTACGCCCGGCGCAAGGGCTTGTCACGGCGTGAGATGGAACGATGGCTGGCGCCGAACCTGGGCTATGAGCCGGACGATTAGGAAACCACTGATCCATTAAGGAAACGCTGATTTATTCCCGCGACTGCGCCCGAGACCGGTTTTGGTCATCTGGCAAGGCGCGGTGCCGGTTCGGTAGCCGTAGCTACCGGGCCGGTGGCGTAACGCAGCCAGAGGCCAAAACCGGCCGGGGTCTTCGACTTGGG
>SKGQ01000033.1 GCA_007117515.1 Ectothiorhodospiraceae bacterium | reverse complement strand
TGCCGGGTGAGGACGAGGTTTTTTCCGGCCTCGCGTCGCAGCGCCCCAAGACGGCCGGAAAAACCTTCTCCTCCCCCGGCACTCTGTGCATGCCGGCATGGCTGTGGTCGTCCGGTAGCGTCCGTCCCGATGCTCCAGCCCTGACGAAGCATCGCCAGTAACAGCCTGGCAAGGACAGTGGAAGGTTTTCTTGGCCCTGTTGGATCAGCGGGACGTCAGGCCAAGAAAAGCTTGCACTGGCCCAGACGCTATCGACTCCGCACCGAGCCCCATGCCTGACGCGGAGAGCACCAAACGCTTGCAGAAAACCACGATGTCAGCGGGAAAACGAGGGCAAACGCGTCTTTCGCCTGACCTCGCATGTGGGCGAGTGAATAAATCGGCATTTCTGTGAGCCAATCCGTGTTTCCCGGGTTTGCGGGGACGCTTGCCGGTGGAGCTATGCCATAATGCGCGCCGGACCGATTTGACCACCCGCCTGCCGACAGGCATCTTCACGCGCCTCAGGCAAGCTGATTAGATAGAGGACAACTCATGGACTTCTTCATTTCCTCCGCGCTGGCGCAGTCCGGCGAACCGGCAGGTGCCGGCTGGACCGCGTTGCTGTTCCCGATTGCACTGATCGCCATCTTCTATTTTCTGCTGATCCGTCCGCAGGCCAAGCGCGCCAAGGAGCACCGTAAACTGGTGTCTGAACTTGCCAAGGGTGACGAGATCGTTACCCAGGGTGGTCTGCTCGGCCGCATTACCGAGGTGGGCGAGACCTTCGCCACCGTCGAAGTGGCTGACGGCATGAGTGTTCGCGTGCAGAAGAACGCCGTCATGCAGGTCGTTCCCAAGGGCACCATGAAGGGCAAGGACAACGGCTGAGAATCCGGGCCGGCGGTCTGCCGGCCCGTGAGTCGCGTTCCCCGCGGAGCAGTTTCAGGCAATGAACCGATATCCCCTCTGGAAGTACGTCATTCTGGTCGTCGCCATCGCCATCGGCGTGCTTTACGCACTGCCGAACGTGTTCGGTGAGGACCCCGCGATTCAGATTACCGCCAGCCGTTCCGCGGAGTCGGTGGAGGATGTGCAGAGCCGGGTCATGACCCGACTGGAAGAGGAGGGGATCGAGGCACATTCGCCGGAAATCCTTGAGGATCGGTTGCTGATCCGGCTGACCAATGACGATGATCAGCTGCGTGCCGCGGACCTGATGCGCGACTACCTGGGCAATGATTTCGTGGTGGCGCTGAATCTGGCGCCGGCAACGCCCGACTGGTTGCGCGCGATCAATGCCGAGCCGATGTATCTGGGGCTGGACCTTCGGGGTGGCGTGCACTTCCTGATGCAGGTGGATCTCGACGCGTCGATCAGTCAGACCCTTGAGCGGTATCAGAACGATTTCCGCACCCGGCTGCGACGGGAACGGATTCGCTACAGCAATGTGGACGTGGAAGACGGGCGCGTGCAGGCCCGCTTCAATGAGGCCGCCGATCGCGAGCAGGCGCTGAATCTCCTGCAGCCGGACTACCGCGGCGAGATCGATTTCAGTCAGGAGGAGCGCGACGACCAGTACTGGTTGATCGCCGAGATTCCGGACGACGTCATCCAGGAAATCCGCGTCGCGGCGCTGCAACAGAACATCACGACGCTGCGTAACCGGGTCAACGAACTCGGTGTTGCCGAGCCGGTGATTCAGCGGCAGGGCACTGATCGTATCGTGGTCCAGTTGCCGGGTGTGCAGGACACGGCCCGGGCGAAGGAAATCATCGGTGCCACGGCGACACTCGAGTTCCGCATGGTGCATCGGCAAAACGAGGAATTCAGTGGCCGGGAGGATGCGCCGGTGCCACCGGGTACCGTGCGCTATCGGCATCGTGACGGCCACTTCATGCTGCTGGAGCGCGAGGTGATGCTGACAGGTGATTTCATCACCAGTGCTTCCTCGGGCATCGATCAGGATACCGGCGGGCCACAGGTCAACATCCGTCTCAGTTCCGATGGCGGCAACATGTTCAACCGCGCGACGCGTGAGAACGTGGGGCGACCCATGGCTGTTGTTTTCATCGAATCGCGGGTCGAGACCCGGGAGCGGGACGGCGAGGAAGAACGCGTCCGGGTCGTCGAGGAAGAGGTCATCAACGTCGCGACCATCCGCGAGCCCCTGCACAGCCAGTTCCGGATTACCGGACTGGACAGTACCACCGGGGCCCGCGACCTGGCACTGCTGCTGCGGGCGGGTTCACTGAGCGCGCCGATCGATATCATCGAGGAGCGCACGGTGGGCCCAAGCCTGGGCCAGGAGAACATCAACCAGGGCGTGATGGCCGTGGTGATCGGTTTCGTACTGGTCGTGCTGTTCATGGCATTTTACTACAGGGTGTTCGGTCTGGTCGCCAACATGGCGCTGATGCTGAACCTGGTGTTCATCGTTGCCGTGCTGTCCATGCTGCAGGCCACCCTGACGCTGCCTGGCATCGCCGGGATTGTCTTGACAGTGGGTATGGCGGTGGATGCCAACGTGTTGATATTCCAGCGAATAAGGGAAGAGCTCCACGCCGGGATGTCGCCGCAGAATGCGATTCATGCGGGATACGGGAAGGCCTTGTCGACCATCGCTGATGCCAACATCACGACCCTGATAGCGGCGCTGGTGCTGTTCCTGTTCGGTACCGGTCCGATTCAGGGCTTTGCCGTGACCCTATCCATCGGCATCGTCACTTCCATGTTTACCGCGATCCTCGGCACGCGCGCCGTGGTGAATCTGATCTACGGGCGCCGGCGCCGCTTGCTGCGGCTGTCAATCTGAGGCGCGAGGGACTCCATCATGTGGTTGTTCAAGAAAGACCCGAACATCGATTTCATGTCACGTCGGCGCATCGCGCTGATCGTGTCCATCGTGTTGCTGTCGGTGGCCATCGGTGCCCTGCTCATTCGCGGCCTGAATTTCGGCATCGATTTCACCGGTGGCACGGTGGTCGAAGTCGGCTACGAAGAGGCCGCGGAACTGAGTTCGGTGCGTCAGGCCCTGAATGACGGTGGTTTCGACGATGCCGTGGTCCAGCACTTCGGTTCGTCGCGTGAGGTGATGATTCGTCTTGGCCCGCGTGATGATGCCGAGGCGGCGGAAATCAGCAATCAGGTGGTGGCGACGCTGCGTGAGCACGACGCCGGCGTCGATCTGCGCCGGGTGGAGTTCGTCGGGCCGCAGATCGGTGAGGAGCTGACCCAGGATGGCATCCTCGCGATGCTGTATGCCCTGGGCGGGATCCTGATCTATGTCGCATTCCGCTTCGAATACCGCTTCGCGGCCGGTTCCGTAGCGGCCCTGCTGCACGACATCCTGCTGATCATGGGCGTGCTGGCGCTATTCCAGATCACTTTCGATCTAACGGTGCTGGCGGCCCTGCTGGCGGTGGTTGGTTACTCGCTGAATGACACCATCGTGGTGTTCGACCGAATACGCGAGAACTTTCTGAAGATGCGGAAGGGCTCGACCGAAGAAGTGATGAATGCCTCGATCAACCAGACGCTGTCGCGAACCATTGTGACGTCGTTCACCACCTTGCTGGTGGTGGTGAGTCTGTATCTGCTGGGGGGCGAGTTGATCTCCGCCTTTGCCCTGACGCTGATCCTGGGTGTGATTGTCGGTACCTATTCCTCGATTTTCGTGGCCAGCGCCTCGGCACTGGCCCTGGGAGTTAGCAAGTATGATCTGCAGCCCC
>SKGQ01000079.1 GCA_007117515.1 Ectothiorhodospiraceae bacterium | reverse complement strand
AGCCGAGGGTGATGGTCGAGCAACCGTTGATCCTGCGTAATCCGAAGAACAGCAAGAAGCTCAGCAAGAAGTTCGGCACCCGGCCCAAGGTCGCGGATGCGGAGACGACGGAGTAAACCGGGAAACGCCGTTTCCCGGCGGTTTTCGGACAAAGAAGGTTTTCGGTTTTCGGACGGGTTGGCGAGCTTTTCATCGATTTAGGGTAATTTCAGGCCTTGCGCCTTTTTCCGGTTGATGCCAAGAGACTCTCTGACGCGTCGTGGCGGTCGGGTTGGGTATTGTTTAGTCCGAAAACCGCCAACCGAAAACCTTCCTTGTCCTTCTACCAGCGATTACTCAAGTAATTGCTGGTAGAAACCCAACTCCCGCCGGAACGAATCCTCCAGATTCTCGCCCTTCCTGAAACCATGCTTCTCTCCCGGATACACCACCAGTTCCGATTGGCCGCCGCGGGCCTGGATGGCGTCGTGGATGGCCTGGGCCTGGCTCAACGGGACCACGGGGTCATCCTCGCCCTGCAACAGCAAGACGGCACCGCGGATCCTGTCAGCGTGATTCACCGGCGACCGGTCGAGATACCGCTGCCGATGTTCCGGCAGCGAGCCGATCAGGAAATCCAGATAGCCGGCTTCGAAGCGGTGGGTGGAGTCCACCAGCCGCAGCAGGTCCGTGACACCGTAACGGCTGGTGCCTCCGGCAAAGACGCCATGTTGAAGAGCGTTGAGCACGGTGAGGCCGCCTGCACTGCTGCCACTGATCACCATTCGCTCCGCATCGACCAGGCCCTGCCCGGCAAGCTCCTGCGCCAGGGCCACGCAGTCGTCGCTGTCGATCCGGCCCCAGGCGCCGCGCAGTCGCTCCCGGTAGGCGCGACCGTGGCCGCTGCTGCCTCCGTAGTTCACATCCAGCACTGCAAAGCCATGACTGAGCCAGAACTGCGTGTCCGGCGAGAATACCGGGCTTTTCATGGCGGTGGGACCGCCATGGGCCCGCACCAGCAGGGGCGGTTTGCCGGCAGTGTCCGGTCGGTAAAGAAAGCCGTAGACGGGGCCGCAGTCTGTTCGCGTCATCACCAGTTCAGCGCTGCCGAAAGAGCCGGCGGTGTGGCTCTCCGGCGCCTGTCCCGAAAGTCGCTCGACGCGGCCGGTTTCCAGATCGCGGCGGAACACGTCTCTCGGGCTCTCGGCACTGCCTGCCAGATAGACGGCGGTCCAGCCATCAAGTCGCAGGCCCTCGATGTCGTTTTCCGGTCCGGCAATATCCTGTTCGCTGCCATCGGAATGCAGGCGGACGAGTTTGCATCGCGCCTGCGCGACGCGGATGGCCAGCAGGCTGCCATCCGGCAACTGACCATAATGGCCGCCGCCCAGTTGCCACGGTGGTCGCGCGTGGTCATCCGTCGCATCACACAGAGGCTGCAATACATCCCCGGTCACGCGGTTGGGGCACCAGGCACCGGCCCGATCACTCAGTACAAGCAAGTCGCCGGCGTCAGTCCAGCGCGGCTCGAGGATGGAATGTCCGGCATCATCGATGGTGCGTTGCCTGCCCGTATCGAGATCGGCGATGCGCAGCCGCGTGGCTTGCCACGGCATGGTGCCGTGATCCCAGATGATCCAGGCAGCCTGGCGGCCGTCCGGACTGAGCCGCGGGGCGGCACAGAAATCCGCCTCGTTCTCGAGAACGATCGGCGTATCCGGCGCCTTGGGGTCAAGCAGTATGACCTGGGTTCGGTCGGCCTGCTTGTCCTCACGCAGCAGCACCATGCGGCGGCCTTCGGCATCGACATGCCCATCACCCAGCGCGATATCGCTCTCACCCTTGAGCAGGCAGATGGGCGCATCGCCGGTGCGCACGATGCCCCAGAGTGACTGGCTGGATTCGTCGACCAGATACCAGTGGTAACGGCCGGCACCGGCCCAGAGTGCACCGCCGCCGTACTCGTGCACCCGGCTGCGAACATTCCAGTCGTGATCGACCAGTCGCGCCGACGTTCGGCTTCCTGCTGCGATAACGCGGACACCGACCTTGCCGCCGTTTCGTGGATCCGCTTCCAGCCATGCGACGCCGCCGGGACCGATCGTTGGAACGCCGACGCTGACGCTGTCGGCCAGGGATTCGGGGGACAGCCCGGTTCTCGGTTGTGGGGCGTGGCTCATGGGTGAGTGACCTCCGGTTACGAGTGAAGCACGTAGACGTCAAATCGGGTGCTGCGTCCACTGATCTGATGCGAAGGCCTGTTGGGGCCGTCGATCAATGGCGCCTTGCGCGGACGTTTGACCACGACTCGCTGGCGTGCCGACGCCAGCGCCGCTTGCAGAAGTCCTGGTGCGGATTGTTCATCGCTGCCCAGCAACTGCTTGAGCAGCTGCATCTCCTTGCGCACCGCGGCAGCATCGCCGCGATCAGGGTACATGGGGTCCAGATAGACGACATCCGGCCTGGCTGGTTCCGCCAGACCTGCCAACCAGCTTGTGGCGTCGGCCTCCACCAGTTGGAGTGCTGCCGCCGGATTGCCCGGATCGGTGGCCGCAGTGCGGCAGATGGCATCGGCAAGCAGGGCGGCGACGATCGGGGAGCGCTCGATCAGAGTCACCGTACATCCGGCATGCGCCAGGATCAGCGCATCACCACCGAGACCAGCGGTGGCGTCAACCAGACGCGGTCGGCGTCCCTTTTTTATCCCTACGGCGCGGATCAGCAGCTCGGAGCGGATACCCACGCGGCGCAAACGGTGCAGGACCCGCGGGTTGAGAAAGTCCACGCGCACCGCACCCGGTGCTCCGGCTCGACCATCCACCAACGCCAGGCCCTGCGGACTGTCATCCAGGAACAGTCCCTCCGGTGTGGCCGTCGGCGGCATGAGCGGTAAGCCGAGTTTCTCGGACAGAACCGCAGCCCTGGAATGCTGCATCGCAGCAGATTGTCTGATTCCCAGTAAGCTATCCATTAGGCCATTTCAAAAAATGTTGCTTTATCAGTTGTTTGCCATTCAAGCTTCGGCTTGTGCCGTTTTGTTGCTGTGCAGTATGATGTGCTGCTCGCCAGTGATGGCATAAGCTTTCGCCTCGATACGGGGCCCGCAGTGAGGAATGGAAATCATGTCAGACAAGCCGACTGAAGCCGACGAGAATAGCGCAGCGGAATTATCCCGGACCCTGGTCGATATCACGGACCGTAGCCAGGAACTGGTGAAGTCGTTCCTCGATCAGCAGCAGCAGGCCAAGGTCATCGACATGGATGACGCCATGCACATGAGCGGGCTTTTCCAGCAACTCAACACCCGGCTGCTGGCGAATCCGATTGAGCTCGCCCGGGCACAGATGGCGTTCTGGCAGGATTACCTGCAACTGGTGAATAATGCCGCGCTGCGCTTCTGGGGCCATCAGCAGGATCCGGTGATCAGCCCGGATGCCGGCGACAAGCGCTTCAAGCATGAGGCCTGGGAAGAGAATCCGCTGTTCGACTTCATCAAGCAGAGCTATCTGCTTGCGGCTGATTACATCCACTCCACCGTCAATAACGTCGAAGGTCTGGATGACAAGACCGCGCGCAAGATTTCGTTTCACACCCGGCAGTTCGTCGATGCCCTGTCACCGACCAACTTCGTGGCGACCAACCCGGCGGTGTTGGAGAAGACGCTGGAGACCAAGGGCCACAATCTGCTCAAGGGTCTGAAGAACCTGCTTAATGACCTGTCCGAGACCGACGGTCGGCTGAATATCCGGATGACCGATACGGAAGCCTTCGAGGTCGGCAAGAACCTGGCGTTGAGCCCGGGCAAGGTGGTGTTCCAGAACGACCTGATCCAGCTGATTCAGTACGAGCCGGTGACAGAGACGGTCTACAAGCGGCCGCTGCTGTTCATCCCGCCGTGGATCAACAAATATTACATCCTGGACCTGCAGCCGAAAAATTCGCTGATCAAGTACATGGTCGAGCAGGGCCACACCGTGTTCACCGTGTCATGGAAGAACCCGACTCGCGAGTATGCGGACAAGGGCTTCGACGATTACATGATGGAAGGCCCGCTGGCAGCGCTGGATGCGGTCGAGAAGGCCACCGGCGAGAGCGATATCAACGCGGTCGGTTACTGCCTCGGCGGCACCCTGATGGGCACCACGCTGGCCTATATGGCCGCCAAGGGGGACGATCGGGTCAAGAGCATCACCTTCTTCACCGCGATGCTGGATTTCACGCATCCGGGCGAGCTCGAGCTGTTCATTGACGAGGAGCAGCTGGCGACGCTGGAGCGTCGCATGGACGAGAAGGGCTTCCTGGAGGGCACCTCGATGGCGGCGACCATGAGTTCGTTGCGCGCCAACGATCTCGTCTGGTCCTTCTTCATCAATAATTATCTGAAGGGTGATGATCCGTTCCCGTTCGATCTGCTTTACTGGAACCAGGATTGCACCAATATGCCGGCCAAGATGCATAGCTTCTACCTGCGCAATATGTACCAGGAGAACAAGCTGAAGGATCCCGGCGCACTGGTGATCCGCGATACCCCCATCGACCTGGGCAAGGTCGAGATCCCGAACTGCTTCATCTCCGCTGCCGAAGACCATATTGCGCCGTGGAAGACGTGCTACCGCGGCGTGCACCTGCTCGGTGGGCAGTCCAAGTTCATCCTTGGTGGTTCGGGACATATTGCCGGTGTCATCAACCCGCCGGCAAAGAACAAGTACGGCTACTGGACCAATTCCCGCAATCCGAAGGATCCGGATTCCTGGCTGGATGCCGCCACGCACACCGATGGGTCCTGGTGGCCCGAATGGAACAAGTGGCTGGTGCGTCGGGCCGGGGCAAAGGTCGATCCCCGCATCCCGGGCGACGGCGAGCTGAAGGCCATCGAGGATGCCCCTGGCAGTTACGTCAAGGAAAAGGCTGTCCGCTGATTCGACAGGTGTGATGGATCACGACGCCGCCTTCGGGCGGCGTTTTTTCGTGCGCCGAACTTCCCGGTGATCCGGCACTTTCGGATACATGTCGAGATTCTCCGGATGGTCCTTGAACCGCCGGTGGATCCAGAGGTACTGGTCCGGGTGTTGGCGAACCGCCTGCTCGAGCACTGCATTCATCCGCGCGGCGTCCTCGGTGAGATCGCCACTGGGGAAATCGGCCAGCGCGGGAAGCAGCCGGATTTCATAGCCGGAACCGTCCGGTTTCGCGTTGAAGAACAGCGGCACTACGCTGGCCTTGCCCATTTGTGACAACCGGCTCAACGCCGTCACCGTTGCGGTGGGAATGCCAAAAAATGGTGCGAACACCTTCTGCTTGGTGCGGTAGTTCTGGTCACCGGCATACCAGGCAGGGATACCCCGGCGCAGCGTGCGCACGATGCCGCGGATGTCGTCCTTGGCAATAACTGCCGGATGCCCGCGCCGCAGCCTTGCCTCGCGCATCGACCGGTCAAGCAGGGGCTGTTTCACCAGCGGCTTGTAGATGACCGCCATTTCCAGATGCGGATGCACCAGTCGGCCGGTGAGTTCGATGGACACGAAATGGCCGGACAGCAGGATCACCGAGCGGCCCTTGTCCTGTTCGGCCCTCAGGTGCTCCAGGCCGGTCACGGTGCAGGGAATCCTGTCCACGGCCGGGCCGCCATACCAGGCCAGCGCGGCCTCGGCGATGCCCTGGCCGACGTAGCCGAAATTGCGCCGCACCATCGCCTCGCGCTCATCGCCAGACAGCTCCGGGAAGCAGAGCTGGATATTGCGCCGGGCAATGCGTCGACGCTCGGACAGCAGGTGATAGCTCAGGCGTCCGCCGACACGGCCGATTTTCAGCGCTGCACGCCAGGGCAGACGAGCCAGCAGCCAGAGCAGGCCGAGGATCAACAACTGGCCCCAGTTGCGGGGATGAGCCGGATGGGTCGGGGTGTTGTCCTGCGTATCGCTCAATCAGGCCTCCAGGGCGCGCTTCTGCGGATGCATGGGAACGGGCTGCAAACATAGTCAGCCTGCGGTACGGCTTCAATCGCCGAACTGGTGCCAATGATATACTCCGCAACGAATTTCCGCCGGTTCAGGAGCCCTGCGACGCCACCATGAAGCTGCAATTGCCCGAATTCGACAATGTCCGTGTCCTGGTGGCCGGTGACCTCATGCTGGATCGGTACTGGCACGGTGATACGGGTCGGATCTCGCCGGAGGCGCCGGTGCCGGTAGTACGCGTGCGGGACGATGAGGTCCGTGCCGGTGGTGCCGGTAACGTCGCGTTGAACCTGGCCGCCCTTGGCGTCAGGGCCACGTTGAGCGGCGTTACCGGGTCCGATGCCACTGCCGAGTCTCTTGAGCGGCTGCTGGAGCAGGCCGGTGTCTCGAACCGGTTTCTGCGCCACCCCTCCGCGCCAACCATCACCAAGCTCCGGATCATCAGTCGCAAGCAGCAGCTTATTCGGCTGGACTTCGAGGATGCGTTCAGCGACGTCACGGCCACGGACCTTATTCCCCTGTTGCAGGAGGCGTTCTCCGATGCCGGTGTGCTTGTGCTGTCGGATTATGCCAAGGGCGCGCTGCGTGATCCGCAGCCGCTGATCCAGGCCGCGGTTGCCGCCGGGCTGCGCGTGCTGGTCGATCCCAAGGGCAGTGATTTCAGCCGCTACCGGGGCGCGACCCTGGCGACGCCAAACCTGAGTGAGTTCGAGGCCGTGGTTGGCCACTGTCAAAACGACGATGAATTGCTCGAACGAGGTCGTCAACTGGCCCGTGACAGCGGCATTCAGGCTCTGCTGGTCACCCGAGGCGAAGAGGGCATGAGCCTGCTGTCGGCGGACGGAGAGCACCTGCACCTGCCAGCTCGGGCTCGAGACGTGTTCGATGTGACCGGTGCCGGCGATACCGTGATCGCCACCCTGGCCGCCGGGCTGGCTGCCGGCCTGGAACTGCCGCAAGCGACGGCGCTGGCCAATATCGCCGCCGGCATCGTCGTCGGCAAGCTGGGGACAGCCACGGTCAGCGTGTCCGAATTGCGGCGCGCGCTGCATGAAAGCGAGGGAAATGGTCGCGGTGTACTGACCGAGGAGCGCCTGCTGCAGGCGGTGGCGGATGCCCGCGCCCATGGGGAGCGGGTGGTCATGACCAACGGCTGCTTTGATCTGCTGCACGCCGGCCATGTCGCCTACCTCGAGCAGGCCCGCAACCGCGGTGACCGACTGCTGGTGGCGGTCAATGATGACGAGTCGGTGCGCCGGCTGAAAGGGCCGCAGCGACCGGTCAATTCGGTACAGAACCGGATGGCGGTGCTATCGGGGCTGGCGGCGGTGGACTGGGTGGTGCCGTTCGCCGAGGACACGCCCGAGCGCCTGATCGAGCGGGTGCTCCCCGACGTCCTGGTCAAGGGCGGGGACTATCGCCCCGAAGACATCGTTGGTTACCGGCAGGTAACGGCCAATGGCGGTTACGTCGAGGTGCTGGATTTTCTTGATGGCTGCTCGACTACCGACCTGATCAGGCGAGTCCGCGCCGGAGCCGATGCCGGGCAGGATGCCGGATGATGAACTTCGCAGACAGAGATTCCGGATTGATGGGGCAGCAGGGCTTGTCCGATCATGCTCGTTCGAGCGGTCAGCGGAACGAGTCGGACATCGAGGCGATACGCGGGCTGGCTTACCGTGAGGCGGCTTCCGCCAGGCGACGTGTATACGCTCTGCAGCATGCCGGTCAGCGGTACATGGTCAAGCAGTCCGCGCCGGGGCGCAGTTTGCCGCGAGCCCTTGGTGGCGCGCTGCTGGTGCGTTTTCTCGCCGGACACTGGCCTCGCCTGGGTCCGTTGCGTCTGGGGGAGGCTGACCAATTGCATTACGAGGCAGCGCGCCTGCGTGCGCTGCGCGATCGCGATCAGCCGGTGCCGGAGGTGATCCTGGTGTCGGATGATCATCTGATCATGCAGGACGTGGGGCCGCCGCTGACCCAGATCATGCGTTCACTGGATGCCTCCGGACAGGCGGATCTGGCCTGCCGCGTGGCCGCCGAACTCGCGGATTTCCATCGCCAGGGTCACTGGCATGGTGGCGCGCAGCTTCGTAACCACACGCAGTGGAACGATGACCTCTACCGTATCGATTTCGAAGAGCCACTGGATCAGACCCTGACACTGCCCGCGCGGCAGGCCATGGACCTCATGCTGCTGGTGCATTCGGCGACCGCGATCAAGGCCTTCGAAGGCAATCAGAAACGCGCGCTCTGCTGCCGTCTGCTGAATCACTATCTGGAACAGGCGCCACCCCAGGCTGTCCTGGAGGTTCTGCGCCGTGGCCATGTGATCAAACGTCGGCTGAAAGCCATGCTGGGTTGGGCGCGTCGCTGGACCGGCAAGGACCTGGAGCGAATCTGGCTGACCACAGAGGCGGTGGAAACGGTACTGCCGCGGCTTGCGGCTGATCGCCAATCCTCTGCATCCTGACGGTATGCGCCGGCTATACACTGCCCTGTTGTATCTCCTGACCCCGTTCGCCTTGCTGTATCTGGCCTGGCGTGGATTGCGCGAGCGCGCCTACCGGCATGGCTGGGGCGAGCGTCTTGGCTTGCCGCCGGTGGACCTGCCCCAGCGTGGTATCTGGGTGCATGCGGCGTCCGTGGGCGAAGTTCAGGCTGCGGCCGGGCTGATCCGCAGCCTGCAGCGGGAATTCCCCGAGCATCCCTTGTTGATCACGACCATGACGCCGACCGGGCGCGAGCAGGTCCTGAGCCTGTTCGGTGACAGCGTCCGCCATTGCTTCCTGCCGCTGGATCTGCCGCATGCGGTAAAGGCCTTCCTGCACCGCTCCAAGCCGTCGCTGGCGCTGGTCGTCGAGATGGAGCTGTGGCCGAATCTGTTTCATGTGCTGAAGAGGCGGCGCGTTCCGCTGGTCGTGCTCAATGCCCGGCTGTCGGAGCGCAGTGCCCGGCGCTATGGTTATCTGTCGAGGCTCATGGGCCCGGTGTTCCAGGCACCGGATCGCTTCTGCGCGCAGACTGCGGATGACGCCAACCGCCTTCGGCAACAGGGGGCGCCGGCCCGCAATGTCGTCGTTACCGGCAGCCTCAAGTTCGAGCAGCAGATACCGGCCAGTGCCCGCGAACGGGGTGAGGCCCTGCGGCGGGAGTTGGGCAGCGACAGGCCGGTCTGGATCGCGGCCAGCACGCGGGATGGTGAGGAAGAGCAGGTCCTGCAGGCTCACCGCATGGTGCTGGAGCGCATTCCCGAGGCCCTGTTGCTACTGGTGCCGCGGCATCCGGATCGATTTTCGCGGGTCGCCAGTCTGTGCCGGGACGAGGGCTTCTCCTTGCATCGCCGTAGCAGCGATACGCCCTGTGCGGACGGCATCGAGATCTATCTTGGTGATTCCATGGGCGAACTTCTGGTGTTCTATGGGGCGGCCGATGCCGCCTTCATCGGTGGCACGCTGGTCCCGATCGGTGGACACAACCCGCTGGAGGCGGCGGCCATGGGGCTGCCCGTGATCATGGGGCCGCATGTGTTCAAGATGCGCCAGGTGGCGGAACAACTGGTGGATAGCGGTGGTGGCCAGCAGGTCAACGACGCCGGTTTTCTGGCCGACGCCGTGACGGAACTGCTGGAACATCCGGACCGGCGTGTTGCCGCTGGTCGCTGCGCCCTGGCCCTGATGGAAGCGAATCGGGGCGCCACCGAACGCATGCTGGAACAGATCCGGCCGCTGCTAGCCACTCAGTAGCGCGGTATCGACGGGTCCACGGTCTGCGACCAGGCATCGATGCCGCCGCTCAGGTTTTCCACCTCAGCCCAGCCCTGTTGTTCCAGATAGGCGGCCACCTGAGCACTGCGCATGCCGTGGTGACAGACGCAGACCAGTGGCCTGTCGCCGGGGATTTCCTCGCGGCGAGCGACCACCTCGCCCATCGGGATGTGCAGGATGCCTTCGATGGCACTGTGCTCTACTTCCCAGCCCTCGCGGACGTCGAGCAGTGTTATCGCTTCACCCGCTGCGAGGCGTGCGGCTATTTCCTGTGGCCGGCTTTCGGCAACCATGTCAGAACCGGAACCCGCTGGACCGCGGTGCGCCTATCAGGGGCGGTACCGCGGTGTCGAGGATGCTTTCACTTGCCCATTGCGTCTCGCTGACGCGGGTGATCAGCAGCCCTTCCATGGTTGGATTCTCGCCGACGATCAGGAACAGACGTCCACCAATGGTAAGCGACCGATGGAACCCCTCGTGGAGCACGGGCAACGAGCCGGTGACGGCGATCGCATCGTAACGTCGTCCATCGTCCCAGCCTTCCGCCGCATCGCCTTCGATCAGCGTGACGTTGCGCACCTCGTTCTGTTTCAGATTCTGCCGCGCGGTGTCCAGAAACGGCCCGTGAATGTCCACGCTGTGGACATGCGCTCCCATCGCCGCGAGACAGGCGGTCAGATAGCCGTTACCGGTACCGATCTCCAGAATCTGCTCCGACGGACTCGCGCCCAGCGCCTGCAGAATGCGGCCCTGCAGTTTCGGCGTCAGCATCACCTCGCCATGCCCCATCGGCAACTCGAGATCGGAATAGGCCAGTTCCCGGTGTTCCGGTGCCACGAAATGGTGACGCGGCAGGCGGTCCATGATGTCCAGCACGCTGGGATCGAGCACATCCCAGGTCCGGACCTGCTGCTCGATCATGTTGAAGCGTGCTTTCTCGAGGTTCATCGCGATTATCTCCTGGGCGAAACGCATGTCCGTCGGATCGTTCTAGGGAAACACTGATTTATTCCCACGCCTGCGTTGGAGTCCGCATTTTTTCCGAGGCAAGGCGCGCTGCGCAGCGCCGCAGTCATTCTGCGGTCAAGCAGCGCAACGCGGCAATCGGGAAAAATGCGGCCCAACCCGGAGGGCCCGGCCGGTTTTGGCCCCTGGCGGCGTTGCGCTACCGGCCCGGTAGCTACGGCTACCGAACCGGCAACGCGCCTTGCCAGATGACCAAAACCGGTCTCGGGCGCAGACGCGGGAATAGATCAGTGTTTCCCTAGGCGGCATTTTAGGGAAACACTGACTCATTCGCACGCCTGCAATCAGGGTCGCATTTCTTCCGAGGGTAGGCGCGCCGCACAATGCCCTTCCCGTTCTCACGAACATGTTGCTTTCCCGCGAGCGTATGGGCCTTGTGCTGTCCCTACCTGGTTGATAGTGATGTTGCTTCGTCCAGATGGAAGCCCCGGCGTGATATGCGATCGGGACGATCACCGCCATACGGGTTGGCACTGAGTGCCGGGGGAGGAGAAGGTTTTTCTCCGGCCCTGTTGGCGCGACGCGCCGCCAGGACGGAAAAAAGCTTGTCCTCACATGGCACGGCCCCTGGCGGTGTTGCGCCACCGGCCCGGTGGCTCGGGCTACCGAACCGACACCGCGCCTTGCCAGGCTGCCGAAATCGGACTCGAGCGCGAGCGCGGGAATTGCTCAGTGTTTCCTCTGATCCAACAGGACCAAGAAAAACCTTCCACTGTCCTTACCTGGCTGCACGCAGTGTGCTTTTTACGGGCCAGAGCCGCTTGACCGGGCGCCTTGCGGACGACCACTACCATGCCGATTGGCACTGAGTGCCGGGGGAGGAGAAGGTTTTTCTCCGGCCCTGTTGGCGCGAAGCGCCGCCAGGACGGAAAAAAGCTTGTCCTCACGCGGCACGGGGCCTGGTGCGGGTCCGAGAGCGTCCGGGCCAGCCAAGAACTTCCACTGTCCCTGCCTGGCCGTGAGGGCTTGTGCTGTCTTCCGCACGTATACGTTGGAATCCGTATTCCTTCTGCAGTAAGGCGCGCAGCGAAGATGCGGAACCGGTTACCTCGGGAAATTGTCCTTTTTCCGGCCACATGGCGGATTTTCAATTGAAGATGATTCGCATCCGCACTAGCCTCGGTTATTTTCCGGCACAACTTATGAGCCGAAATCGACTGGTCCTGGCGGACGGATAATCTGCATCCGCGTCGCCGCGGCGGCGAATGGGGACAAGAGATGGATGAAGTAGTGGGAAACGCGGCCAACGGCGCCTGGATCAGCCGCCTCGGTGTGCTATTCGATCTTGGTGGCCCGGTCGTCATGTTGCTGATGGCAATGTCGATCATCGGTGTCACCATCGTACTCCTTAAACTATGGCAGTTCGCGAGCCTCAGGCTGTCGGATACGCGTTTCGTCGATCCGGCGCTGGAACTGGAGGCGGCCGGACGGGTTCGCCAGGCTCGGGAAATGCTGGCCGCCAACCGCAGCCCGGTGGCCCATGTCATGGATGTCGCCATTGCCGGCAAGCATGCACCTGGCTACAGCAACGATCTGGCGCGTGAAGAAACCACTCGGATCGCCTCCCGCCATCTGGAGAACCTGCGCAGCCATCTGCGTGGTCTTGAAGTCATTGGCGCCCTGAGTCCCCTGCTTGGTCTGCTGGGGACCGTGCTCGGCATGATCGAGGCTTTCCGACAGCTCGAGGCAGCCGGCAGCCGGGTTGACCCTGCGCTGCTCTCCGGCGGCATCTGGGAGGCGCTGCTGACCACCGCCGTTGGCCTGTCCGTGGCGATTCCGGCGGTGGCCATGCTGACCTGGCTGGAACGCAGGATCGAGCGTTTCAAGCACGTGATGGAAGATGCCGTCACCCAGGTCTTTACCCGCACACCGAGCGCGGATGTGACTCCGGCGTCCTTCGCCGAAACTCCACCGGACAAGAATTCGCAGGCCCTTGGCGGGCAGCGCACCGCGGATGCACGTTGAACCGGAACAGCGTCGACGTCGGCATCTGATCGGGCTCACACCATTGATAGACGTGGTGTTTATCCTGCTCGTGTTTTTCATGCTGGCGTCGAGTTTCATGGACTGGCAGTCCATCAGCCTGTCCGTGCCCGGTGACGGTCGGGCCACGGAGGCTGATCTGCGCTCTACCGTTGTCCGCGTGCTGGACGATGGCCAGGTTGAGGTTGATGGAGAACCGACCACCCTGGCCGGACTCCGCGAGCGTTTTGGCGAGATATTTGCCGATGACCCGGATCATGCAGTGGTCGTTCGGCCGCAGGATCCGGCCGCGCTGCAACACGTAGTGCGTGTGGTCGAGACCCTGAACGCGGCCGGCGGCGCCCGGGTGACGCTGAACAGGGAGCCCCGCTGATGCGTCTGCCGGAGCCCGAGCGCCGCGAATTCGGCGAAAACGTCATCCCGCTGATCAATATCGTCTTTCTGCTGCTGATCTTTTTCATGCTGGCCGGAACCCTGGCCCCGCCTGACGCCTTCGACGTCGATCCGCCGGAAACCCGCGAGGCGCGCATGGAGGATGAGCCCGAGGAGGGGCTCATCCTGCTTTCGGCCGACGGTGAACTGGCCTTCGAAGGCGAGGAAATCACCTTCTCCGAGCTTGCCCAAGCCGTGGCTTCGCGCCTGCAGGATGACGAGCCACCCGGCTTGACACTCAAGGCCGACAGCGCAGTGCCTGCCAGCCTGCTGCTCGATCTCATGGATGTACTGCGCGAGGCCGGCGCCGAGAGCATCATGCTGCTGACCACGCCGGAGTCCTGATGCAGAGCGTTCGCTTACATCACTGGCTGGTTACCCTGGT
>SKGQ01000123.1 GCA_007117515.1 Ectothiorhodospiraceae bacterium | reverse complement strand
TCAAGCAATTGATTTGCATTCAAAACAACAACCGGAACCATGGCCCCGGTTGCGTCTTGGGGTGTTTCGTTTCAGTCATGCAACAGCGGCCCCTCGGTAGGTCGGTGCCGCTCGATCTCCGCCAGGGCACACGCCCGCCGCAAAGGGCGCCTGCAACGAAAAAGGCCGGACTCCATCATGGAGGCCGGCCCTGTGCCAAATCCCGAGGAGTGCTTCCTCAGGTCATTGCGAAATAGCCCACCGGAGCCACCACGCTGGCGGTGCTGGTGGTGGGCAGGTCGCAGCATCCCGCCCAACGGGCATCGTCCTCATAGCGCCGACGTAGATCCTCGGCCGGCTCCGTGACAGCCGGAGACGCCGGTTTCGGCCGCACTGCGGCCAACGCTGCGGTGGGCAATGCCAGCGCGGCGGTGCCGATGCCGGTGGCCTGCAGGAAGCGGCGGCGCGACAGGTTGAAGCGATGGTTCTGTTTCATCGGCAATCTCCGTTCAGAAGTCGTCAAACACGGCCGGACGGGCCGGAGTTTCGAAGTTTTCCAGCTGCTCCAGGTCGCCCGGCATGATGTACCGTTCCTTGCTGTCGAACAGTTCACGCCCGGCCAGCATGCCTTCGTAGATGGCGTGTTGAATCTGACGTGGTGCCATGCAGTCACCAATACCATGAATCCGTGTCTCCGGCATCGCTTCCTTGAGCTCCGAATAAAGGCGATTGTCCGATCTGTGACCGGTGGCGAGGACGACCGTGTCGATGCCCTCGAGCACCTCTTCGTGGCCGTTGAACAGGCTGAAGATCGTGACCTTGTCGCCGTTGATCTCCTTGGCCCAGCTCACTGTGCGGTGTTTCAGGCCCTTGGTGAACAGTTCCTTGTACAACACAGGAAGATCCAGCGTTGGTGCCATCAGAGGGAACAGCGAGGTATGCCGGGTCACCAGTTCCACCTCGTGACCGCGGTCCAGCAGCAGTTCGGTGGAGCCGGCGACATAGCGGGTGCCGTCGTCATCCAGCACCAGCACGCGCTTGCCGATTTCCGCGCTCTGCAGCAGCACCTCGTAGAAGGTCACCACGTTGGGCTGATCCGCGCCCGGAAGCTGGTGCACCATCGGGTTGACGCTGCTGAAGCCGTCGCGATTTGGTGAAGAGCCGGTGGCGACAATGACGCCGTCGGGCTGCATGTCGCGAATCATGTCGAAATTGGCCTCGGTACTGAGCTGGATGTCCACGCCATTCTTGCGCATGTGGTGATCCAGATCCCGGATGATCCAGCCGAAGGTGTGCCGCCGGGGGGTGCGCAGGATCATCTGTACCTGTCCACCCAGGGCGTCGGATTTCTCCAGCAGGGTAACATTGTGGCCCCGTGAGGAGAGGACTTCTGCGGCCTTCATCCCCGCCGGTCCGCCGCCCACGACGACGTACTTTTTCGGCGTCTCGGCCTGGGTCAGGGTCTGGATGCCGAAACGGCCTTCCCGACCCGCCCCCGGGTTCAGGATGCAGGTCGTGGGCTGGCCCTGGAAAATCCGGCCGATACAACCCTGGTTGCAGCGAATACAGTGGTAGACGTCCTCGACCCGGCCTTCCTTCATCTTTTTGACGATTTCCGGGTCGGTGATCTGCGCCCGGGTCATGGCCACCATGTCGGCATCGCCATTGGCAACGATATCCTCGGCGCTGTACACGTCCTTCATGCCGCCCACCAGGAACACCGGAATATTGCCCACTTCCCGTTTCAGTTGCGCGGTCTTCTCCAGCAGCCAGCCGTCCGGCAGATCGGAGGGGCCGATGGCGTAGGTAATGCTGTGGTAGGTGCCAGCGGTGGTGTTGATGAAGTCCACCAGGCCCGTGGCCTTGAGTTTCTTTGCCACCTCGATGCATTCGTCGGCATCCAGGCCACCGGGCACGAAATCGCTTACCGGGATGCGGACGCCGACGACAAAATCACGGCCGACCTTCTCCCGTACCGCCTCGATCACCTCGATGGCCAGGCGCAGCCGGTTATCCAGGCTACCGCCGTATTCGTCGGTGCGCTTGTTGAACAGGGGCGAGAGGAACTGGTGCAGCAGGTAGCTGTGGCCGATGTGCACTTCAGTGCCGTCGAAGCCGGATTCCCGGCAATAGGCGGCGCTCTGCGCCCACCAGTGCTTGAGTTCCTCGATGTCCGCCTTGTCCATCGCCTTGGGAATCTCGTGGGTCGCCGGCGAGCGCACCTGAGAGGGTCCCCAGAGGATGCGGTAGTCATCCATTGGCGTGCTGGTGGCGTTCAGACCAAAGTGGTTCAGCTGGGCGATGATCTTGCTGCCGTAGTGGTGTACGCCGTCGGTTAGACGTCGATCACGTTGAATGATCTCCTTGCGGAAGCCCCAGCCGAAGTTGCGCATGCCGGTGGTGGAGGTGGGATGCACCAGGCGGTTGCCTGCGATCATCATTCCCATGCCGCCCCGGGCGCGCTCTACCTTGTAGTCGATATGCCGCTGGTTGGTCATGCCGTCGATATCGTAGGCCTTGACGTGAGCCGTCTGGAAAATGCGGTTCGGCACCGTCATGTTGCCGATCTGCAGCGGCGACAGCAGATGCTGGAATTCTTCATTGCTCATGGGTGATCAGCTCCGAGTGTAAAGGGACGATCCGGCGCCGCTCCCCTGGCGGTCGCCGGATTCGCTCTGTTGTTGTCGCAGATCAGCCGTGGGCCGAACCTGCCGCGCGGTGGTCGCCGAGCATGGCCTGTTCCCAGGAACCGTCGAATTCCTCGAGCTCCCCCTGCTCAATGTAGCGGGAGTGGTCGAACAGTTCGCGGCCGGCCAGCATGCCTTCGTAGATCACGTCCTGAAGCTGCCGGGGCAGGAGGGCGTCACCGATGCGGTGCAGGTTCTCCACCTGGCCTTCGAGCTGGCGGAACAGGGCATCGTCCGAGGCGTGACCAGCCGCGATGATGAACGTGTCCGCTTCCAGCGCCTGGCTGTCCTGATCGGTGAAAAGGTTGAATAGCTGCGCCTTGTCACCGTCCACCCGTCGTACCCAGGAGTTGATGGTGTAATCCAGGCCCTTGCGGAACACGTGCTGATAATTCACAGGCAGGTCCAGGGTCAGGGCCAGGTTCGGCGACAGGGCGTTGAAACGGCTCACCAGGTGCACGCTGTGGCCGCGATCCAGCAGGTGCTCGGCGGTACCCAGCGCGTACCGGCCACCGTCTTCGTCGAACAGCACGACGCGCTTGCCGACGGCGGACGGGTTCTGCAGCACCTCCGGTACGCTCAGGACATTGTCCTGGTCCATGCCGGGAACGAAATCCACCGCGGGCCGGGTTGAAGTGAAGCCGGTCTTGATCGGGGTCGATCCGGTGGCCAGCAGCACGCCGTCGGCACCGAAGCTCTTGACTGTTTCGACGTCGGCGGCGGTGTTCAGGCGGACGTCGACGCCGGCCTTGCGGATCTGGCGCTCGAGATCCTGGGCGACGAACGCGAACTTGTGCCGCCGTGGCAGCATCGCTGCCAGGTTGACCTGGCCTCCCAGGCGATCCGATTTCTCCAGTAGCGTCACCCGGTGACCGCGCTGGCGCAGCGTCAGGGCCGCCTTCATGCCGGCCGGACCGCCGCCCACGACCAGCCAGTGCCCGGGCTTGCCGGCCGCCTCCAGTGTGTGCGGCCCGAACCGTTGTTCGCGACCCGCAGCCGGGTTAACCACGCAGGAGATGGCATTGCCTACCATGAGTCGGGCGATGCAGGCCTGGTTACAGCGGATGCAGTTGGTGATTTCGTCCTCGCGGCCTTCCGCCAGCTTGTTGGCGAACT
>SKGQ01000017.1 GCA_007117515.1 Ectothiorhodospiraceae bacterium | reverse complement strand
GTCGGACTGATGTGCGGCGTGTTCCCGCAGCAATTGATTGATCGCGGGTCGGATCAGGGCCGGAATGGATCGTTCGGTTCAATAACGCCGAACAGGAACAACACGATCAGGACGCTGAAAAGTGCGACAGACAGCGCGATTCGCACCGTCAGGGCGCGGACCACGCGCTTCTGGTCGCTGCTGTCCCGGATCAGGTAGTAGGCACCGGAGGCGAGGCTGGCGACGATGACAGCGAGAACAAGCAGCACGATGATCTTTATAACGACGGTCATTGGGAGTCCCGTTTCCTGTCCAAGGGGCCGGGCGGTCATTTCCAGCACCGCCACGAAGCATTGACGCGATGCGCATCGGATCGTTCGATTTCCGGCCCGGGCTGGTACCAACAGCAGCGTTCCTGTTGCTTCTGCCCGGCTTGATAGCGCTCGGTTTCTGGCAGCTGGACCGCGCTGAGCAGCGGCAGGGCCTGCTGGACAGCTTCGATGCCCAGCGCACCGCTGAGCCGGTGGACCTGAATCGCGATCGGCTGGACCCCGATACCATGCTATTCCGGCCAGCGCGTGCGGAAGGCGAATTCCTGACCGGGCGCACGCTGCTGCTCGATAACCAGACGCACCGGCGAACGGTAGGCTACCACGTGCTAACCCCTTATCGCCTCGCAGAAAGCGACCAGGCGGTACTGGTTGATCGCGGATGGGTGCCAGCGGGCGACAGTCGTGCCGAACTGCCTGACACCGCCATGCAGAACCCGGAGATTTCGATCGAGGGGCACCTCGATCAGGGGCCACCAACGGGCATTCGCCTCGGCGGTATCGCAGATGGCGAGACGGGTTGGCCGCTGCGTATCCAGTACATCGATTATGCCGAACTTGGTGACAGGATCGGTACCGAACTCCTGCCCGTGGTGCTGCGGCTGGCCCCGGACAGCGCCGAAGGCTTTGTCCGGGAGTGGCGGCCCGAACATCCGGACGGCTACGGCCCGGAACGGAACCGCGCGTATGCGGTCCAGTGGTTCGGACTTGCTGCAGCCCTTGTCGTCATCTATTTCGCCGTAAACCTGCGGCGGCGACCGGAGGACCTGAATGAGTGATACCGGAAAAAGGCCGGCGCCGTGGCCCCTGATCCTGCTGTTTGCCAGTTTCCTGGTGCCTGCAGCGATCGCCTGGACCATGTTCTTCACCGGCTGGCATCCCAGCGGAACCGGTAACTACGGCGAGCTGGTCCAGCCGCCGCATCACCTGGACGGCGAACTGCGCGATACTGACGGTGCCGTCATTGGCGGTGATCACTTCCGCGGCCGCTGGACCATCCTGATGGTGCGCGATGGCGCCTGCACCGAGTCTTGCGTCGAACGCCTGGACGAGACCCGTCGGGTGCGTCTGGCGCTCGCCCAGAATGCCGATCGGGTGCGCCGCGTGCTGGTCCTGCCGGAGGGCGCCGAGCCGCCAGGCGAAGCGCTGCTGGAGGGGCATCCTGACCTGCGGGTCTTGTTCGGTGATGATCCTGTCCCTGCCGGGCGACGCCTCGACAATGAAGCAGGCACCGCCGTATCGCTGCTCGATACCCGGGCCTACCGCATGATGGCCTACCCGGAACCGCTTGATGCCGGTGGTCTGCTGCAGGATCTGAAAAAGCTGCTGAGACTGTCCAATATAGACCTGGAGCGCCTCCAGGGCCTGTCGGAGGATGATTGAGAGCAATGACTACGCGCGCGTTTTTCCGCCTTTCCCTGGGTGCCGTCGGCCTCACCGTCCTGGTCGTACTGCTGGGCGCCTGGGTTCGTCTGGAGGATGCAGGGTTGGGCTGCCCCGACTGGCCGGGTTGCTACGGAATGCTCCTGGGTGTGCCGCAGACGCCGGAGGCGATAGCCGCAGCCAATGAGGCCTACCCTGAGCGTGCGGTCGAGGTCGACAAGGCCTGGAAGGAGATGATTCACCGCTATGCTGCCGGCATCCTCGGGCTTGTCGTGTTCGCCCTGGCGGTCATGGCAGTGCGCAACCGGCATCGCCCGGGGCAGCCGCTCAAGCTGCCACTGTTTCTCGCCTTACTTATTATCGCCCAGTCGATTCTCGGCATGTGGACCGTGACCTGGCAACTGAAGCCGATGGTCGTGACCATGCATCTGCTGGGTGGCATGACGACCCTGAGTCTGCTCTGGTGGCTGACGTTGCGCCAGGGGCGCCTGCTCAGGCCGGATACGTCTGAACCCGTGGCCCGCTCCCTACGGCCATGGGCGCTGCTGATCCTGATAATTGTCGCTTTCCAGATAGCCCTCGGCGGTTGGGTGAGCACCAACTATGCGGCCCTTGCCTGTACTGACTTCCCGACCTGTCAGGGTCAATGGGTTCCCGATGCAGATTATCAGGAGGCCTTCGTGATCTGGCGTGGCCTGGGTGTGGACTACGAATTCGGCGTCCTTGATCATCCCGCCCGCGTTGCCATTCAGTTCGTGCATCGCATAGGCGCCGTGGTGGTGGCGATTGCCGTACTCGGCCTGCTGCTGGCTGTCTGGCGTCGCGCGGCGGGCACGCTGAGCGCGAAGATCGCCGGCGTCATGGGCGTGGCGCTGGTTCTCCAGTGGCTGCTCGGGATCGGCAATGTGCTCTACAGTCTGCCGTTGTGGATGGCGGTGGCGCACAACGGTGGCGCGGCTCTGCTCCTGTTGAGTGTGGTCGCGCTCTGTCATAGTCTGCGTCCCCTTGAGATGCCGGACCGGCAAGCGCCGGTCCGCACGACGACATGACAGGAACCGCAAGGTGCAACAACGGAACGTGGCGGAGAACTCGGGCGTGACCGGCGTCGCAGCGAGCTGGCGGGATTACTACGCCCTGTGCAAGCCCAAGGTGGTGGCCCTGTTGGTGTTCACCGCCATCGTCGGCATGGTTCTCGCCGCACCGCCGGGGCAGGTGCCCTGGGATGCCCTGATCGTTGGCAGTATCGGTATCGGTCTGGCGTCTGCCTCGGCGGCAGCGATCAACCAG
Source organism: Ectothiorhodospiraceae bacterium (assembly GCA_007117515.1). Classification (GTDB taxonomy): domain Bacteria; phylum Pseudomonadota; class Gammaproteobacteria; order Nitrococcales; family Aquisalimonadaceae; genus Methylonatrum. The sequence goes on along the minus strand of SKGQ01000017.1, from coordinate 823 downwards.
TTGGTTGATCAGCAGGTCGACGCCCGCATGGCCCGGACCAGGGGGCGACCCCTGCCGCAAGGCATTATTAGCTCGCGTAATGCCGTGCTCTTTGCCGGAGGTCTGGGCGTGATCGGCCTGGCCTTGCTGTATTTCCTGATCAACCCGCTGACCGCGGTACTCACATTCCTGTCATTGATGGGTTACGCCTTCGTATACACGCTGTATCTGAAGCGCGCGACGCCGCAGAACATTGTTATCGGTGGGGTGGCGGGCGCCGCGCCGCCGGTGCTGGGCTGGGCCGCCGTGACCGGTACTGTCGATGCTCATGCGCTCTTGCTGTTCCTGATCATCTTCATCTGGACACCGCCGCATTTCTGGGCCCTCGCCATTCACCGCCGCGAGGATTACGCACGGGTCAGTATTCCGATGTTGCCGGTTACCCATGGCGTGCCCTTCACCAAGCTGCAGATCACGCTCTATACCATTCTGCTGTCAGCGGTGACCCTTTTGCCCTTTGCGCTACGCATGTCCGGGCCGCTCTACCTGTTCGGTGTAACGGCATTGAACGCCGTGTTCCTGTATTACGCGGTGGCAATGCACCTGTCCGATGACGAGAGCCTGCCGATGAAGGCTTTCGGCTATTCGATTACCTACCTGATGGGGGTGTTCGGGCTGCTGTTGCTGGACCACTATCTGCCGCTGATCCTGGCACCGTTCGTATAGGGAAACACTGATTTATTCCCGCGTCTGCGCCCGAGACCGGTTTTGGTCATCTGGCAAGGCGCGGTGCCGGTTCGGTAGCCCGAGCTACCGGGCCGGTGGCGCAACGCCGCCAGGGGCC
>SKGQ01000120.1 GCA_007117515.1 Ectothiorhodospiraceae bacterium | reverse complement strand
CTCTTGCCGCAGCCACTTTCTCCGGTGATCAGTAACCCCCGTTGATCAATGGCAAGCAGCGTGCCGGCAATCCCTGCCCGTGACCGGTCCGCGCTGGCGTTGTCGTCAGTCACCCTGCACGCTGGCATCCCACTGCACGAGCAAGCCATGCAGCGTGTTGTTGTCGGTACACTCGCGAAGCTGGCGGCAGAAGGCCGCGTCGCTGAACATCTCTGCCAGTCGCGCCAGGATCTGCAGGTGTTCGTCGGTGAAATGTTCGGGCACCACCAGACTGAACAGCATGTCCACCGGCTGCTGGTCGAAGGCATCGAAATCGACGCCTTCACTTAACTTGATGAACGCCGCGCAGGCCCTTGGCAGGCCCTCTATGCGGGCATGCGGAATCGCCACGCCATGGCCGAGACCAGTGCTGCCGAGCCGCTCACGGCTGATCAGCTTGTTGAAGATGGCCTCGGACTGAAGCTCGGCGTCGCGTTTGGCGATCAACTCACTGAGCAATTCCAGCCCCCGCTTCTTGCTGCTGACACCCGCATCGCAGAGGACTCGTTCCGGGGTAATCAGGTCGGCGATCTTGATCATGCTGAGTCAGTATCCAAGGCCACGGCGCACATCCTGATGCCACCGTTGAGTGAAAAGCCGGCCCGTCGCTGGGCGAGTCGGGCCGGACGGATGCAGACCATCAATGCATCGTGTGACAGGCGGTGACGGCGATCATTCTTCGCCAAGAGCCTTGGCCTGGGCGCCTTCACTGCGATGATGGTCGGTCAGCTTTTCCTTGTGCTTCTTGACCTGTCGATCGAGCTTGTCGACGAGGCCGTCGATGGCCGCATACATATCGTCGGCCTTCGCGTCTGCAAACAACCGCGCGCCACTGATCTGGACCGTGGCCTCCGCCTTCTGCTGCAGTTTTTCCACAGTCAGGATGACATGGACGTCCACCACATTGTCGAAGTGCCGTTCCAGTCGTTCGAATTTCTGCGAAACATACTCGTTCAGGGAGTCCGTAAGGTCCACATGGTGTCCGGTCACGTCGATCTGCATGCTTTTCTCCTTGGTACGCACCGAGGCCATTGCCTGCCCCGGGTAGTTGTTTCGGCAAGCGAATTCCGCCGGTTCAAGCGATGCGTTTGCGTTCGTTTGACGAGGCAATCGACATCGCCTCCCGGTACTTTGCCACAGTCCGCCGCGCGACATTAATGCCTTCTTCCCTGAGGATCTCGGCGAGTCGACTGTCGCTCAGCGGTTTCGCCTGATTCTCCTCGCCGATCAGGCGCCGTATGCGGGCGCGGATGGAAGTGGCCGAGCATTCGTCTCCATCGACAGTGTGCACATGGCTGGAGAAGAAATACTTGAATTCGAAAGTGCCACGCGGGGTGTGCATGTATTTGGAGGTGGTAATGCGGGAGATGGTGGATTCATGCATTTCCACCTCTTCGGCAACCTCTCGCAGCACCAGCGGCTTCATGGCCTCTTCGCCGTACTCGAAAAAATCACGCTGGTGGCGGACGATGCAGGTCGCGACCTTGAGCAGTGTGTCATTGCGGCTGCGCAGGCTCTTGATGAACCAGCGGGCCTCCTGAAGATGCTGTCGCAGGGTGTTGTTGTCCTGGCTGTTGTCGGCGCGCCGGACTAGGCTGGCGTAGTAGCTGTTCACGCGGACCCGCGGGGCTGCCTCGGGATTGATGTCAACCCGCCAATCGTCCTTGTCACGACGCACGTAGACATCGGGGATGACGTACTCGGGTGCGGTGTCGCTGATCTGCGAACCGGGTCGGGGGTCGAGGGTGCGAACCAGTGCCAGCACCTCGGACAGATCCTCCTGACGCAGCTTGAGGCGACGCAACAGCTGGGCGGTCTGTCGTGTGGCAAGAAGATCCAGGTGCTGGTCGACGAGTTGCCGTGCCTCGCTGAGCCAGGGTGTTTCCGGCGCCAGGGTGTCGAGTTGCAGCAGCAAGGCCTCGCGGGGATCCAGGGAGGCGACGCCGAGGGGGTCGAACCGCTGGATCAGGTGGCGGACCGCCTCGATCTCGTCGGTTTCCACCATCCAGTCTTCGGGCAGGGCGCTGCGAATATCGTCCAGTCCGTTGCACAGATAGCCGTCATCCCGGACCGAGTCGATGATGGCCTCGGCAATGGCCATGTCCCGCTCCGAGAGTCTGGCCAGACTGGCCTGTTCCCGCAGATGATCCTGCAGATTACGCCCCACGGTGTTCTGGTTTTCCCAGGCGTCGCGCCCGTCCTCGTCGGGTGCCGGCGCGCTATACGATGTGGTGCCGTCGTAAATGTCGCCCCACTCGGAGTCCAGTGGCAGATCCTTGGGAATATCGTCATTGCTGGAATTGCTACTGCTTTCGTTGACCTCCCGTTCAGCGGCATCGCGCACGCTTTCTGCCTGGGCGGTTTCGGACTCGGCAGCCGCGGTCTGCTCATCGCCGTTGGCTTCGGTCTCGCGCTCTTCGACGCCGTCGTCGGCGTCCTCGGCGGGTTCAAGCATCAGGTTGGAGTCCAGCGCCTGCTGTACCTCCATGTGCAATTCCAGTGTCGACAACTGCAGCAGCCGAATCGCCTGTTGCAGTTGCGGCGTCATCGTCAGTGTCTGCCCGAGACGAAGTTGCAGTGATTGTTTCATGCGACAGGAACTCCCGAAGACGGCATGCACGAATCGATGCGTAGCAGCGGAACGGGTGACCGCAGATGATATGACTGGCTCTGACAAACCGGAAAGCCTATTCGCATAGGCCGCTATCGTAGCGGAATAGACGACGCTGTTGAACAGTTGGCCCGACTTTTGCCTGCTCGGTCAGTGACGGAACGCTGGCGGAATGCCGGTGTTAGTCGCCGAATTGAGAAACCCTGGCTGCAGATGCTTCCTTACAGTCGAAACGTCTCGCCCAGGTAGACATCCCGGACTTTCTGGTTGGCGAGAATGGTCGGTGCATCGCCTTCGGCAATGATGCGCCCTTCGCCCAGGATGTAGGCGCGGCTGCAGATACCCAGGGTTTCGCGGACGTTGTGATCGGTGATCAGTACGCCGATGCCGCGATCCGCCAGGTGGCGGATGATGTCCTGGATGTCACCGATGGAGATCGGGTCGACGCCGGCAAAGGGTTCATCCAGCAGAATGAAGCGTGGGTCTGCAGCCAGCGCACGGGCGATTTCCACCCGCCGGCGCTCGCCGCCGGAGAGGCTGATGCCCACCTGATCCTGCAGGTGGGCGACGTTGAACTCCTCCAGCAACTCCAGCGCGCGGTCCCGCCGTTGCTGAGCATTCAGTTCGGCCCGGGTTTCGAGAATCGCCAGCAGATTGTCCATGACGCTGAGCTTGCGGAAAACCGAAGCTTCCTGGGGCAGGTAGCCGACCCCCCGGCGTGCCCGGGTGTGGATCGCCAGCCCGGTGATGTCGGTGTCGTCCAGCAGTATCCTGCCGTCATCAGCCGGCACCAGACCGACGATCATGTAGAAGCAGGTGGTCTTGCCGGCTCCATTGGGGCCAAGCAGGCCGACCACCTCGCCACTGCTGACGTGCAGGGATGCGTTCTCGACCACGCGGCGTCGGCGGTAGGCCTTGCTGATATCGACGACGCGCAGGGTACTCATTCGTCGCCGTTGCCATCCTCGGGGAAGAATGTGATCCGGGTCCGTTCGCGACTGTCCTTGCCGCGCGCCCTGGCCACCTCGGTTTCCAGGTCGTATTCCACGGTCTCACCGGTCACCGTGTTGCGCCCCTGAGTCACGGTTCCACCCTCGAACAGCATCACCCGTTCCGGCCCCTGGGCGTGGTATTCCATGCGTGGCGCCTCGCCTTTCAGCAACTCTCCCTCTTCGGCCGGGCGTTCGACCCAGACTGCCGGGCGCCCCTCGACGACGATACGTTGCACCTGGCGGCCCTCGGTGGTGTAGACGGTCATGTTGTCGCCAGTCACGCGGCGCACGCCCTGGGTCATGATGACATCGCCGGTATACACGCTGGTGCCGGTGGTGTTGTCCAGCTCGGCGGTGTCGGAATCCAGGTAGATGGGCTGACTGCTCTGCTCCGCGGTAACCGAGACGCTCACCAGCAGGGCGGTCAGGACCATGCCAGCGGCGACGCCGTGTCGCCGGAGTCGTGGTTTTTGGTCAATCGGATTCCGGCGCATAGCGGGATTTCACCTCGGATAACAGGTTGATTCGGTTGATTGCCAGCGCACCCCGCGCGCCGACACCATCAACGACCGCACCGCGGGTCCGGTAGGTCGCGGGCTGCTGGGTCTGGACCAGGCGCTCCTGCGGGAAGAGCCAGGCCTCGGTGGTCTCGAGCTCTGCCCAGTCATTTTCCTCGCCGGCCTCGCGGCTGACCAGTACCTCGCCTTCAAGCACGGCCTCGGTCAGTCCCGACCAGGCACGGCCTGAGTCGGAAACCAGCCGCCAGGGCTCACCACGTTCCACATGGTAGAGCATGTCCGGCGACTGGATCGTCCAAAGATCCTCGTCAGTGAAATGTAACATGCGCGGTCCCCGCAGCTCCCAGGCCGGTTCGCCGGACTCGTTCAGCGAGATGCTGTGGAAATCCTCGATGAAATAGTCCGGTTGCCGTTCGACGGTCTCCTCGCGGGCCACATCCGCCGGGCTTGTCGGGCGCATCTGTTCGTCCAGCACCAGCCAGCCGACAACCACCAGCAGTGCGCCCACGATCCATGGGAAAAGGCGGTGATGCGGCATGCGACGGGGCCGAGGTTCAGTCATCGACATAACTCCGGATCACCGCATCCAGGCGACCACGCGCGGCCAGCAGCAACTCGCAGATCTCACGCACCGCGCCGTGACCGCCTGGGCGCTCGGTACACCAATGGCAATGCTGTCGCAGCACCGGGTGACCGTTCGGTACCGTGATTGCAAGCCCGGCGCGGCGCAGCACGGGCAGGTCGATCAGGTCATCACCTGCATAGGCTGTCTGCGCGGCGCTTACACCGACCTGCTGCAGCAGACTCTGCCAGGCCTCCGCCTTGTCGTGGCGTCCGAGCATCAGGTGCGGAATCTCCAGCTCCCTGGCGCGTTGCCGCAGCGCTGCCGAGTCCCGGGCACTGAGCAGGGCCACCGGGATCTGCTCGCGTTTCAGCAGTGTAAGACCCAGGCCGTCCAGACTGTTGAAGGCCTTCACGGTTTCGCCATCCGGTCCGTACCAGAGGGTGCCGTCGGTCAGCACGCCGTCCACATCCAGGATCAGCAGCCGGATGTTGCCCGCGCGTTGCAGCGTGGCCTGGCCGGGCAGAGTGACCAGACTGGGTTGCGGATCACTCATCAAACCACCCCGGCGCGCAGCAGATCGTGCATGTTCAGCGCACCGACCACATGGTTGCTGTCATCGGTAACCACCAGGGCGTTGATCTTGTGAGTTTCCATCAGCCGCAGTGCCTCGGCGGCGAGCGCACCGGGTCCGATCGTGCGTGGGCCGCGGGTCATCAGGTCGCATACCCGTGCCGCGTGCACATCCATGCCCTGGTCCAGGCTGCGACGGAGATCGCCATCGGTGAAGATGCCTGCGAGACGGCCGGCGTCATCCACCACCGCGGTCATTCCCAGGCCCTTGCGGCTCATTTCAACCAGGGCATCGCGAAGTGGCGCACCGTCCGATACCCGGGGAACACGCTCGCCGGTATGCATCAGGTCGTCGATCAGCAACAGCAGCCGTCGGCCCAGGCGGCCGCCGGGGTGCGAGCGGGCGAAATCCTCGGCGGTAAAGCCCCGTGCCTCGAGCAGGGCAATTGCAACGGCATCACCCATTGCCAGCGCGGCGGTGGTGCTGGCTGTCGGAGCCAGGTTCAGCGGGCAAGCCTCCTGCGGCACGCTGACATCGATGTTGACCGTAGCCGCCTGGGCCAGGGTCGATGCCGGATTGCCGGTGAGTGCGATCAGCGGTATCCCCAGGCGTTTGATCAGCGGCAGGATCGTGACCAGCTCACCTGTTTCGCCGGAATTGCTCAGCACCAGCGCCACGTCATCCCGGGTCAGCATGCCGAGGTCGCCGTGACTGGCCTCGCCGGGGTGGACGAAAAAGGCCGGCGAACCGGTGCTTGCGAGCGTCGCTGCGATCTTGCCCCCGATATGTCCGGACTTGCCCATGCCGAGTACGACGATACGACCGCGGCAGCCCAGCAGGTGATGACAGGCGCGCGCAAAGTCGCCATCAAGCTGGGCCGTCAGTCCTCGGATCGCGTCTGCCTCAAGCTCAAGGACGCTGCGTGCCAGTTCCAGCATGCGGGCGTCATCGATCCGGTGAGGGCTGTGATCGGCCTGGTTCACGTCGCTCAAGATTTGCTCCAGAATTCCTGCGGTCTGCGCCGGATCATAGCAAGGGATGCGCTGATTGCGTCTGATCTTTGCGTCCTGGGGCGAGGCGAAAAGCACCGTCAGTCCTTGATTTGACTCGTTTCTGCCCTTCACAGATACTCGTTCGCCATTCGCTGTCTGCACGCTCCACCACGGGAACTCATGGCCGCTTCACTCTCTGCCGACGATTGCATCGTCGATATCCGGAATCTGCATTTCTCGCGCGGCCGGAATGTGATTTTTGACGGCGTCGATATCCGCATTCCCCGTGGTTCCGTGACCGCAATCATGGGGCCCAGCGGCACCGGCAAGACGACCCTGTTGCGACTGATAGGTGGGCAACTGCGGCCGGACCAGGGCGAAATCCGTATCGGTGACGAAGTTGTTCATCAGTTGCGGCATCGACAGCTATACCGCCTGCGGCGACGCATGGGGCTTCTGTTTCAGAGTGGTGCGCTGTTCACGCATCTCAATGTGTTCGAAAACGTGGCCTTTCCACTGCGTGAGCACACCGACCTGCCCGAGCCGTTACTTCGCGATCTGGTGCTGATGAAGTTGCAGGCCGTAGGGCTACGTGGTGCCCGCGAGTTGATGCCGGCGGAGCTCTCCGGTGGCATGGCGCGGCGGGTGGCACTGGCCCGGGCCATTGCCCTGGATCCGGCGATCATCATGTACGACGAGCCTTTTACAGGGCAGGATCCGATATCCATGGGGGCGCTGGTGACCCTGATTCGCACCCTGAACGATGCCCTCGACCTGACCAGTGTCATCGTCTCCCATGACGTCGCCGAGACGGCCCGGATTGCCGACCTGATTTACGTGATCTCGCAGGGCCGGGTGGTTGAGTCCGGCAGCCCGGAGGCACTCATGGCCTCCGAATCGGAATGGGTGCGTCAGTTCATGCATGGGCTGCCAGACGGACCGGTGCCGTTTCACTACCCGGCACAGCCCCTGGCCGACGACCTGCTGGGCGAGCAGCGATGACCGATTTCTTTTCGCGCATCGGCCGCTCGACGCTGGGTACGCTGGCTCGTCTGGGTCGCGCCTCCGTGTTTCTCTGGCACGCGCTGGTCGGGCTGCCGGGTCTGATTCTGCGGCCTGGCCTGGTGGTCGCCCAGATCTACTCCATTGGCGTGCTGTCGCTGATCATCATCGTCGTCTCCGGCACTTTCGTTGGCGCGGTGCTGGCGCTTCAGGGTTACAACACGCTGGTCAACTTCGGCGCCCAGGATTCACTGGGTGTGCTGGTGGCGCTGTCACTGTTGCGGGAGCTGGGGCCGGTGGTCACCGCCTTGCTGTTCGCCGGACGGGCGGGTTCCGCGCTGACCGCCGAGATAGGCCTGATGAAGACCACGGAGCAACTCTCGAGCATGGAGATGATGGCCGTTGACCCGATGCGCCGCGTGGTCGCGCCGCGGCTGCTGGCCGGGTTCATCTCCATGCCATTGCTGGCGGCCATTTTCAGTTTCCTTGGCATCATGGGGGCTTACGTCGTCGGCGTCGGGGCACTGGGGCTTGACGAGGGGCCCTTCTGGGGTCAGATGCAGTCGGCTGTGGATTTCCGGGATGACGTCATGAACGGCGTGATCAAGAGTCTGGTATTCGGTTTTGTTGCCAGTTGGATAGCGGTTTACGAAGGCTTCGATGCGGAACCCACGTCGGAGGGCGTGAGCCGCGCCACGACGCGCACCGTGGTGCACACTTCACTTGCAGTGCTGGGGCTGGACTTTGTCCTCACCGCGCTGATGTTCGGCTGAGTCGGGGTAAGAGATGAACATCGCACGTAGCGTCGAGATCTGGGTCGGGTTGTTCGTTGCGGCCGGTTTCGCGGCAATGCTGGGGCTGGCCATGCATGTCAGCAATATCCCGCTGTTCCAGACCGTGGACGGTTATGATGTGCAATTGCGCTTCAACAATATCGGCGGGCTGCGCGAGCGGGCGCCGGTAACCATGTCCGGGGTGCAGATTGGCCGGGTCAAGGCCATCGAGCTGGATCCGCGCAGTTTCGATGCCGTGGTGACAGTCACCATTCGGCGTGACTTCAACGAGATACCGGAAGACACCGGCGCCTCGATCTACACGTCCGGCCTGCTCGGCGAGCAGTACATCGCGCTGGATCCGGGCGGCCTCGACTTCTTCCTCGAGGATGGTGACGAGATCACGCTGACGCAGTCGGCACTGGTGCTGGAACGGCTGATCGGGCGCTTTCTGACCAGTATGGGGGACGGTGGCGATGACGACTGAAGCCATTGGCGAACTGGTCACGGTGGACGCGCAGCGGTATGCGCTGCGCGGCGAGTTGGGATTCCATTCCGTGGCGGCGCTCTGGCGGCAGGCGGAGCGGAAGGTGGATTTCGCCACGGCCAGCGAACTGGACCTGCAGGAAGTGCAGCGTTCGGACAGTGCCGGGGTCGCCTTCTTGTTGGCCTGGGCGCGCTGCGCGCAGCAGCGTGGCGGGGCCGTGACATTCAATCGTGTTCCGGATCAGATTCGGGCGATCGCAGGGGCTTGCGGTGTGCGTGAAATCCTGGCGCTGGACGCGCCGGCATCGGATCCGGAACAACAGGAGTTGCAGACATGATGGAACCGGAACAGGTCAAGCAGTTGATCGAAGCTGGGCTGGATGGCTCGGTCGCCGAGGTCAGCGGTGACGGTCAGCATTTTCAGGCAGTGGTGGTTTGTCCCGCCTTCGAGGGCAAACCGTTGCTGGCGCGCCATCGACTGGTGAACGAGGCGGTCAAGGATCAGATGGATTCGGGTGCGCTTCATGCCCTGTCCCTGACCCGGCTGATGACGCCAGCCGAATGGGATCAGCAGAAGGGCTGATATCCGCTGAGATCCCGCGCTGATCCGGCGCTGCACGCACCAGGTGCGGCGCGCGGCCGGGTCGCAGCACCGCGGTAATCCCACCGAAGCATTCCGAGCACAGATATCCAACTATGGAAAAGCTGATCATCAAGGGTGGTCGTCGTCTTGACGGCAGCATCCGCATTTCCGGTGCCAAGAACGCGGCGCTTCCGATTCTCGCCGGAGCACTGCTGGCTGACGGCCCCATGAGCATCGGTAATGTGCCGCACCTGCATGACATCACCACGACCATGGAGCTTCTCGGCCGCATGGGCGTGCGCCTGACCGTGGACGAGCGCATGCGGATCGAGGTCGATCCGCGCACGCTGACCAGCTGCTTTGCGCCCTACGAACTGGTGCGCACCATGCGTGCCTCGATCCTGGTTCTGGGACCGTTGCTGGCTCGCTACGGGCGCGCCGACGTGTCGCTGCCCGGTGGTTGTGCCATCGGCTCGCGGCCGGTCAACCTGCACATCGACGGTCTGACCCGCATGGGCGCCGATATCCAGGTCGAGGCGGGGTACATCAAGGCGCGGGCCAGGCGTCTGCATGGTGCACGCATTGTCATGGAGATGGTCACGGTTACCGGGACCGAGAACCTGATGATGGCGGCGACGCTGGCCGACGGTCGTACCATCATCGAGAATGCGGCGCGCGAACCCGAGGTGGTTGACCTGGCCGAGTGCCTTAATGTCATGGGCGCGAATATCTCCGGCGCCGGTACCGACACCATTGTCATCGAGGGTGTCGAGCGACTGGAGGGCTGCCGCTATGACGTGTTGCCCGACCGGATTGAAACCGGAACCTATCTGGTGGCGGCTGCGATTACCGGCGGCCGTGTCCGGCTACGCGAGACCCGCGCCGATCTGGTCGATGCGGTGCTGGCCAAGCTGCGCGAGGCCGGTGCCACTATCACCGTGGGGAAGGACTGGATCGAACTGGAGATGAAGGACGGCCGCCGGCCGCGGGCAGTGAGTCTGCGAACCGCACCTTATCCGGCGTTCCCGACTGATATGCAGGCCCAGTTCTGCGCCCTCAACGCGATTGCCGATGGGGCCGCGACCATCACCGAGACGGTGTTCGAGAACCGCTTCATGCACGTGCTGGAAATGCAGCGCATGGGTGCGGATATCCGGCTTGAAGGCAACACGGCCTTCAGTCAGGGTGTGCCGACGCTAACCGGTGCTCCCGTCATGGCCACGGATTTGCGAGCCTCGGCCAGCCTGGTGCTTGCCGGTCTGGTGGCGGAGGGCGAGACCCTGGTGGACCGGATCTACCACATCGACCGCGGCTACGAATGTATTGAAGAGAAGCTGGCGCAACTTGGCGTCGAGATCCGCCGGGTACCGGATTGACCGTGCCACGACTGTCCGGAAAGTGAACCGATGAATGAACACCTGATCATTGCCCTGTCCAAGGGGCGGATCCTGGACGATACCCTGCCATTGCTGGCCGGGGCCGGGATCGAGCCGGTGGACGACCCGGCGCGCAGCCGCAAGCTGGTGCTGGATACCACGGATCCCGGGGTCAAGCTGGTAGTCCTCCGCGCCACCGATGTGCCGACCTACGTCCAGTATGGAGCCGCCGACCTTGGCGTATCCGGCAAGGATGTGCTCATGGAGCATGGCGGCGACGACCTGTACGAACCGCTGGACCTGGGTATCGCGCGCTGCCGCCTGATGGTGGCTGGATTTCCGGATGCGCACCGCCGGCCAGGGACGCTGCGGGTGGCGACCAAGTTCGTCAACATCACCCGGCGCTATTTCGCAGAACAGGGCCGTCAGGTCGAGACCATCAAGCTCTACGGCTCGATGGAGCTGGCGCCCATAGCCGGACTTGCCGACCTGATCGTGGACCTGGTGGACACCGGGCGTACGCTGGAGGCGAACGGGCTGGTGCCGCTGGAGCATATTGCCGACATCAGTTCACGGATGATCGTGAATCGAGCGTCGATGAAGCTCAAACACAAGCCAATCAAGGCGTTTCTGGCGAAGCTGGAGCAGAGCCTGAGCGCGGCTTGAGGAGACGAGGACGAGACCATGGTGGAGATCAGCCGACTGAGCACCACGCAGCCCGACTTCTGGGATGCCCTCCGGCGCCTCACGGACTGGGATGACAGCCATGAGCACCGGGTCGAGGACGTGGTTCGCGACATCCTCAAGGCCGTACGCCGTGAGGGTGATGCCGCAGTGTTGCGTTATACCGAACAGTTCGATCGGTTGACCGCGGCGAGTGTCGCCGAGCTGGAACTGCCCGGGGAACGTCTGCGCGAGGCTTTCGATGGTCTGGCGCAGGGGCCACGTGAGGCCCTGGAATTCGCCGCCCGGCGTATTACCGCCTATGCCGAGCGCCAGAAGACCGATGGTTTTCGCTACGACGACGGCCACGGCACGGTGCTGGGGCAGAAAATCACGCCACTGGATCGGGTGGGCCTGTACGTGCCCGGCGGCAAGGCCGCTTATCCCTCCTCGGTCCTGATGAACGCCTTGCCGGCCAGGGTCGCCGGTGTGCCAGAGATCGTCATGGTGGTGCCGGCGCCGGACGGCAAGCTGGAGCCCATGGTGCTGGCGGCGGCCTGGCTGGCCGGGGTTGACCGGGTGTTCATGATCGGTGGGGCGCAGGCGGTGGCCGCCCTGGCCTACGGCACCGAGACAGTGCCGGCCGTGGACAAGATCGTCGGTCCCGGAAATGCCTTTGTCGCCGAGGCCAAGCGGCGGGTGTTCGGTACCGTCGGTATCGACATGATCGCCGGGCCATCGGAAATCCTCGTGGTCTGTGATGGCCAGACCGATCCGGAATGGATCGCGATGGACCTGTTCTCCCAGGCCGAGCACGACGAGGACGCCCAGGCCATCCTGGTCTGCCCCGAGTCCCGCTATCTGGACGAGGTGCAGCAGGCCATCGAACGTCTGCTGCCCGGGATGGAGCGCTCGGACATCATCCGCGCCTCACTCGCCGGCCGAGGCGCGCTGATCTGCGTGCGGGATCTGGTCGAGGCCGAAAACGTGGTCAACTATGTCGCGCCGGAGCATTTGGAGCTCTCGGTTGCGCAACCGGAACGCATGGCTGAGCGCATTCGCCATGCTGGTGCGATCTTTCTCGGACGTCACACGGCCGAGGTGCTGGGCGACTACGTTGCCGGCCCCGATCATGTGCTGCCGACGTCCCGGACCGCGCGCTTTGCCTCGCCGCTGGGAGTCTACGATTTCCAGAAGCGCAGCAGCCTGATTCATTGCAATCGTGAGGGCGCCGCCTATCTCGGTCGTCCTGCCGCCGTGCTGGCCCGCGCCGAGGGTTTGACCGCCCATGCCGGCTCCGCCGACTACAGGGTGGAGGCGGCGGATGTCGACGACTGACCCGGAGGCCCTGATCCGCACATTGGTCCGCCCGGCGGTGCAGGCCATGCGCGCCTACCACGTGCCACCTGCCCGTGGTCTGGTCAAGCTCGACGCCATGGAGAATCCCTACGTCTGGCCGCAGGCGGTAAGGGAGCAATGGCTTGATGCCCTGCGGCATGCCGAAATCAACCGCTACCCGGATCCACAGGCAGCGGAATTGAAGCAGGCACTGCGTCGCAGTCAGGCTCTGCCGGAAGCCGCGGAGCTGCTGCTCGGCAACGGCTCAGATGAACTGATTCAGCTCCTGGGCATGGCGCTTGGCGGCCAGTCGCGCGCGGTGCTCAGCCCGGGGCCGAGCTTTGCCATGTACCGACTGATCGCCGGCTTTACCGGCATGGCCTTTATCGAGGTTCCACTGCAGGATGAGGACTTTGCGCTGGATATGCCGGCAATGCGTGCTGCCATCGCCGAGCAGCAGCCGGCGATCATCTATCTGGCCTATCCCAATAACCCCACCGGCAATGTCTTCGATGCCGAGCAGGTCAGGGAAATCCTCGAGCTGGCGCCTGGTGTGGTGGTAGTGGACGAGGCCTATCATGCCTTTTGCGGCGAAAGTTTCGTTGACCAGGTGGTGGAGCAGCCGCAGCTGCTGGTGATGCGGACGCTGTCGAAGATGGGGCTGGCCGGCCTGCGACTGGGATATCTGGTCGCGCATCCGGCATGGATCCGGGAGCTGGAGAAGTGCCGGTTGCCTTACAACATCAATGTGCTGACCCAGTGCAGTACTGAGTTCGCGTTGAACAACGCGGCCCTGCTGCAGGAGCAGACCGCCCGGATTCGGGCTGATCGCGAACTGCTTTTCGCGCAACTGGAACGCCTGCCCGTGGTTGCCAGGGTCTGGCCCAGTCGAGCCAATTTCCTCACCTTCCGAACCCGCCCCGGAACGGCTGCCACGATTCATGCAGCGTTGCGTGATGCCGGCGTACTGATCAAATGCCTCGACGGCAGTCATCCCCTGCTGCATGACTGCCTGCGCGTGACCGTGGGAAGCCCCGAGGAGAATCGCGCATTCCTGGATGCGCTCGCTGCGCAGACGCGGGAATAGGTCTTAGGGAGACACTGACCGATTCACACGCCTGCGCCCGAGACCGGTTTTGGTCATCTGGCAAGGCGCGGTGCCGGTTCGGTAGCCATAGCTACCGGG
>SKGQ01000107.1 GCA_007117515.1 Ectothiorhodospiraceae bacterium | reverse complement strand
TGAACCGTTCCCCGAACTGGATGGCGAGTTGCGCTTTGGCAGCGTGCCATTGGATCGGCGGTCGTTTCCACTTCGCTTCGATCTGGCGCAACGACAAGTGGGTTCTACCCCGTTTCCACGGACGGTTTTAAGGGACCTTGGACTTCCCCCGGTGCAGTGTGCTGGTCTAATTTTCCTGGACACCTCGATGGGTGGAATGATGAGCATCCACATCGAGGAGTTGAGATATGGGACGCAGGAAGTTTGAGCCGGAGTACAAGCTTCGGGTTGCCCGGATGGTCGTGGACGAAGGCCAGGGCGTGCCGCAAGTATCGCGAGATACGGGCGTGGGCGAGACGGCGATCCGGCGCTGGGTCGAACAGCTCAAGGCAGATCGCTCCGGCGGGGCTGGCGATGGCCTGCCACTGACGGCAGAGCAACGCCGGATTCGGGAACTGGAGGAGGAAAATCGCCGGCTGCGGGAGGATAAAGCCCTGCTAAAAAAGGCATCGGCCTTCTTCGCCCGGGAACTGAAGTGATGCATCGCTGCATCACGGTTCTGGCGAAGGAGGCGTCAGTGATGCGGGCCTGCCGGCTTCTGGATACCAGCCGTTCCGGCTATTACACGGCGCAGATGCGACGGCGGCGTTCCCGCAAGATGTGTCCTTTGGGCCAGCGGGTGCAGACGGTGTTCGAGCAATCGGGCCGCACCTACGGTAGTCGCCGCGTGCGGGAGGCGCTGCGTTCAGACGGGGTTGCCGTGGGACGTTATCGGATCCGCCGCTTGATGCGGGAGCAGGCGCTGCGTCCGGTGTGGAAGCGGGCGTTCGTGGTGACGACTCAACGGGATGCGACAGCACCGGTGGTGGAGAACCACCTGGATCGGCAGTTCCAGGTCTCGTGCCCCAACGAAGCTTGGGTCACCGATATCACCTATGTCCGGACTCGCACGGGCTGGACGTATCTGGCGGCCGTGCTGGATCTGTTCAATCGCAAGGTGGTGGGCTGGTCCACAGCCCGGCGGATCGATGCCGAACTGGCCTGCAGTGCGCTGCGCATGGCGCTGCAGAGTCGGCAGCCTGCGCCCGGACTGTTGGTGCACTCTGACCAGGGCTGTCAGTACACCAGCGACGCCTGGCGGCGCCTGTTAGCCCAGCACGGTGCCCGGCCGAGCATGAGCCGCCGGGGCAACTGCTGGGACAACGCCGTGGCCGAGCGCTTCTTCCTGAACCTGAAGATGGAGCGCGTCTGGCGGCGCGACTATGCCAACCACACCGAGGCCGCTCGGGACATCACCGACTACATCCTCGGCTTCTACAACGAGCGCCGAGTGCACTCGACCTTGGGCTACCTGTCGCCCAACGCCTACGAGCGGAAATGGACGGTAAAAACACCCATCGAGGTGTCCGAAATTACTTGACCACTACAAATGGGCACAGGAATTTTTCAACACTACCACGGCCGCTTTTTACCCCCTCAACCCCAAAGAAACCAATGAGAGAGCGTTCGAGTTCTTGACGGTCGTGACGAAGGCGGCGCCGCAGCGGCCGACAAGCGCTCTGGCGAGGGCGTCGAGAGCGCTGCATATAGCTTCTCAATCTCAGAGGGGGGAGGTCACCAACCCCTTTCCGAGAGAGTGAAATTGCTTACATAGTGCTTACATGACGAGGCATTGAGCAAGACACGGATCAAGGGTATCAATGCAAGCTATTGTTTTTAATGGTGGGCCCGGTTGGACTCGAACCAACGACCAAGGGATTATGAGTCCCCTGCTCTAACCAACTGAGCTACAGGCCCTTTTATTGTCTGCCTGACCGACGTGGGCGACGCGGACGGCGCTCAGTATAACGGCAGTGAGGCTGGCTCGATAGGCGGGACAGGGTCGTCGTCTGGCTTTCGACAAGACCGCGCCTCGGGCACGCATCGATCGTCTCGGGAGACGACCCCTAGCCTCGGAATAAAGGTGGACTCGGGACAGGCGTGCGAACACGTCAGGGTTTCCCTAGACTAGCGGCCCTGACAGAAGATTCGATCCGGAACCACACGCCCATGGGCAACACGACAGCACAGCGCATCCTGGAAACCGTGGTGGTGAGCCGCAACGCCGATGGCTCGCCGCACATTGCGCCACTGGGCGTCCGGCTGGTGGACGACGAGATGCTGCTGGCGCCATTTCATCCCTCGCGCACGCTGCAGAACCTTCACCGCGAGCGCACGGTCACTGTCAATGCCATCACCGACACCCGGATCATGGCAGGGGCGCTGACCGGCCGGCGGGACTGGCCGGTGGAACCGGCGAATCAGATAGCGGGGTTCCGACTGGCAGCGGCCCTGAGTCACACCGAACTGGATCTGCACCGACTGGAGGAGGACGACCAACGGCCGCACTTCTACGGTCGCGTGCTTGGCACTTACAGCCACGCGCCATTCCCCGGTCTTAACCGCGCCCAGGCCGCGGTGCTGGAGGCATCGATCCTGGTCAGTCGATTGCATATGCTCGACCGCGAAAAGGTGGAGCGTGAATTGGAGTATCTACGCATTGCGATCGACAAGACCGCCGGTGTCGAGGAGCTTGAAGCCTGGGGCTGGCTGATGGAGGCAGTGGACACATGGCGGCAGACTCACGCGAGCGACTGAACCTGCTAGCCAGCGTGCGCGATCTGGACGAGGTCGACATCGTGCTTGATGCCGGCGTTGGGCTCATCGACATGAAGGAACCGAGCCACGGCGCCCTGGGCGCGGTGGAAGCATCGGTGATTCGGGCCGCCGTGCAACGGGTCGATGGCCGCGCGCTGACCAGCGCCACCATCGGTGACACGCCCCATCCGTCACATGGCCTGTCCGACAGGGTCAGCAGCATCGGGGACTGTGGCGTGGACTTCGTCAAGGTCGGTCTGCATGCCGATTCCCGCCTGGCCAGGTACCTTGAGGTTCTCGCACCCCTCGCGGCGCGCTATCGCCTGGTGGCGGTCTGGCTGGCCGATTTTGGCGTTCCGGATCGGGAAACACTGGCGGCGCTGGCGGCGGCGGGCTTTGCCGGCGCCATGCTCGACACCGAAGACAAGACCCGCGGCGCACTTCCCGAACTGCTTGACGGCCGGGAACTGGCCACGTTTGTCAGCAGGAGTCGGTCCAACGGCCTGCTCACCGGTCTGGCAGGCTCATTGCGGCTTGCCGATATTCCCGCGCTGGCGCCGTACGGTGCCGACTACCTCGGTTTTCGCGGTGGATTGTGCAACGGTGATCGCAGCGGCACGCTGAATCCAGCCCGCGTTCGCGAGGCCGTTGCCCGGATTTACGCAAGTCCCGTCAATGCCGCAGCGCCATGAACGGATGAAGATTTTCTAGGGAAACACTGATTTATTCCCGCGTCTGCGCCCGAGACCGGTTTTGGTCATCTGGCAAGACGCGGTGCCGGTTCGGTAGCCCGAGCTACCGGGCCGGTAGCGCAACACAGCCAGGGGCCAAAACCGGCCGGGGCTTAGGCAAGCATGCGAATAAATCAGTGTCTCCCTAGAGCGGTGCGTTCGGGGCCGGCAACTGCGCCGGGCCAAGAACGCGAACCGACATCGGGAATCTGGCCAGCAGTGCAGGGAAAGCCGCATCGACAATGCCGCGGTCAGCCAATTGCTGAATAGCCGGATGACCACCGGGCGGGTCCGTCGATTTAATCAGAATCAGCTCTTCAGCACCCAGGGTTGCCGCCAGCCAGAGAGACAGGCTATCGGAGGTGAAATCCCAGCTCTCGTGCACCTCCGGGTGACCGTCCGTCAGCTCCGTGGCCGGCAACCAGACCGGGATATGACCGATGCCCACGAGGCTGGGGATCATTGCCGCATTACTCACCGG
>SKGQ01000078.1 GCA_007117515.1 Ectothiorhodospiraceae bacterium | reverse complement strand
GAGGGGCAACTCTCGGCGGGACTGGCCCGGTCCCAGGCCGAAATAGAAGCGTCCCAGGCACTACGGTACCGAGTCTTCGGCACCGAGATGGGTGCAACGCTGCACACGACGCTCCCGGGCCGTGATACGGACGACTTCGATCCCTATTGCCGCCATCTTGTGGTGCGTGACCACGGTAAAAAGGACATCGTCGCCTGCACCCGTATTCTGGAAGGCTGGCAAGCCAGCCGTGCGGGCGGTTTCTATTCGGCCGGCGAATTCCGCATGGACGCGATCCACGCCCTGCCGGGTCGCAAACTGGAAATCGGTCGTACCTGTGTCGACCCGGCGTATCGTGCCGGACCGGCGCTGGTCCTGCTATGGAGTGCCCTGGCCGAATTTGTCCGTCGCCACCGGTACGACTTTCTCATCGGCTGCGCCAGCATCTCGGTCCGAGATAAGGGTGCCGGTGCACTGGCAATCATGCACCAGCTTCGCGCAAACCACATGGCCCCGGAGGCCCTGCGAGTTGAGCCGCGCGTGCCGGTCCCGGCGCACATCGATACTCCGCCCATGAACTTTGAACTGCCGGCGTTGATCCGTACATATCTGGCCCTCGGTGCCCAGGTCGGCGGCGAACCCTGCCTGGATCCTGACTTCCAGGTCGCAGACCTGTTCCTGCTGCTGGACCTGCGCCACCTCGAAGCGCGCTATGCACGCCGATTCCTGCACCCTGCCGGCAGCCGTCCAATCGCCGCCTGAACCGTTTACCGGGCAACCGGTCCCTCCATGTATGATTGAGCACGACGGCCAAAACCCGGCCGTCGTGCTCAATGCTGCGGCAGCCGCTTGCTGCGCTAAACCCTCAGCAATGGGAGACCCACCCTTGGCGATCAGAACTGCCCTGCAGCCGCACCCGCCATCACCGCTAGCCCGCGTCTTCTCCGAAGGCGAGACCGTGATACTCGGCAAGCAGCACCAGCTTCGTCTGGCGGTGACCTGTCTGCTGGCTGGTGGTCACCTGCTGATAGAGGACCTGCCGGGCGTCGGCAAGACCACGCTGGCGCACCTGCTGGCGACGCTGTTCGGACTGCAGTTCCAGCGCGTGCAGTTCACCAGTGATCTGTTGCCTGCCGATATCACCGGGGCCAGCATCTTCGAGCGGGAATCCGGCACCTTCAGCTTTCATCCCGGGCCGGTATTCACGCAATTACTGCTGGCCGACGAGGTCAACCGCGCCACGCCAAAAACCCAGAGCGCACTGCTCGAAGCGATGGAAGAGCGCCAGGTGACCGTGGACGGGCGCACCCGACCCCTGCCCGCCCCGTTCTTTGTCGTCGCCACCCAGAACCCGGTCAGTCAACTCGGCACCTTCGACCTGCCGGAGTCACAACTCGACCGGTTCCTGATGCGTATCCATCTAGGCTTCCCTTACCGAGAGGCGGAACACGAATTGCTGCGCGGCAGGGATCGGCGTCACATGCTCGCGGAAATGGAACCGGTACTCGATCTGGCACAGTTGCAGGACCTGCAGGCTCAGGTGGAAGCGGTGTTTGTTTCCAACGCGCTGGTGGATTACGTGCAGGCCCTGCTCGCGCACACCCGAAGCAGCGGCGATTACGGCAGCGGCCTCTCGCCCCGCGCAGGCCTCGCCCTGCTGCGCGCCGGACGGGCATGGGCCCTGCTGGATGGACGTTCGGCGGTACTGCCGGAAGACATCCAGGCGGTGCTGCCGTCTGTCGCGAGTCATCGACTGGAGGTCTCGGCCCGTTCGGACGCTGATCGGGCGTCGGCAATGGAGCAACTTCTGACGGCGGTCGCCGTGCCCTGATGACCGGCCTTGTCACCTCAGTGCGGAGTCTGGCCAACCGCTGGCTCGATCATCGGCTCGGCAGCGCGGATCAAACCGTGCGTCTCGGCTATCGACGCATCTTCATCCTGCCCAGCCGTGGCGGCCTCCTGTTCGTTGCCATGGTCGTGGCGATCTGGCTCGGCGCCGTCAACTACATGAACAACATGGCCTACCTGCTGGCGTTTCTGCTGACCGGCCTGGGCACGGTGGCCATGATCCACACAGTCCGCAATCTGCTTGGCCTGAAATTGCGTGCCGAGCGCCCGGAACCCGTATTCGCCGGCGATACCCTGTATTTCCCGATCGAACTCTCCTGCCCGACTGGCCGTCCGCGCTTCGGCCTGGTCTGCCGCCTGGGCCGTGGCGAAGCGGCAGCTGTCGATGTGCCCGCTGCCGGCAGTCGCCGCGTCTCTCTGCCCGTCAGTGAGACGCAACGCGGCGTACAAGCCATCCCGCTGATGCGCCTGTACAGCGAGTTTCCCGGGGGCCTGTTCCGCGCCTGGTCCTGGCCGCGCCTGCATCAACACGGCCTGGTCTATCCCAGTCCGGAATCCGGACCCGTGCCGCCGCCAGCTGGCGGCAGCGGCGATGGTGAGGGTGTGAGCGCAGGCACTGGTGAAGAAGATTTCTCCGGACTGCGCCGCTACCAGACAGGCGATTCGTTGCGCCAGCTGGACTGGCGCAACTGGGCACGTGGCATGGAGCTGCAGACCAAGATGTTCGGCAATGATGATCGCGGCCAGCTTTGGCTGGACTGGCACCAACTCGCCGGTCTGGATGCCGAGGGCCGTCTGTCACGTCTTTGTCGCTGGGTACTGGACTGTGATCGCGCGGCCATTCCCTACGGCCTGCGCATTCCGGGCGCCACGCTGGAACCGGCGCTCGGTCCCGCCCACCGCAGAGGCTGCCTGGAAGCGCTGGCACGCCATCCTGGAGCCGGGCACTGATGTTCCGGCGAGCCGGCAGAAACGGCCATCCCGCGGCCGTGACCCAGTTGTTGCCCCACCGGACCCTGGCTTTCCTGCTGTTGACCCTGTCGGCCGTGGCCCTGCCCCATGCCGTGCGACTACCGGTCTGGATCACGGCGGGTTTCATCGGTTGTGCGCTGTGGCGCTACCTGGTGGCGCGACGTGGTTTCCGACTGCCACATCGCGGCCTGCTGTTACTGGCCACCGTTGCAGCCACCGCCGGTATATTCCTCAACTATGGCACCCTGCTGGGACTCGACGCCGGGGTCGCGATCCTCTCGGCCATGCTGGGCCTGAAGCTGCTGGAACTGCGCCAGCGGCGCGATACCAATGTTGCGCTCTACCTGGGTTATTTCCTGATCGTGACCCAGTTGCTGTACGTCCAGTCGCTGCCCATGTTCGGTTACATGCTGTTGCTGGTCTGGGCCATGAGCACGCTGCTGATCAGCGCCAACCGCCCAGGCGGCGGCAGCGCCCCGCTGGAACACGGCCGCCTTGCCGGCACGATGTTGTTGCAGGCCCTGCCCATCATGCTGGTGATATTCCTGCTGTTTCCCCGCCTGCCCGGACCGTTGTGGAGCATGCCCGACACGGACCGCACGGCCACCAGCGGCCTCAGCGAGCAGATGGAACCGGGCAGCATCAGTGAATTGAGCCTGTCGGACGCGGTCGCCTTTCGCGTGGAGTTCGACGACGAGGTGCCGCAACCCCGCGAACGCTATTGGCGGGGACCCGTGCTGCCTGACTACGACGGTCGACGGTGGACGCAGCGCGAGGACAATCACCCCGTGTTGCCGGTGATGCAGCCGCTGGCCGGCGAGATACGCTACACGGTGACGCTGGAGCCGCATAACCGGCGCTGGCTGATCGCCCTTGATATGCCATTGCAGATGGATATCACGGCGCGGGTCAACAGCGAGTACCACGTCACCAGCGAGCAACGCATCAGCAACCGTGTGCGCTACAGCGCGGTGTCCGCCCGGAACTACCGGCTTGGCGTTGAGTTGCAGGATGACGTCCTCGCGCAGTACCGCGCGTTACCG
>SKGQ01000189.1 GCA_007117515.1 Ectothiorhodospiraceae bacterium | reverse complement strand
TTCCCGATTGCTGCGTTGCGCTGCTTGACCGCAGAATGACTGCGGGGCTGCGCAGCGCGCCTTGCCTCGGAAAAAATGCGGACTCCAACGCAGGGGCGCTAATAAATCAGTGTTTCCTTAAGGGTACTACGGCATTCAAATCGCTTCAGGCAGGATTTTCGCTATCGCTTCGTTGCGGCGATTGCCGTGCGGCCTGAAGCCGCGTCTCGAGTCGTGCTGCGAGTGTCTGAAAATGTTCGGCCTGCCCGGGGTTGTCCCGGGCTGAGGTGCCGGCAAGCAGCACCTGGGTGGCACCGTCTTCCCGAGGCTGAATCCAGCACCAGCTGCGACGATAGGTGACGAAGAAGGTCAGGAACAATCCCAGGCTCAGGAGCAGAAATCCAGCGTAGACCACGGGTTTCCCGGGCGAGCGGGTGATCTCCAGGGTACTGGCCTGACGCAGGTCGAAGCCGTTCAGTTCGAGAAACACAGGGGCTCCAAACCGTTCCAGTGCTGGAATTGTCGCCATGCTGTGGCGCAGGAATTCGGAATCGTTGGCATCCAGGGAGCGCTCCGGGTCGTCTCCGCTTTCTGCCAGCGCCTGGCGATACGCCGCAATCATTGCCTCATCAACGCCGCGTTCGAGTAGCCCTGCGGGCGGGCTTGCCTGATCCGGAGCTTCGCCCCTTTCCCGCAGCAGGTGGTGCATGGACTGCTGGCCCCCCTCGGCAAGTGCGGCAAGCAGTTCCGCAGTCAACCTCGTCAGATGCGCGGTGCTCACCGGATAGTCCTCGGCGGCGTCACCAAGCAGGGTGTGTACAGCCTGGCCGGCGATTTCAGCGCGCCGTTCGGGATCCCCCAGCTGGCTCGCCAGCGCGGTAAAGCGAGCCGGGCTGTAATGCTGATCGGCCGGGATGTGCAGGTAACGGAAATCCGCCGAGTCAGGCGCCCGCACCCCTGTGACGAAATAAGGTTGCCCTTCCAGCGTCATGGGCAGCATGTAACTTTCGAATTCCTGCTGATTCCCGGACCTGTCCCGGATCTGGTATCGGACCCGCGGACCCACATCGCGCACCTTGGTGCGGCCGGTCCCGTCAATACCATCGGGTTGGACGTTGTGCGCCTCGAAATCCGTGATCTGCAGTTGGTACTGCTGGCCATCGATGCTCAGGCCTTGCTCGCCGAACGTGCGCAGATCGAGTTCCAGTGGTTGCCGGGGATTGCCGGCCAGCGGCCAGGCCCTGAGATTCAGGTCCGAACCGCCGTCGCCGAAGCCGGCCTGGAAAATCGTATAGCCGCCGTATTGCAAGGGTTCGTTGACGCGAATGGTGCGGCGCAGGGGTTCGTCCAGGTCCGGCGCGTTGAGCACCACATCGGACTCATAGGCGCGGGCCTCTCCACTGGCATAGCGCAGCACGCGAAATGCCTCCAGGCGTAATTCGAAAGGCAGTTCCCGCACTACATAACCATCGCGCAGTTGCAGGAAGGCAACGCTGGCGCGTTCGCCCTCCGGAATCGTGACAATGCCGCGGAATGCGTCCCGTCCCGCAGGCAGACGGCTCTCGCTGCGCAATTCGCTGATCGGCAGGGCCCGGGTCTCCGTAACCACATCGCCACGCCATTCCCGGAACTTGAGGCTCAGATTGGCATCCATCAGACCGCCGATGGCGATCACCACGATGGCCAGGTGCAGCGCCACATATCCCAGCCGGTTACTGCGGCCGGCGAGACCGGCCAGAAGGCGGGCCTCTCCCCTGGGCCTGAGTCGTGTCCGATAACCCTGGTACCGCAGAACGTCGGCGGCGATGGCGGCCGTGTCTGCGGCTGCCATTGGAACCGACCATTCCCGGTGGTGAGCCAGTGCCCGCAAAGAGCGCACCTGGTGGTGTTCCCGGTATCGGTTCATCTGCTGCAGCATTCCGGGGGCGCGGCGGCAGAGGCAGACGCTCGTGGACAGGAGCAGCGCCGCGAGGATGGCCAGAAACCAGCCGGCGCTGTAGACATCGAACAGGCCGAGACGTCGGAAAATGTCGAACCAGAATGGACCGAACTGTTCGAGATAGTCTGGATAAGGCTGATTCTGCTGCAGAATCGTGCCGCTGACTGAGGCGATCGCCAGCACGATCAGCAAGGTGATTGCCAGATTCATCGACCCGAGAAACTGCAGCATGGTCGTGATCAGGGACGTGCCGCCGTTGGTCCGGGGCGTGTCTTGCCGCTGGTTCACGGTTCAATCCTCGAGCCGGTGTTCGGTTGGCGTCGTCTCATGGCCGTGATGTGTGTCGTGCCCGTGGTGCCCGTCGGAGAACAGATGCATTACCGGGGTCGCCATGGTCCAGACACCGAAGGCGAGCAGCAACAGCCCGGTGATCTGCCGCCCGCGAATACCGGTGCGCCAGCGACGAATTGCCTGCCCGAACAGGGTAACGCCCGTCATCGCAGGGACGGTGCCCAGGCCGAAGCTCAGCATGATGGCGGCGCCCTGCAGCGGTTGTCCGGATCCGGCGGCTGCCAGCAGGGCGGTGTACACCAGGCCGCAGGGCAACCAGCCCCAGAGTCCACCCAGGGCCAGCGCCTGAACGGGCGAGCGCACCGGCATCAGCCGTTGCGCCAGGGGAGCGATGTGGCGCCAGACCCGTCCACCGAGTGCCTCGATCCGGCGGAGTCCCTGCCAGTCAAGCAGTAGCTGGCAGGCGATCGCGATGAAGACCGCGCCGGTCACCAGGCGCAGGAAAATGCCCCATTGCGGTGCTGCGACGCCGTAGCCAATAGCGGCAACCAGAAGCGCTACCAGCGCGCCGAGCACTCCGTAGCTGAGGATGCGACCCAGATTGAAGCTCAGCGCCATCAGCCAACGACGGTGGCGCGAGGAACCCTCAATGCCGGCCCCGAGGCTACCGGCAATGCCACCGCACATTCCCAGGCAGTGGGTGCTGCCAGCCAGCCCCACGAGAAAGGCAGCAACGAGGGTCAGTTCCGCGATCACTCCCCGCGCTCATCCTTGGATTCATTGTCCTTTTCCTTCGACCGTCTGCGTCGTTCTTCTTCGTCGAGCAGGATCGAGTAAGCAGGTGAATCCAGATCGTCGTACTGGCCGCTTCGTACTGCCCAGAAGAAAAGCCAGATCGCAATTGCCACCAGGATTATGCTGATCGGGATTGATATGAGGATCGCGTTCATGCGGCACCTCTTGTCTGCAGCGCCGGCACCGGACAGGTTTCCGCGTTGCCGCTATGTCGATTCAGGCGGCGGGCATTCAGCACCACGACCACCGAGCTGAGGGTCATGCCGATGGCGGCGAGCCAGGGGGGGATAAGCCCCATCGCCGCCAGTGGCAGCATGCTGGCATTATAGGTCGCGGACAAGGCCAGATTCTGCCGTATAACGCGCAGTGTCCGGCGGGCGGTGGAGACGCTTTCCGGCAACCGTTCCAGATTCTCTCCCAGAAGCACCATGCCGGCACTCGTCTGTGCGAGGGCTGTGCCTGCAGACAGCGCCGCCGACACATTGGCGCCGGCCAGCACCGGTGCATCATTGACGCCATCGCCGACCATCAACACCACGGCGCCCGCATCCTGAAGGTCCCGCAGGCGCTGCAGTTTGTCCTCCGGACTCAGTCGTGCATGCCACCGGGGAATCCCGAGCCTCCGTGCCGTCTCCTCCACGGGGCCAGGCGCATCGCCGCTGGCGATTTCCACGCTCAGCCCGGCTTCCTTGAGGCGGGAAACGGCAGCAGGAGCATTGCTCCGAAGTCGGTCCGATACGCGATAACTGGCCAGCAATCCCTCCTCGTCGGCCAGTACGACCCAGGCCTCCGTGGCCAGAAAAGCGGGAGGCTTGATGCCAGATGGCTGCAGCGCCCAGTCGGGACGGCCGATACGGTAGCGGCGGCCGTCGACGATGCCCTCGAGGCCGGCCCCCCGGATTTCCTGCACGTCCCGGGTTGCCGGGAGCTTGCCGTTACCCGGGAACGCCTGGGCAAGTGGATGCAGTGAATGCCGTTCAAGTGCGGCGGCAATGCGCAGGGCACGTGCTTCCGGAACTTCCCGGTGCAGCCGACTCTGCACCAGGCTGAGGCGTCCTTCGGTCAGGGTACCGGTCTTGTCCAGCACTACATGGGTGGTCCGTGCCAGGCTCTCCAGTGCATCGGCGCGCGTGATCAGAAGGCCGTCGGCCGCCATTCGGTTGGTGCCGCTGGCCAGGGCCGTCGGCGTCGCGAGCGACAGTGCGCATGGGCAGGTCGCGACCAGCATCGCCAGGGTGACCGGGAATGCCATGGCAGGGTCGATGTGCCACCAGATGGCGACAACCGAGGCTGCCGCCACCAGTACGACACTGACGAACCATCGGCCGACCGTGTCGGCGAGCCGGGCCATTGCAGGGCGTTCCGCCTGGGCACGCCGCAGCAGGCGGCCAATCTGAGAGACCACGGTGTCCTGGCCGACATGCTGGATGCGCAATACCAGCCGGCCCTGGAGGTTGACGCTGCCGCCGATCATCTGGCGGCCAGGTCCGCAGGCCTGAGGATCGGATTCCCCGGTAAGCATGGATTCGTCAATGGAACTGTGCCCCTCAAGGACAACGCCGTCAGCGGGTATCGTTGCCCCGGGACGTACGACGACCCGGTCGCCGACCTCCAGGTCCTGCAGCGGCACCTCCCGTTCGACATCTCCATCCTGCAGCAGCACCGCGGTGTCCGGCACCAGTCGGGCCAGGGCATCGTTGGTGGCATTGGCCCGATGTCGGGCGCCCATCTCCACGTAGCGGGCCACCAGCAGGAAGAAGGTGAACATGGCTATCGAGTCGAAATACACTTCCGGTCCGCCGGTGAAGGTTACCCAGACACTGGCGAAATAGCCGGTACCGATGGCGAGCGAAACCGGCACGTCCATGCCTGGCCGCAGATTTCCGAGATCGCGGATGGCGCCAAGGAATATCGGCATTCCGGCGTATAGCACCACGGGTGTCGCCACCAGCATGCTCACCAGGCGCAGGAACTGGATGTGATCCGGATCCATGCCGTGGTACTGGCCGAAATACAAGGCAACCGCGAACATCATTGCCTGCATCATGCCCAGCCCGGCGACGATAAGCCGTCGCATGGCACTGCGCTTTTCTTTCATGGCCTGCGTGCTGCCGCTGCCGGGTAATACCGGATGAGGCCGGTAGCCAAGGCGCCCCATATGGGCCATAAGTCCGCTGAGCCGCACCTGCTCGGGGTCCCAGCGCAGCAGCGCACGACCGGTGGCGGGGTTGACCCGGACTTCGCGCACCCCTGCGGCATCGCCAAGGCTGCGTTCGATCAGCCAGCCACAGGCGGTGCAGTAGAGGCCCTCGATCAGAAGCGATGCCTCGCAGTCACCATTGCCGTCGCGATACACGAAATCTCGCTGTACGCGACTTTCATCGAATCGGGCATAGCGACTCTCTTCGCCGGCCACCAGGTCCTCCGGTCGCCCGGTGGGAGCGGGCCGGAACCGATAAAAGTCATCAAGACCGGCGCCAAGAATCATTGAGGCGACGGCATGACAGCCACTGCAACACACCGGCCGTGCCTCTCCCCGTAGGGTGATCTGCAGGTCGCAGTCCGCCGGCACTGGCTCGCCGCAGTGGTAGCAGTCATGGCTCATGCGTCGTCGCCGCTTCCCGTGTCCAGAGACAGTTCCCGCTGCTCTGGATCCATGTCACGAACGATCAGCCAGCCGTCGGCCTCGGAGGCCAGCCGCAGGTAGTAACGGCCACTGATGGGACGCTGAGCATCAGCCCGGTAAAGCCCGGTGCTGTCGCGCTGCAGGGTCAGCTCCATGTCCCGGGAGGCATGGGTGGCGTGGGATAACTCCAGGCTGAGGGTCTCGGGCAGTTCCTGATTGCCCTGCAGCCGCAGGGTGATTGCACCGTGCTCCCGGTCCAGTACAAGCTGGCCATTTAACCCCATCGTGGCTGCCCGGATCTCCTTTCCCTGGGTCCTGTGCAGGGCGCGTCCCACCTGGTAATAGTCGTCCACCACCATGCTGTCGGCGTTGATGATGGCTGTCCCGAGCAAGCTCAGACCGAGGACGATGGATGCCATCGGTGGCGCGAACACAAACCAGAGCCAGAATTCGCGATACCAGGGGCGTTTGTTGGCGTCAGCCATGGTTCTGTTCCTTACCGCTGTGGTTTGACAGATCAGTCGCGAGGACCGTTGAAACGGGCCGTGTTGACGTTCCGGATGTCCGGATCCTGCAGGGATTCGAGGATCAGGCGAAAGGGTTGCCCGGGTCCATCGATCTGGTCGCGGGGAACCTGAACACGGACCACCACCGAGTCGGTACTGCCGGCTTCTACCCGGATGCGATCGTCGCGCACCTGCGCCGCGATGCCTTCAATGCCGTCCACGCGGATTGCGTAATCGTGGGCGACGCGGTCCTTGTTCAGGATGCGTACCGTGAAGACGTTTTCGATGGTGCTCCAATCCACTTCCCGATAGACCACGTTACGGTCAGCCAGTACCTCGGCGGAAAGAGGAACCCGCTGACTCAGGCTATAAGTCACACCGGAAAGGATGGTCAGCAACAGTACCGCATAGATCACCACGCGCGGTCGCAGGATCCGGGCCGGCTTGCCGGCCATGGCATTCTCTGTGGAATAACGGATCAGGCCGCGGGGGTAGTCCATCTTGTCCATGACGCCGTTGCAGGCGTCAATGCAAGCGGCGCAGGCAATGCACTCGTACTGCAGCCCCTCGCGGATATCAATGCCTGTGGGGCATGCCTGCACGCAAAGGTTGCAGTCAATGCAGTCACCCAGCCCCTGCGCCTTGGGATCTGCTTTTCGCGAGCGACCGCCGCGCGGCTCACCGCGCTCCTCATCGTAGGAGATGATCAGGGTGTTGCGGTCGAACATGGCGCTCTGGAAGCGCGCATAGGGGCACATGTAGATGCACACCTGTTCCCGCAGAAACCCTGCATTGCCCCAGGTGGCCAGGCTGTAGAACAGCAGCCAGAACCATTCCCAGAACCCCAGCGACAGTGTCAGCACACCCTGGCCCAGATCCAGGATTGGCGTGAAGTAGCCGACGAAGGTAAAGCCCGTGAAAAGCGCAAAGACGATCCACAGCAGGTGCTTGCTGCCACGACGCAGAATCTTTTCCCGTGTCCAGGGAGACTGGTCCAGCTTGAGACGTTTCTGGCGCTTGCCCTCGGTGAGGCGTTCCATCCAGATGAATGCCTCGGTCCAGACCGTTTGCGGACAGGCGTAGCCGCACCAGAGGCGTCCGGCCAGGGCAGTGAAGAAGAACAGCGACAGCGCCGCGATGATCAGCAACAGGGCCAGATAGATGAAATCCTGAGGCCAGAAGGTCAGGGCAAAAAGATGAAACTGGCGGGAGGGTAGGTCGAACAGGACCGCCTGGCGACCATCCCACTGCAGCCAGGGCAGGCCGTAATAAATGCCAAGCAGCACGACTACCGCCAGATGGCGCAGACGCTGAAAAGTGCCGTCGACTTCCCGGGGATGGATCTTCTCCCGGGCGGCGTACATGTCGCTCTGCTGATCCTGACCGGTCATCACTGCTCCTGGTTTCCGGCCCCGCGCAGTGCGAGGCTGAGAACGCTGGATGTTAGGCCAACGGCCCAGAACATGAAGAAGCCGATGGTGTAGCCCCCCAGGCGGCTGATATTCCAGTCTGGCAGGGTCTGTACTTGCAGCGTCTCGGGGTCGATGTTGCCGAAGAAAGCGATGCTGGCGATGCCAGCGATCAGGAACGACGGCCACAGTGTCGTTCCGTAGCGCTGGATCAGGTGCTGTTGTCGGCTTTCATGGGTTGCTTGAGACATGCATTCCTCTCCGCGATGGAACGACGCCTTATTCGGCGTCGTCTTCATCGTCCTGCTCGTTCCGTTGGTCCATGGACAGGCTGTAGACGTAGGCTGTCAGCACGTGGATGCGATCCTCGCCCAACAGATCCTTCTGCGCAGGCATGCGCCCCTGACGGCCCTCACGGATGGTGGTCATGATCGAGTCCATGCCGCCACCATAGGTCCACTCGTCACGGGTCAGATTGGGTGCACCGAGCGCCTTGTTGCCCTCGCCGCCAGGTCCGTGGCAGGCGGCGCAGTAGTTGCCGAAATGCTCCTCACCGCGGCTGATGAGGTCTTCCGGCACCTCACGACCGCTCAGATGGAAGACATAGGCCGCCGTGGCCTCGACCGCATCGTCATCCATGGCACCGCCGAACCCGGGCATCATCGCCTGACGGCCATTGAGGATGCTGACATAGATTTCTTCCGGCTCGCCCCCCCACTGCCAGTAATTGTTGGCAATGTTCGGAAAGCCTGTGCGGCCGCCACCATCGGCGCCATGGCATACCGCACAGTTGTTGCCGAAAAGGCGGCGTCCGGTCTGCATTGCCTCGTCATTGCGGGCCAGCTCCGGAATCGGTCGCTCGGCGAATTCCGCGAAAAGCGGCGCCGTGCGCTCTTCCATTGACTCCACTTCCTCTTCCCAGGCGGAATACTGCGACCAGCCCAGCAAACCCTCGTAGCGGCCGAGCCCGGGGTAAAGCAGGAGGTAGATGAGGCCGAATACGATGCTGATGTAGAAGAGCCAGAGCCACCAGCGCGGCATTGGATTGTTCAACTCGGTCAGTCCATCCCACTCATGGCCCGTTGTCTCGTGAGAAGGCTTTTCGTCGGGCCGTTTCCTTGCGGTCCAGCGAATGAGCCAAACGCAGGCCAGTATGTTGGCCAGGGCGATGAGCGTGATCCACCAGCTCCAGAAAGCGCTCATTTCTTGTTCTCCCGGTGATCAGTGTCCGACGAGTCCGTTGGCTCGTCCTCCAGCGGCAGGCGAGCTGCCTCTTCGAAATCCTTTTTCCGGCGGCCGCTATAGGCCCAGAGCACGATGCCGATGAAGAGAACCAGCAGCAGCAGGGTCAGCAGTCCGTACAAGGTGTTGATATCCATGCTCTTGTTTCCTCAGCGGTTGCGCTCGACGGCGGTACCCAGGGCCTGGAGGTAAGCGATGATGGCCTCCATCTCGGTCTTGCCATCCACTTCCTCGGCGGCGCTCTCGATCTGTTCATCGGAGTACGGCACATTCAGCCAGCGCTGCTGGGCGCGCATCCGCCCGGCGATCTGTTCACCATTGATGGTGCGGTCCGCCAGCCATGGATAGGCCGGCATGTTGGATTCCGGTACCACATCCCGCGGGTTGAGCAGGTGGATTTCGTGCCACAGATCCGTGTAGAGCCCCCCGACCCGGGCCAGGTCGGGTCCGGTGCGCTTTGATCCCCACTGGAACGGGCGGTCGTAGACAAATTCCCCGGCCAGGGAGTAATGGCCGTACCGCTCGGTTTCCGCGCGGAACGGGCGGATCATCTGCGAGTGGCAGTTGTAGCAACCTTCCCGCACGTAGATGTCCCGACCGGCGAACTCCAGAGGGGCATAGGGCTCGACGCCCTCCAGCGGCTCGGTGGTCTCGCTCAGGAACATCAGCGGCACGATCTGCACCAGACCCGCGACACTGATGACCAGGGCGATCAGCACCGCCATCAGGCCAATGTTTTTCTCAATGACGGAATGGTCCATGGGTTCAGCCCTCCTGCGGCACGGCGGTGGTGGATTCTGCGCGGGTTGCTACCGGGCGCGTGGTCATCCAGACGTTCCAGGCCATGAGCAGCATCCCGCCCAGGAACAGCACGCCACCGAGCAGTCGCACCATGTAGTAGGGGTAAGTGGCCACCAGGGACTCGATGAAGGTGTAGGTCAGCGTCCCGTCCTCGTTGACGGCGCGCCACATCAGTCCCTGCATCACGCCGGCAATCCACATGGCGGCGATGTACAGCACGACGCCAATGGTGGAGACCCAGAAGTGCAGTTCTATGGCCTTGACGCTGTACATCTGTTCCCGGCCGTACAGCTTCGGGATCAGGTGATATATCGCGCCGAAGGTGATGAACGCGACCCAGCCCAGGGCGCCGGCGTGGACATGACCCACCGTCCAGTCGGTGTAGTGGGAGAGGGCATTGACCGTCTTGATCGACATCATTGGCCCCTCGAATGTGGCCATGCCGTAGAACGACAGCGAGACGATCAGGAACTTCAGGATCGGGTCCGTGCGCAGCTTATGCCAGGCGCCTGACAGGGTCATGATGCCGTTGATCATGCCGCCCCAGCTGGGTGCGAGCAGGATCAGCGAGAACACCATGCCGAGCGACTGGGCCCATTCCGGCAGGGCCGTGTAGTGCAGATGGTGCGGGCCCGCCCACATATAGATGGAAATCAGGGCCCAGAAGTGGACGATGGAGAGCCGATAGGAATAGATCGGCCGGTTGGCCTGCTTGGGCACGAAGTAGTACATCATGCCGAGGAAGCCGGCGGTCAGGAAAAAGCCCACCGCATTGTGGCCGTACCACCACTGCACCATGGCGTCCACGGCACCCGCGTAGATCGGATAGGACTTGGTCAGGGAAACCGGTATCACCAGATTGTTGACCACATGCAGCACGGCCACGGTGATGATGAAGGCACCGTAGAACCAGTTCGCCACATAGATGTGCTTGACCTTGCGTTTGACGATGGTGCCGAAAAACACGATCGCATAGCTGATCCAGACCACAGCGATGAGCAGCGCAATGGGCCATTCCAGCTCGGCGTACTCCTTGCTCTGGGTGATGCCCAGAGGCAGCGTGACGGCCGCAAGCACGATCACTGTCTGCCAGCCCCAGAACGTGAAGGAGGCCAGTTTCGGCGCGAACAGCGGCGTCTGGCAGGTGCGTTGCACGACCCAGTAAGCGGTCGCAAACAGCGCTGAGCCGCCGAACGCAAAGATGACGGCGTTGGTATGCAGTGGACGTAGCCTGCCGTAGCTGAGCCAGGGAACGTCGAAATTGAGAGCCGGCCAAATGAGCTGCGCGGCGATCAGTACACCCACCGCCATGCCGACCACGCCCCAGACCACCGTCGCCAGCGCGAACTGGCGGACCACTTTTTCATTGTATTGCGTTGTGCCATCCATCAGTGGAGCCCCATCACCAGGATAAAGAATGGTTGCCGAGCCCATTGCTCGTCCGCAAGGATCGTCCAACGTTATCTAAAGTCATGTTTTGATCTGGATCAATCACGCTGGCGCATGAGCCGCGGCTGAGTGAGGGAAGGTGGAGGTTGTCCGCCGCCACTGCGGAGCGCACGGCGGAGCAATGGGCGCCTGCGCCAGCCTGGGTTGGCAGCGCCGTGAGTTATTCACAGAACCTGTGGATAACGCTGTGGAAGAACGTCTGGAAAGCGACGCTTAACCTTGTCAGACAAGGCCTTGGGTCAGTTTGATTAAGAATTGGCCAAGGAGCGTAAACTGCATATTTATCAATTATTAAAAAGCATTGTGTAAGGAATTGCTTGGGCAAACTCGGGGAAGTTGCCGTGAGACGCGTCGCTTTGTGGGCAAGTCTATCGTTCAGCGGATTCCGTTACGCTGTGTCAAGCCCTGGTTGGCGTAGACGGAAAGCTGACGCAGGCCCGTATTGACGATCATTTAAGGAAGTGTTGGCGCCTCATTTCGGAGCACCCGTGTTTTTGTGCACCGCGTATGTGCCGGAAGAGAATTTTGAGATATGGTGCCTTACCAGTATTGCTCGACAGCGCCGAATCGGGGCATCAGAACAATAAAGAACAATCCGGCTGGCACGCTGAAAACAAGAAACCCATAGATAAATATAAATCAATCCTATCTATATTATTTATTTGTTATAAGGATTCCGCGTTCCTAACCTAGCGGACCATCACGATTAACCAACGCGTAGGAGAAAGCCAAATGGCCGGGAAGAAGTACTCCGCGGGCGTCAAGGATTACCGCGAAACATACTGGATGCCGGAATACACGCCGCTCGACACCGATTTGCTGGCGTGTTTCAAGATCACCCCGCAGCCGGGCATTGATCGTGAGGAAGCCGCCGCTGCCGTCGCCGCCGAATCTTCCACTGGCACGTGGACAACGGTCTGGACCGATCTTCTCACCGATCTCGATTACTACAAGGGTCGTGCGTACGCCATTGAGGACGTGCCAGGTGATGATGAGTCCTTCTACGCGTTCATCGCCTATCCGATCGACCTGTTCGAAGAAGGTTCGATGGTCAACGTGTTCACCTCGCTGGTGGGGAACGTCTTCGGCTTCAAGGCGATCCGGATGCTGCGTCTCGAGGACGTGCGGTTCCCGATTGCCTACGTCAAGACCTGTGGCGGTCCGCCGCAGGGTATCCAGGTCGAACGCGACGTGATGAACAAGTACGGCCGGCCAATGCTGGGCTGCACGATCAAGCCGAAGCTGGGTCTTTCCGCCAAGAATTACGGCCGTGCCGTGTATGAATGCCTGCGTGGTGGGCTCGATTTCACCAAGGACGACGAGAACGTCAACTCGCAGCCCTTCATGCGCTGGCGGCAGCGGTTCGACTTCGTGATGGAAGCGATCCACAAGTCCGAGGCCGAGACCGGTGAGCGGAAGGGGCACTACCTGAACGTCACCGCGCCGACCCCGGAAGAGATGTACAAGCGTGCCGAGTACGCAAAGGAAATCGGTGCCCCGATCATCATGCACGACTACATCACCGGTGGTTTCTGCGCCAACACGGGCCTGGCCAACTGGTGCCGCGACAACGGTGTGCTGCTGCACATCCACCGCGCCATGCATGCCGTACTCGACCGTCATCCGAAACACGGTATTCACTTCCGTGTCCTGGCCAAGATCCTGCGTCTGTCCGGTGGCGACCATCTCCACACCGGCACCGTGGTCGGCAAGCTGGAAGGCGACCGTGGCGCGACCCTCGGCTGGATTGATCTGCTGCGCGAATCCTTCGTGCCGGAAGATCGCTCCCGTGGCATCTTCTTCGATCAGGACTGGGGATCCATGCCTGGTGTGTTTGCTGTCGCCTCGGGCGGTATCCACGTCTGGCACATGCCGGCCCTGGTCAACATCTTCGGCGACGACTCCGTGCTGCAGTTCGGTGGCGGCACCCTGGGCCACCCCTGGGGCAACGCGCCGGGCGCCACGGCCAACCGTGTTGCTCTGGAAGCCTGCGTTCAGGCCCGCAACGAGGGTCGCGAAATCGAGAAGGAAGGCAAGGAAATTCTTGCCGAGGCCGCCAAGAGCAGCCCCGAACTCAAGATCGCCATGGAGACGTGGAAAGAGATCAAGTTCGAATTCGATACCGTCGACAAGCTGGACGTGCAGCACAAGTAGCGGCTCTGGTCGGCGGGCGCCGTCTGGCCTGCCCGCTGATCAAGTCTACCGAAAGTACCAACACACAGGATGACCGACATGTCCGACGTTCAGAGTTTCAAGCAGGGATTGAAGTACGAAACCTTTTCCTATCTGCCGGAGATGACTGCTGATCAGGTGCGGCGTCAGATCCAGTACTGCCTGGCGCAGGGCTGGAATCCGTCGATTGAACACAGTGAAAAGGAAAACGCTTTCGGCCATTACTGGTACATGTGGAAGCTGCCGATGTTCGGTGAGCAGTCGGTGGAAGCGGTGCTGGCGGAGATCGACGAATGCCGTCGCGCCAACCCCGGCCACCTGGTCCGGTTTCTTGCCTACGACAACTATGCCCAGAGTCAGGGCATGGCTTTCGTGGTCGATCGCGGTCGCTGATCCACGCGCGGCTGGCCGGGTGCCAGCCGCGGCATTCAGGTCCATCCGGATTCGCTGACGCCAAGCGGAAGGAAGTGCCATGAGTAATTCGACATCGGGGTCCGAACGTCTGTCGGGGCGCGAGCTCGCCCTTGCCCGGCGTAAGGCCATGTCAAAGGGCGGCAAGGCGGCCCTGCAGTCG
>SKGQ01000116.1 GCA_007117515.1 Ectothiorhodospiraceae bacterium | reverse complement strand
CCTGTTCGTTGAACACCAGCTGGTTGCGCTGATTGCCCTCGCGTTTGCCGACATCGTTGACGAAGACCGGGTTGCCGGTGCCGTCGTCCACCGACTCCAGGTAGGTGAAATCGTCCACCCGGTTGTAGAACGCGGTGGCGTCATAGCGGATCGGTCCGGCATGGCGATCGAAGCCCACCTCGAAGTTTAGATAGGTTTCCTTGTCCAGATCGGGGTCACCCACCTCGAAGGTACCGGCGGCCGCATGGCGACCGAAGGCATAGAGCTGCTCGGAGGATGGTGCCCGCTCGGTGGCGGTCAGCGAGGTGCGGAAATGGTGGTCCTGACCGACATCCACCAGGGCGCCCACCGAGAAACTCAGCAGCGTGAAGCTGCGTGATCCGATGCTTTCCTGAAGCGGAACTAACTTGCCATCCGCGTCGAAGGTGCTCTTGACGAGTGATCCGACCACATCATCCGTACTGGACCGTTCCCGACCGACGCGGGCGCCGAATTCCAGCTTGCCGAACTCGGTGGGCAGTTCCTGGACGCTGAACACCGAAAACGAGCGCGTTTCGGTAGGCCGAATGTAGAAACCGCGTTCGTCACCACGCGGATCATCGGCCTCGAAATCCGTGTCGACAAACTCGAAGCCGATGACGCCGTTCATGCCGGCGATCGGGTCGTGCAGCAGTTCCAGTCGTACGTCCAGTTCGTCCTTTTCGAATTCGGCCTCGACCACCGCACGAGCGAACTGGCTCGGATCACGCGTAAACTTGAATTCCACCTCTTCCTGTTCGAACTCGGTGTACGAGACCTTCAGGCGAGCGGCGGAGAAGCCCGGGAACGGATTGTAGATTTCGCTGCGCAGGTCGAAGGTGTCCGACTCGGCGAACACCCGCTCGAAATCATCGGAGAAGCCGCCTTCATCGCGGAGGATAGGGAAGAAGTTCTCCGGGATTCCGTAGTCGGTTTCCCAGTAACTGTAGCCCAGACCGACGTAGCCCCAGTCGCCGGAGAACATGCCGGTGATGGAATAGCTGTCGTTCTCGATGTCGCTGTTGATCAGCTTGTCGCGCTTGCGCGTGCGACCGTCGGAAAGCTGATAGCCCCGGATATCGAAATCCGAGCTGCGGCGGGCGTTGATGTCGCCACGGATGGCGAAGTTGGTGCCCAGCGGGATATCGAGCGAGGCGTGGCCCTGGCGATCGTTACCATTGATGCCGTAGCTGCCACCCAGTCGCCCGCGAAAGTTCTCGGGGATCACCGGGCTGAACCGATCGGTGACCACGTTGACCACACCCCCCGCCGCGCCGGAGCCGTAGATCAGTGCCGCCGGACCACGGATGACCTCGATCTGCTCCGCGCGCAGCGGATCCACGCCAACGGCATGGTCGGCGCCTTCCGCGGAGACGTCGGTGGTGCGCATGCCGTCCTCCAGCACCAGCACGCGGGAGCCCTGCAGACCACGAATCACCGGGCGGCCAACGCCCGGACCGAAGTCGGAGTTGGCAACGCCGGGAATGCCCTCGAGCACGTCACCGACGGTTCCGCCAATCCGGCGCCGTTCCAGGTCGTCACCGCTGATCACCGTGGTCGACGACACCAGGTCGTCCACCGAACGGTCACCGAACGGATCAGCGCTAACGGTCACCGGGGAGAGCACCAGTTGGCTGCCGCGCGCGTCATCCTGCGCAACCGCATGATTGGATGAAACGAGCGCGGCGACCGCCAGTGCGCTAAGCCCCGGGGCCAGAAACTTTTGCGATTTCATGAGAACCCTCTTGCGTGTTGTAAGAATGCAAATATTTCACTTGGTATAATATAACATAACAGCAGCCGCGCCAAGCTTGGCAGCAGCCCACGCATGGCACAAGCCTGTGGTGTGCTTGAGACAGGATGTTGTTTTCGTCAACGGCAATACGACGATGACTGTCTTGCCGGCAGGGCCGTGGGTTGGGCAGGGTTGGGATAGCAGCCTGGATCAGTCGGACGAGTGGATCAGCGTATCCCGGAACTGAGCCGTCTGTGCCGCAACACCGCCAGTAACAGCATGCCGACGGCGGTGACCCCGAGCAGGATCAGTGAAAGCACGATGGCCTGGGCCGGCGAAAAATCCACTGAATGACTCAGACCAAAACCGACGCCCAGGTAGGCGGAGGACCAGAGTATGGCACCCCAGAGGTTGAACAGGGCAAAGCGCCGCCGGTCCATGCCCAGGGCGCCGGCCACCGCCGATACGGTGGGTCGGAAGGGCTTGCTGAAACGGGCAAGAAACACGCTCTTGCCGCCATGGCGGTGGACGAAATCCCGGTTGCGCTGTAGCAGCGCCGGGTGCTGGCGGAAGGGCCAGAGTCGGTCCAGGCGATGCTGCAGCTGGCTGCCAACCCAGTAATTCAGCGTGCCGCCCAGGGTGGCACCGGCAGCGGTTCCGGCCAGGGCCAGCGGGAGGGAGACGATGCCGCTGCCGGCCAGGGCGCCGACCGAAAACAGGACTGTCGCGGCCGGCACCAGGTAACCCACCACGATCAGGGCCTCGACGAAGACCAGCAGGAACAGCGCAAAGGCTACCCAGCCGGGGTTGGCGGCCAGGGTGTCAGCGAGGGCGGCTGCGGAGATCAGCGTCATTTCTGGTACTTGTCCTTCCACTCCGCGTAGGGCATGCCGTAGACAATTTCCCGGGCCTGCCCATAGTCCATGTCGATACCCCGTTCCTCGGCGGCGGCCAGATACCATTTGGACAGGCAGTTGCGACAGAACCCGGCAAGATTCATCAGATCGAGGTTCTGCACGTCCTTCCGCTCACGCAGATGCGCCACCAGCGTGCGAAATGCGGCGGCCTCCAGTTCGGTTTGGGTCTGTGTATCCATTACTCGGACTCCTCCTGTTGCGTTTCCAGCCGATCGAGGCAGGCCCGTTCGCCGCGGCAGTGAGCTTGCTCCAGAGTCTGCTGGAAGGTATCGATGAAACGTCCGCCCGACGCAACCGCCTGCTGGGCTGCGTCGATGGCCGCATCCCAGTCCCGTTGCTGCATCAGCAGTCCGGCGAGATTGTTCCAGAGCACGCCATGATTGCCTTCCGCCTGGTTTAAACCCTGACGAATGGCATTTTCCGCGGTATCCAGGTCGCCGCTGGCATAATGCAGATTGAACAGACCCAGATGGAACCCGGCATGTCCTGGCCAGCGCTCACGGCCGGTTTCGAAGACCTGCCGGGCGCTCTCGCCGCGACCGGTCTGTTCCAGGTCGGCACCGGCGCGGAACCAGCGGTTGGCCTCGGCGGTGGCCGGCAACCGGTCCGGCCGGGTGACGACCATAGCCCAGCGATCGCCCCGATCCCAGGTCCGGCGGAAGCGGTCCAGCTCGGTCTCCAGTCGTTTGTGTTCGCCGGAACGCAGGATCAAGCGCGCGCTTTCCGGGTCGTAGCCGACGATCACCGCATAGTGCCAGATGGGCCACCAGCGCAGGCTCAGATTCTGGAACACCAGCACCGGGTTGCCGGCCTCAAGTTCCTGCATGATGGCATCGAAGCTGCCGTCGATGGGGTAGGGCACACGATCATGCTGGCGGGTCTGGCTGACCAGTTCGACCTGCAGCGTGCCCTTGCGCTCGGGGATGAACAGTGATGGCTCCAGCTCCTCGGGCTCGATCTCTATCCCGCTCCAGCCAAGCACCTCGGCCAGAGCAGCCGGGCCGCACTGGTAAGCCTCTTGCGGATGATACGGTACCTCGGTCAGCTCGACCGGCTGCGGCGGCCGGTCGAAGACTTCCTCCTGGCTGACTCCGGTCAGGCTGGCACAGCCGCCGAGACTGATCATGAGCAGCAACAGGGGAAGTAGCCGCAGCCTGTTCATCCGTTGTCGCTGGCTGAGTCGGTGCTTGGT
>SKGQ01000086.1 GCA_007117515.1 Ectothiorhodospiraceae bacterium | reverse complement strand
TGGAGGGCAATGCGAAAGCGGCGGCGGCGCATCTGGGGGAGTTGGTAAAAAGTGTTCAGTGATTCAGGTTTCAGTGTTCAGACAGACATTGCCGACCGCGCCTTCCCCGTCATCGCGAGGGGAACGTGGCGATCTCTGTGCCGGTGTGTGCCGAACCCAATCAAAGGCGACGCGGTTCGAACGCCTCACACCGCGTGGCTCCGCTGCCGCTTGAGCCACCCTACGGAGTCCGGATTGAGGCCGTGTCTGTCTGAACACTGAAACCCGAACCACTGAAAACTGTTCAAGCCCGGCTGACGGCCGGGCTTGAACCTACAACAGCACCTTCTCGATGCCACCCGCCCGGGCCTGGTCGACGAAGCGGGTCTGCCACCCCTCGCCCAGGATGTGCCTGGCGATCTCGACCACGATGTAATCCGCCTCGATGCCGGTGTCATCCTCGTAGCGGCTGAGCCCCTGCAGGCAGGCCGGGCAGGAGGTCAGCATCTTCACGCTGCCCTTCTTCGCCACGGGTTCGCCAGTGAGTTCGGTCACCCCCTGGTTGATCTCCTCCTCCTTGCGGAAGCGGACCTGGGTGGCGATGTCCGGGCGGCTGACCGCGAAGGTACCCGCCTCGCCACAGCAGCGGTCGTTCAGCGGCACCTCGGTACCCATCAGCCCGCTGACCACATCCTGCGGCTTGTGGGTCTTCATCGGCGTGTGGCAGGGATCGTGGTACATGTACTGCACGCCATCCACGCCATCCAGCTTGTAGCCCTTCTCCAGCAGGTATTCGTGGATATCCAGCAGGCGGCAGCCGGGGAAGATCTGCTCGAATTCATACTTCAGCAACTGATCCATGCAGGTGCCGCAGGACACCACCACGGTCTTGATATCCATGTAGTTCAGGGTGTTGGCCACGCGATGGAACAGCACGCGGTTTTCGGTACTGATGGCCTTGCCCTTGTCGATATCACCGTTGGAGGTCTGCGGATAGCCGCAGCACAGATACCCCGGCGGCAGCACCGTCTGGGCACCGGCGTGATGCAGCATGGCCAGTGTCGCCAGCCCCACCTGGGAGAACAGGCGTTCCGAGCCACAGCCCGGGAAGTAGAACACCGCATCGGAATCGTCGGTGACCCTGGCCGGATCCCGCAGGATCGGCACAATCTTGTCGTCTTCGACCCCCAGCAGGGCGCGCGTGGTCTTGCTCGGCAGGCCGCCGGGCATGGGTTTGCGCACGAAGTGCACCACCTGCGCAGGGATCGACTGCTTCTCGGTGGTACTCGCCGGCCTTGCCTTCGGGCTTGCATCCGGCTTGCCGTCGGTGTTGGGCACGATGCCCACCTTCTTGGCCAGCTTGGCGGCCATGCGCTGGGCACCGAAACCGGCCTGCACCATGCCCTTGCGCAGGATGTTGATGGTGCGCGGGTCCTGGGCGTTGAGAAAAGCCATCGAAGCAATGGTGGCCGGCTTGCTCTTGCGCTTGCCATGCTGTTTCAGCACGCCACGCATCTTGATGGTGACATCACCAAAATCGATGTTCACCGGGCAGGGCGTGACGCAGCGATGGCAGACGGTGCAATGGTCGGCCACATCGTTCATCTCGTCCCAGTGATGCAGCGAGATGCCCCGGCGGGTCTGTTCCTCGTACAGGAACGCCTCCACCAACAGATTGGTGCCGAGAATCTTGTCCCGCGGTGAATAGCGCAGATTGGCCCGCGGCACGTGGGTGGTGCAGACCGGCTTGCACTTGCCACAGCGCAGGCAGTCCTTGATGTCGTTATTGAGTTCGCCGAGTTCCGACTGCTCCAGGATCAGCGCTTCCTGCTGCACCAGCCGCAGTGACGGCGTATACGCATTCTGCAATCCGGAGCCGGCGAGCAGCTTGCCGCGATTGAACCAGCCCTGGGGGTCAACCTTTTCCTTGTAGGTACGGAAGGTTTCGACGGAATCGGCATCCAGATACTGCATCTTGGTCAGGCCGATACCGTGCTCGCCGGAGATCACGCCATCCAACCGACGGGCCAGTTCCATGACCTCGTCGACGATGTGATCCGCCTCCTGCATCATCTGGTAGTCGTTGGAGTTGACCGGAATATTGGTGTGGATGTTGCCGTCGCCGGCATGCATGTGCAGGGCGACGAACAGGCGGCTGGACAGCACCTTCTCGTGAATCCTGTCGATGCTCTTGCGCACCGGCTCCAGATCGCGGCCCTCGAAAATCTCCTTCAGCGGCTGTTCGATCTCGGCCCGATAGGAAACCCGCAGGCTGCGCCGCAACAGCAGGTTGATCAGCCGGTCACCCGGTTGCCGGTCAGCACGCGCGGTGTCGTTGAGCCAGGCATCGAATTCGGTCGCATCGCCTTCCAGGTTATCCAGCACGCCCTGCCAGCGGGATTCCACCGCTTCCAGATGAGCGACCGCACGGGCCCGCTTCTGATCCAGGATCGAACCACCCTCTTCCGAGGCCTCGAAGTCCTCGCGTTCCAGGTAGTCCGGACGGTGCTTCAGCTCCGGCAGCTCGCCGCGGAAATGGGCCCGCAATTCGCGCACCAGACGCAGCTTGTTCTGCATCGACTGGCGGATATTGATGCGCTCGATGCCTTCGTTGTATTCCGCGAGCCGTGGCAGCGGAATCACCACGTCCTCGTTGATCTTGAAGGCATTGGTGTGATGCGCGATGGCGGCGGTCCGCGAACGGTCGGCCCAGAAGGTCTTGCGGGCCTCGGCACTCACCGCAACGAAACCATCCGCATTGCGTCGCGCGGCCAGCCGGATCATGCGTGAGGCGGCCGCGGCGCAGGCATCCTCGTCAGTCGCGGCCAGATCCGCCAGCAAGACCATCTTCGGCCGCTCGCCGCGGGCGCCCTTGGGCGCATAACCCACGGCGCGGACATAGCGCTCATCCAGATGCTCCAGGCCCGCCAGCTTCACCTGGGTATCGGCCTTCAGGTCGTCGACGATCTCGACAATCGCCGGTACCGCTTCCTGCAGATCCAGACCGTAAAACTCCAGGCAGACCGTGCGCTTGTACTTCGGCATCACATGAAGGATGAAGGTGGCCGAGGTGATCAGGCCGTCGCAGCCCTCCTTCTGCACACCAGGGAGCCCGCCAAGAAACTTGTCCGTGACGTCCTTGCCCAGGCCGGCCTTGCGGAAGCTGGCACCCGGGAAGCGAATGGTTTCCGGCTCACCCTTGCGGGTCCTGCCATCCGCATCAAAGCGCGTGACGCGGAACTCCACCTCCGCCTGATCATGGATCTTGCCCAGGTTATGATTCAGCCGCTCTACCTGAATCCAGTTGGCATCCGGCGTGACCATGCGCCAGGAAACCAGATTGTCCAGCGTTGTGCCCCAGAGCACCGCCTTCTTGCCACCGGCATTCATCGCCACGTTGCCGCCAATGGTGGAGGCATCCTGACTGGTGGGGTCGACGGCAAACACATAGCCGTTCATACCTGCCAGATCCGACACACGCCGGGTCACGACACCAGCCTCGCAGCGCACCGTCGGCACCTGCTGCTCGACACCCGGCAGCGACTGCATTTCGACCCGGCCCATACCTTCGAGCTTTTCGGTGTTGATGACCGCGCAGTCCTCGTGCATCGGCACGGCGCCGCCGGTGTAGCCGGTGCCGCCGCCGCGGGGAATGACCGTCAGGCCAAGCTCGATGGCCGTCTTCACCAGGCCAGCCATCTCCTCCTCGGTATCCGGGGTGAGGACGACGAACGGCACCTCCACACGCCAGTCGGTGGCGTCGGTCTGGTGCGCCACGCGGGACAGGCCATCAAAGCGAATATTGTCCTTGCGGGTATGACGACGGAAGGCGCTGGAGGCACGCTCGCGCTTGTCGCGCAGCTGCGGGAACCAGTCCTCGAACTCGGTCACCGCT
>SKGQ01000028.1 GCA_007117515.1 Ectothiorhodospiraceae bacterium | reverse complement strand
GGCCCAACCCGAAGGGCCCGGCCGGTTTTGGCCCCTGGCGGCGTTGCGCCACCGGCCCGGTAGCTATGGCTACCGAACCGGCACCGCGCCTTGCCAGATGACCAAAACCGGTCTCGGGCGCAGACGCGGGAATAAATCAGTGTTGCCCTACACTTTTTTTCACGACGGGGTACCTGATGGGTTCCGAGGCCGCG
The DNA here is from genome assembly GCA_007117515.1 of Ectothiorhodospiraceae bacterium. Lineage (GTDB taxonomy): Bacteria > Pseudomonadota > Gammaproteobacteria > Nitrococcales > Aquisalimonadaceae > Methylonatrum. The sequence goes on along the minus strand of SKGQ01000028.1, from coordinate 3,683 downwards.
CTGCTGCTTTTCTCCGGTGGACAGGATTCCGCCACCTGCCTGGCCTGGGCGTTGCAGCGGTTCGGGCGCGTTGAGACCGTCGGCTTCAGCTACGGCCAGCGGCATCATGTGGAGCTCCAGGCCCGGCAACGGGTGCGTACCGCACTGTCCGAGGCCTTTCCGGACTGGGCACCACGACTCGGCCAGGATCGGGTGCTGAACCTGGATCTGCTGGGCGATCTGGGTGGCAACAGCCTGACGAGCACGGCCGCGATCAGCGAACGCCCGGATGGCCTGCCTGATACCTTTGTGCCCGGGCGCAATCTGCTGTTCTTCACCGCCGCCGCCGCGCTGGCCGCCCAGCGGGGCTGCCGTCATCTGGTCGCCGGTGTCTGCGAGACGGATTATTCCGGCTATCCGGACTGCCGGGATGACACCATCAAGGCCATGCAGGTGGCGCTGAACCTGGGCATGAACGAGCGTTTCGTCATTCATACCCCCCTCATGTGGCGGGACAAGGCCGAGACATGGCAGCTCGCCCATGCGCTGGGTGGTGACGCCCTGATCGATTTGATGCTGGAGGAAAGCCACAGCTGCTACCTGGGCGAACGCCAGCAGCGGCACCCCTGGGGGTATGGCTGCGGCACCTGTCCGGCCTGCGAACTGCGAGCGGCCGGCTGGCAACGCTGGCGGGACGAACTGGCGTGACCTACACCGTACATTCGCTGTTCCACACCCTGCAGGGCGAGGGCGTGATGACCGGTCGTGCGGCAGTCTTCCTGCGCTTCGCGGGCTGCAACCTGTGGAGCGGGCGCGAGCAGCATCGGGCCTCTGCGATCTGCCGGTTCTGCGATACGGAATTCGTGGGCGGCACCAAATACGCCAGCGCCGAGGCCCTGGCAACGGAGGCACGGTCTGTCTGGTACCGGACAGTCCGTGATTCCGGTGAACCCTATATTGTCTGTACCGGCGGTGAGCCGTTGCTGCAACTCGATGCTCCACTGGTCGACGCCTTGCATGCGGCGGGTTTTACGATTGCCGTGGAGACCAATGGCACGCTGTCAGCACCGGAGGGGGTCGACTGGCTCTGCGTATCGCCGAAGGCGGGTGCCGAACTGGTGCAGCGGTCGGGGGACGAATTGAAGCTGGTCTGGCCGCAGGACGGGCTCGATATAACAACACTGGAAACGTTGTCCTTTGATCATTTTCTGTTGCAGCCCATGGACGGTCATGCGGACGCAACACAGCTGTGTCTGGAATGGTGCCTGGCGCATCCCCGCTGGCGTCTGTCGCTGCAAACCCACAAGATTCTGGATATCCCATGAGCACCGCATACCGCATCAGTCGCCGCATCGCCATCGATGCCGGGCACCGCATCGCCTCCCACGGCTCCAAATGCCGCCATCTGCATGGTCACCGTTACCTGGTTGAAGCCTGGTGCCGCGCCAGTCGGCTGCATCAAGCCGGAGAGCAAGTGGGCATGGTGATGGATTTCGGCTTTCTGAAGGCCGAAATGCAGGCGGTGATCGAGGCCGATTGTGACCATGGCTTCATTGCCCATGTCGAGGACGAGGAGTTGCTGCGCATGTTCTGCCCGGAGGAGGCGGACATGGCTACCTGGCTCCGGGGCGTGCGCGACCGCGTCGAGCGGGATGGCCATTATTTGTGTCACGAGACGCGGCTGCAGACCCGTTTATATGTCATGCCCGAACCGCCGACGGCGGAAGGCCTTGCCAGCCACTGGTTCGGCCGGCTCGCCGAACGGGTCCGCGAGCGCAGTGAAGGCATCGCCGTGCTGGAGCGCGTCCGTGTCTGGGAGACCCCGAATTGCTGGGCCGAGCATGAAATCGATTGAGACTAGCGCACGGTAGCGGCTGCTTTTTTTCGGTCCGTCTTTGGTCCGAAAACCGAAAACCTTGTCCCGACGTCCAACGCATCACACCGCGTGCATTCGCTGCGCTTAATGTACCCTACGAGGACCGAGGCGGCGAGCATCGACGTAGGGCGGGTCAAGCGCAGCGGACCCGTGCGGTGTGATCCGACCCGAGAGTCCCCACACGGCATCAGTAAAGGCCATCACCTAGCAGAATCTGCCATCCCAGTCCTTAGTCCGAAAACCGAAAACCTTTCTTGTCCCAACATCCAACGCCTGACATCGCGTGCATTCGCTGTGCTTAATGCACCCTACGAAGACCGAGCCGGCGAGCATCCACGTAGGGCGGGTCAAGCGCAGCGGACCCGCGCGGTGTGATCCGACCTGAGCGTCCCCATGCGGCATCAGTAAAGGTCACCCCATAAGAGCGTCGGTGTTTTCCGTCTTCCATGTCCGAAAACCTTCCTTGTCCGTACATCTAAAGAAGGGTTCTACCCCGTTTCCACGGACGGTTTTAAGGGACCTGAAAACTTCAGATCCTGCCTGGCGACTCTTCGGCGCATACGCGGATTATGAAATCGCTCGATATAGTCGAACACATCCGCCCTGGCGACATCGAGGGTCGGGTACTTTCTCCGATTGGTTCGCTCCCGTTTCAGCATGCCGAAGAAGCCCTCGCATGCCGCGTTGTCACCGCAATGCCCGACAGCACTCATGGAACAAAGTAGCGTGTTCCGTTTGAGCATTCGCTGGTAATCACCGCTGCGAAACTGACTGCCACGATCCGAATGCAAGATGACGGACCAGCCACCTCGACGCTGCCATATCGCCATCTCAACGGCCCGAGCGACCATCTGGCGATCCTGCTGGTGGTGCATCGACCAACCGATCACCAGCTTGCTGAAGAGATCGATGACCACACACAAGTACAGTTTCCCTTCACCGGTTTTCAGCTCGGTGATGTCGGTGACCCACTTGGTTTCTGGTTCCAGGGCTGTGAAATCACGTTCCAGCAGGTTGCGAACCCCGGGCGGCGGCAAGCCTGGCTGGCCCCGCTGGCCGCGCCTCTTCTTACGAGGCCAGCCGTACAGGCCATTGGTTGCCATCAATCGCGCAACACGATTCTTGCTGGCAGTCTCACCGGCGTCCGCCAGGTCCTCATGCATACGCGGCGCACCGAGGATGCCCTGACTGTCTTCGTGGATCTCGCGAATGCGCCCCAACAACCGATCATTGTCGCTTCGTCGGGCACTTGGCTTGCGACACGCCCAGGCGTAATAACCGCTGGGAGAGACCTTCAAGCATCGACACATCATGCGAACGGGAAAGTCATTGCGACAACGTTGGATCGCCTGATACCTCAAGACGACTCCCTGGCAAAGAACGTTGCCGCTTCGCGCAAAAAATCCCGTTCCTTCTTCACGCGTGCCAGTTCGCGCTTAACACGGGCTAACTCCTCATCTCTCGGGCTCCCGGTGCCGCTGAAAGCCTGCTGGCTATCAGCGTCCGCCTCGCGCCGCCAGCGCGTCAGCAGGTTGGCGGCAATCCCAAGTTCTCCGGCGACCTGGGCACAGCTGACGCCCGGTTGCCGGGTCTGCTCAACCGCACCGTGCTTGAACTCCGGGCTGTATCGTCTTCTCTTCGACATAAACACTCCTTTTGCCCATTATCGGGCTTCTTAGAAGTGTCCGTAAAATCGGGGTAGAACCCTTTCCGTGCGGCCCTGCCGTCAGTCGTCCCGACCTTCGACCTGAACCTCCGCATTTTCGTCGTCGAGACCGAAGGCGGAGTGCAGCGCACGCACACCTAGTTCGAGGTACTTCTCCTCGAT
>SKGQ01000089.1 GCA_007117515.1 Ectothiorhodospiraceae bacterium | reverse complement strand
TTTACTAAGGCTTGCGCGAATAGCATGAGCCCGGGCCGCAAATCCCGCGGTCGGGGCTCTTTGTCTCTGAGGAAGTAACGATGGCTATCGGAATCGTCGGTCGTAAACGCGGCATGACGCGGGTTTTTACCGAGGACGGTGCGTCCGTGCCGGTAACCGTGATCGAGGCGACCCCGAATCGCATTACCCAGCTCAAGGATCTTGAGCGTGACGGGTACCGTGCGGTTCAGGTCACTATCGGCTCGCGCCGTTCATCCCGTGTGACTAAGCCCGCGGCGGGTCAGTTCGCCAAGGCGGGTGTCGAAGCCGGTCGGGGGCTCTGGGAGTTCCGGCTCGGCGAAGACGAAGGCGCCGAACTGGAAGTTGGCGGTGAGCTCAAGGTCGACGTGTTCGAGGCCGGCCAGATGGTTGATGTGCGCGGCACCAGCAAGGGCAAGGGTTTTGCCGGCGCGGTGAAGCGGCACAACTTCCGGACCCAGGACGCAACTCACGGCAACTCGCTGGCGCATCGCGCACCGGGCTCCATCGGCATGGCGCAGACGCCAGGCCGGGTGCTCAAGGGCAAGAAGATGGCGGGCCAGATGGGTAACAAGCGCGTGACCGAGCAGAATCTGCAAGTGGTTCGGGTCGACGCGGACCGCAATCTGATCCTGATTCGGGGTGCCGTCCCCGGTGCGACCGGCAGCGATGTCCTGGTGCACCCGGCGGTCAAGGCCCGTACGGGAGGTGAAGCGTAATGGAACTGCAGATTCATGGCGGTGGCACCACGTCGGTATCCGACAAGGTGTTTGGCCGGGATTTCAACGAAGCGTTGGTGCACCAGATCGTGACCGCGTATCTGGCGGGCGCTCGCGCTGGCACCCGGGCGCAGAAGACGCGCTCTCAGGTCAGCGGCGGCGGCGCCAAGCCGTGGCGGCAGAAGGGCACCGGGCGTGCCCGTGCCGGTACCACCCGGAGCCCGATCTGGCGCAAGGGCGGTGTGACTTTTGCGGCACGCCCGCAGGATCACAGCCAGAAGGTAAATCGCAAGGCCTACCGGGCCGGAATTGCGTCGATCTTCTCTGAACTGGCACGTCAGGAGCGCCTGGTCGTGGTCGAGAAAATCGACGTGGATGCACCGAAAACAAGGGATCTGCTCAAGGTTCTGGACGAGCACAAGCTGGATGATGTGCTGATCATTACCGAGGACGTGAGCGAGAACCTGTTTCTGGCGTCGCGGAATCTGCACAAGGTCGACGTGACCGATGTGGCAGGGCTGGACCCGCTGCGGCTGGTTGGCTTTGCCAATGTGTTGATCTCCGTGGAAGCGCTGAAGCGCGTTGAGGAGTGGTTGGCATGAATCAGGAACGCGTCTACCAGGTCATTCTGGCGCCGCATGTCTCCGAAAAGACGACCAATGCTGCCGATTCCGGTAATCAGGTCGTGTTTCGCGTGGCCCGCGATGCCAGCAAGAGTGAGATCCGTCAGGCGGTGGAGACGCTGTTTGATGTCAAGGTCGCTGGCGTCAAGACCCTGCTGATGAAGGGCAAGTCGAAAGGCTTTGGCCGCATTCGCGGGCGCCGCTCCGACTGGAAAAAGGCCTACGTGGCCCTCGAGGCCGGCCAGGATATCGATTTCCTGGGCGGCGAATAGAATTCGCTAGAGGCGACGGGCAAGAATCATGGCACTGCTCAAGGCAAAACCAACTTCTCCGGGCCGGCGCTTCGTCGTCAGTGTCCGGAATGACGAGCTCCACAAGGGCGCGCCGTATGCGCCCTTGCTGGAAAAAAAGTCCAAGTCCGGTGGGCGCAACAATGCCGGTCGCATCACCACGCGTCATCGTGGGGGCGGCCACAAGCAGCGCTACCGGGTCGTGGACTTCAAACGGACCAAGGATGGCATTCCGGGAACCGTCGAACGGCTGGAATACGATCCGAACCGCAGCGCCAATATTGCATTGGTGCTTTATGCGGACGGCGAGAGAAGGTATATTATCGCGCCTCGCGGGCTGACGGCCGGCGTCACCATCCAGTCGGGTGAGGATGCGCCGATCAAACCAGGCAACGCGCTTCCGTTGCGGAACATCCCGCTCGGTACCCAGGTGCACTGCATCGAGCTGCGTCCCGGAAAGGGTGCGCAGATCGCTCGCGCTGCCGGCGCCGCGGTTCAGCTGGTGGCGCGGGAAGGCCGTTATGCGACGCTGCGTCTGCGCTCCGGTGAGATGCGCAAGGTGCCGTCGGAATGTCGCGCGACCATCGGCGAAGTTGGAAATGCGGAGCACAATCTCCGCTCGCTGGGCAAGGCGGGTGCCACGCGCTGGCGTGGGGTTCGCCCAACGGTACGCGGTGTCGTCATGAACCCGGTGGATCACCCGCATGGTGGCGGTGAAGGCCGTACTTCCGGTGGTCGTCATCCGGTATCGCCATGGGGTATGCCGACCAAGGGTTACAAGACCCGGTCGAACAAGCGTACCGACAAGTTTATCGTGCGTTCGCGTCGTAAGAACAAACGCAGCTAGAGGTTGGTAACTCGTGCCACGTTCAATTAAGAAAGGCCCTTTTGTTGATCTCCACCTTCTGAAGAAAGTGGAAGTGGCTGCGGAGGCGAACTCCAAGCGCCCGATCAAGACCTGGTCGCGTCGTTCCATGATCCTGCCGGACATGGTTGGGCTGACGATCGCGGTGCACAACGGCCGCCAGCATGTCCCGGTGCTTGTCTCCGAGAACATGGTCGGTCACAAGCTGGGCGAATTCGCCGGCACCCGGACTTACCGGGGCCATATGGCGGACAAGAAGTCCAAGAGGTAGGTGACTGATGGAAGTCGCAGCAAAATTGAAGTTCGCGCGGATCTCCCCGCAGAAAGTGCGGCTGGTCGCTGACCAGATCCGTGGCAAGCGGGTCGGTAGTGCGCTGCAGATTCTCGAATTCAGCCCCAAGAAGGGGGCTGCGGTCGTGAAGAAGATTCTGCTGTCCGCCATCGCCAATGCCGAGCATAACGATGGTGCGGATATCGACGAGCTGGTGGTGTCCACCGTGTTCGTCGACGAAGGGCCGGTGTACAAGCGGATCCAGCCGCGGGCCAAGGGTCGCGCTAACCGCATTCTCAAGCGCACCAGCCACATCACTGTAAAAGTGGCTGAGTAGGGGGCTGTATGGGACACAAGATTCACCCGACCGGGTTCCGCCTGGGTATTACCGAAGCATGGCGGTCCATGTGGTACGCGAACAGCAACGAATTTGGTGATTACCTGAACACCGATCTCAAGGTGCGGGAATTCATCAAGAAGAAGCTGTCGCACGCCTCGGTCAGCCGGATCCAGATCGAACGACCGGCGCGGAATGCATTGGTGACCATTCATACGGCGCGTCCGGGCATGGTCATCGGCAAGAAGGGTGAAGACATCGAGGCGCTGAAGCGTGAGATCAGCGCGCTGATGGGGATTCCGGTGCAGGTCAATATCGAAGAGGTGCGCAAACCGGAGCTGGACGCGCAGCTTGTTGCCGAGAACGTGGCCCAGCAGCTCGAGCGGCGGATCATGTTCCGCCGGGCGATGAAGCGGGCGGTGGGCAATTCGATGCGGCTTGGCGCTGGCGGTATCAAGATTCACGTCGCCGGGCGGCTGAACGGTGCCGAGATTGCACGCAGCGAGTGGTATCGGGAAGGTCGCGTGCCGCTTCACACGTTGCGCGCCAACATTGATTACGGTTTCGCCGAGGCCAAGACCACGTACGGCATCATTGGCGTGAAGGTCTGGGTCTTCAAGGGCGAAATCCTCGAGCCGGACGTCTATTCGTCGGCGGGTACCAAGGCGAAGGGCGCGGATCGCGCCGGCGCCTAAGGGATAAGGATCAGCAGGCATGTTGCAACCGAAGCGAACGAAATTTCGCAAGCAGCAGAAAGGCCGTAACAACGGTCTGGCGACGCGCGGTGACAAGGTCAGTTTTGGTGAATTCGGCATCAAGGCGACCACCCGCGGTCCGGTTACTGCGCGACAGATTGAAGCGGGGCGTCGTGCCATCAATCGCTACGTAAAGCGTGGTGGCAAGGTGTGGATCCGGATTTTCCCGGATACGCCGGTGACCTCCAAGCCCCTGGAAGTGCGTCAGGGTAAGGGTAAGGGCAACGTCGACCATTGGGCTGCGAAGATTCAGCCCGGTCGTGTGCTCTATGAAATCGAGGGTGTAACCGAAGAAGTCGCGCGTGAGGCGTTTCGCCTGGCGGCTGCCAAGCTTCCGGTTCAGACCCGCTTTGTATCCCGGACGGTGATGTGATGGACGCGAAAGAATTGCGTGGAAAGGACGAGGCGGCCCTCAAGGCGGAACTGCTTGAGAAGCGCAAGGAGCAGTTCAACCTGCGGATGCAGTCCGCCACCGGTCAGCTCAGCCGGCCTGATCTGGTCAGGAAGACGCGGCGGGACGTGGCACGGATCAAGACCGTCCTGAACGAAAAACGGAAGTCGGGTGAACAGTCATGAGTGAAGAAGTGAAAGTGGCGCGCACCCAGACCGGCCGCGTCGTCAGCGCCAAGGCGGACAAGACGATTACCGTGTTGATCGAGCGTTTGGTCAAGCATCCGCTCTACGGCAAGTTCATTCGTCGGTCGAGCAAGCTGCACGCGCACGATGCCGAGAACCAGTGTCATGAAGGTGACGTGGTTTCCATCGAGCAGTGCCGCCCTCTGTCGAAGTCCAAGACCTGGCGTCTGGTGGAAGTCATCGAGCGCGCTCAGCGCTGAGCCGGCGAAAAAGGAAATCGGGTAGAACGCCATGATTCAGATGCAAACGCTTTTGGACGCTGCCGACAACAGCGGTGCTCGTCGAGTGATGTGTATCAAGGTGCTGGGTGGTTCCAAGCGCCGTTACGCAAAGATCGGTGACATCATCAAGGTCAGCGTCAAGGATGCGATCCCCCGGGGTCGCGTCAAGAAGGGTGAGGTTTACAACGCGGTTGTCGTGCGCACCCGGCGTGGCGTTCGTCGTCAGGACGGGTCGCTGATCCGCTTCGACGGCAATGCCGCGGTGCTCCTCAACAACCAGCTGCAGCCCATCGGCACCCGTGTGTTCGGCCCGGTGACCCGCGAACTGCGTACCGAGCGGTTCATGCGGATCATCTCGCTGGCACCGGAAGTTCTCTGAGGCGAAGACGTCATGCAGAAGATCAAGAAGGGCGATGACGTGATTGTCATCGCCGGAAAGGACAAGGGTCGGCGCGGCACGGTCGTGCGCGTACTTCGCGACAACGACAAGGTTGTCGTCGAGAACGTGAACATGATCAAGAAGCACGTGAAGCCGAATCCCCAGCGCGGCGAGTCAGGCGGTATCCAGGAAAAGGAAGCACCGCTGCATATCTCGAACATCGCGCATTACAATCCGGCCACCGCGAAGGCGGATCGGATCGGAATCAAGGTGCTTGAGGACGGCCGCAAGGCGCGGTTCTACAAGTCCAATAACGAACTGGTTGACGGATAAGGTCATGGTTAGGCTTGCGCAGCAGTACAAAGATGAAGTGGTCGGCCAGCTCATGGAGCGGTTTGGCTACGGCAATGTCATGCAGGTCCCGCGCATCCGCAAGGTCACCCTCAACATGGGGCTTGGCGAGGCGGTCCAGGACAAGAAGATCCTTGAGCATGCGACCAGCGACATGGCAGCCATCGCCGGCCAGAAGCCGGTGGTGACCTATTCGCGGAAGTCGATCGCGGGTTTCAAGATCCGTGACGGCTGGCCGATTGGCTGCAAGGTAACGCTGCGCCGCGACCGCATGTGGGAATTCCTGGATCGCCTGATCAATGTGGCGGCGCCCCGGATCCGCGACTTTCGTGGTTTGCCGGTGAAGTCCTTCGACGGTCAGGGTAATTACAACTTCGGTGTCCGCGAGCAGATCATCTTCCCGGAGCTGGAGTTCGACAAGGTGGACACGATTCGCGGGCTGGATGTGACGATTACCACCAGTGCGCGCAATGACGAGGAGGGCCAGGCCCTGCTCGAGGCATTCAATTTTCCGTTTCGGAAATAGATAGAGGTCGGTTATGGCGAAGCGTTCCATGGTGGCACGGGAAGACAAGCGGTCGAAGCTTGTCGCGCAGTATGCGGCGAAGCGCAAGGCGCTGAAGGTCGTGATCCAGAATCCCGAGGCCTCGCCGGAGGAAAAAATGGAAGCGCAGGAGCGTTTGCAGAAGATGCCACGGGATGCGAGCCCCGTGCGTCATCGCAATCGCTGTCGTGTCACCGGTCGTCCGCGCGGTTACTACCGCAAGTTCGGTCTGGGCAGGAACAAGCTTCGCGAAGCCGCAATGGACGGGATGATTCCCGGCCTGACCAAGTCCAGCTGGTAAGACGCAGTTGCGTCCCGGCACCCGGTAAACAGGTAACGATCATGAGCATGACCGATCCCATCGCAGATCTGCTGACCCGGATCCGTAACGCCCAGTCCGCCGACAAGGCCGAGGTAAGTGTTCCTGCCTCGCGCAAGAAAGAGGCGATCCTGACGGTGTTGAAGGATGAAGGTTACGTGGAGGACTTCCGCACGGAAGGTGAGAAGAAACCGCAGCTTGTCGTGAAGCTCAAGTATTTCCAGGGCAAGCCGGTTATCGATTCCATCAGCCGTGTCAGCCGTCCCGGTCTGCGCATTTACAAGGACACCGCATCGCTGCCCCGTGTTCGGGGTGGTCTCGGCGTCGCCATTATCTCCACCTCCCGCGGGGTGATGAGTGATCGTGCCGCCCGCGCCGCCGGTATCGGTGGCGAGGTCCTGTGCGAAGTATTCTGAGGCAGGATTCATCATGTCCCGAGTAGCAAAAAAACCGATCAGCATTCCTTCCGGCGTGACCGTGTCCATCGACGGTCAGCGGGTTTCCATCAAGGGCTCGAAGGGTGAGCTGGGCATGGACCTGCATCCGCTGGTCAAGGTCGTCCAGGAAGGCGATGAGCTGCTGTGTTCGCCCATGGGCGAGCGTCAGGGCACCGTCGCCATCACGGGTACCACTCGAGCCGTTCTGGCCAACATGGTCACCGGTGTGAGTAGCGGGTTCGAGCGCAAGCTCGAACTGCGTGGGGTTGGCTACCGCGCTCAGGCGCAGGGCAAGACGCTCAACCTGACGCTGGGCTTTTCGCATCCGGTGAACCACGCCGTGCCGGACGGTGTCACCGTCGAGACCCCGAGCCAGACCGAAGTGCTGGTCAAGGGTATCGACAAGCAATTGGTTGGCGAAGTGGCTGCACAGATTCGCGCCTATCGGCCGCCGGAACCCTACAAGGGTAAGGGCGTGCGCTACGCGGATGAACGTGTGGTCATGAAAGAAGCCAAGAAGAAGTAGGCGGGTAATTGATCATGGACAAGAAAACCTCTCGCATGCGTCGCGCCCGCCGTGCCCGGATGAAGATCCGCGAGCTGGGTGCGTTTCGCCTGAGCATTCACCGGACGCCGCGGCATATTTATGCCCAGGTGATCGGTCGCGATGGGGGCTACACCCTCGCTGCCGCGAGTACGCTCGACAAAGAGCTTCGTGCACGGCTTGCCGGCACCGGAAACCGCGATGCAGCGGTGGAAGTGGGCAAGCTGATTGCCGAACGGGCCAAGGCCGCCGGCGTCGAATCGGTCGCCTTCGATCGGTCTGGCTTCAAATATCATGGTCGGGTACGTGCGCTGGCTGATGCCGCGCGCGAAGCCGGCCTGCAGTTCTGACCAGGGGCAATACCATGGCGATGAATGACAGCAATGACGGGATGCAGGAAAAGCTGATCACCGTCAACCGCGTGGCCAAAGTGGTCAAGGGCGGTCGGCAGTTCGGCTTTACCGCTCTGACCGTCGTCGGTGACGGTTCCGGTCGCGTGGGCTTTGGCTACGGTAAGGCCCGTGAAGTGCCTGCCGCCATCCAGAAGGCGATGGAGAAGGCGCGCAACAGTCTGGTTACCGTGAATCTGAATGGCGCCACGCTGCAGTATCCGATCACCGCGGAACATGGTTCCAGCAAGGTGTTCATGCAGCCGGCCTCGGACGGTACCGGGATAATCGCCGGTGGCGCGATGCGTGCCGTGTTCGAGGTGTTGGGCGTGCATGACGTGCTGGCCAAGAGCATCGGTTCGCGCAATCCCATCAATGTGGTCCGCGCGACCATCCGCGGTCTTCAGGCGATGAACTCGCCGGAGGACGTGGCGGCCAAGCGTGGCAAGACCGTCGAAGAGATTCAGGGCTGAACCCATGGCCAATAGCAAACAGTTGAAAGTGACGCTGAGCCGCAGCAAGAACGGTCGGCTGGCGAGTCACAAGGCCTGCGTCTCCGGCCTCGGCCTGCGTCGCATGCATCAGAGCGTGATTGTTCAGGACACCCCGGAAAACCGCGGCATGATCAATCGCGTATCCTACTTGCTCACGGTAGAGGAAGCCTGAGATGCGTTTGAATTCGCTCAAGCCTGCCGAGGGCAGCAAGAAAGATCCGAAGCGGGTCGGTCGTGGCATTGCCTCGGGCAATGGCAAGACGGCCGGTCGCGGCCACAAGGGCCAGCACGCGCGTTCCGGCGGCTACCACAAGGTCGGCTTCGAAGGCGGTCAGATGCCGTTGCAGCGGCGCGTGCCGAAGGTCGGCTTCCGCTCGCGCTCGGCACGTTTCACCGACGAGGTGCGCCTGTCCGAACTGCACAAGGTCGAGGGTGACGTGATCGATCTGATGAGCCTCAAGGCGGCAAATGTCGTCTCCCAGCAGGCCCGATCAGCCAAGATCATTCTCTCCGGCGAGGTGCAGTCCGCCGTGACCGTGCGGGGCGTCGCCGTGACCAAGGGTGCCCGTGCTGCCATCGAGCAGGCTGGCGGGAAAGTCGAGGAGTGAATTTCCTCCCAGGCCGGACGGGTCAGGACCTGGTATCACTGAATTGATCGCTGCGTTGCTGTGTGATTTTCCGCCAGGCAAGACGCGAGTGAGGAAGTTTGGTCGTTCCAAATGACGAGGGAGCAACGCCGCATGGCGGAAAATCACACAGCAACCCGAAGGGGCCGGCCGGTTATGCCCCTGGACGTCGTTGGTTGTCGTTCGTTTGGAGTGACCAAACGTCACTCCGACCGCCTCGCCCAGGGCCATAGCCGACTCGGCCGCAGCGACCCATTCAGTGGTAACAGGTCCTAAGCGCGTATGTCCTCTATTGGTGGTATCGCCAAGCTGACGGAAGTCCGTCAGCGTTTGATGTTTGTGCTGATCGCACTGATCGTGTTCCGGATCGGGTCGCATCTGACCATTCCGGGTATCGACCAGGGCGCGATGCAGGAGATGTTCGATCGCCAGTCGGGCACCATTCTGGACATGTTCAACATGTTTTCAGGTGGCGCGCTGGAGCGTCTGAGCATCTTCGCCATCGGCATCATGCCGTACATCTCCTCGGCGATTATCATGCAGTTGCTGACGGCGGTTGTGCCCAGCCTGGAACGGCTGAAGAAGGAAGGTGAGGCGGGCCGGCGGAAGATTACGCAGTACACGCGCTACGGCGCCCTCGGGCTCGCCATCGTGCAGGGCATCGGCGTGACGGTTGCCTTGCAGAATCAGGGCATCACGCTGCGTGGTGCCGAAGCCGGTTTCGATTTCGGCTTCACGTTTACCGGCACGGTGACCCTGGCCACCGGCACCATGTTCCTGATGTGGCTTGGTGAGCAGATCACCGAGCGCGGTATCGGTAACGGTATTTCGATCATCATCTTTGCGGGTATCGTCGCGGGACTGCCAAGTGCCTTCGGTGGCACTCTGGAACTGGCGCGGACCGGGGAACTGAGCATGGCGCTGGTCGTCTTCCTGTTCATCGGCATGCTGGCGATTACCGCCTTCGTGGTCTTCGTCGAGCGGGGCCAGCGCCGGATTACGGTGAATTACGCCAAGCGGCAGCAGGGTCGCAAGATGATGCAGGGGCAGGCTACGCACCTGCCGCTCAAGTTGAACATGGCGGGTGTGATTCCGCCGATTTTTGCCTCGAGCATTATCCTGTTCCCGGCGACCCTGGGGACCTGGTTCAGTGATCCGGAAGGCGGCGGCATGATTTCGTATCTTGCCAACACCCTGCGCCCCGGGCAGCCGCTGTACGTGATGTTCTATGCGCTGGCGATCGTGTTCTTCTGCTTCTTCTACACGGCGCTGGTGTTCAATTCGAAGGATACGGCTGACAACCTCAAGCGCTCTGGTGCGTTCATTCCGGGTATTCGCCCGGGGCAGAACACCGCACGGTATATTGATGGCGTGATGACGCGTCTGACGGCCGTCGGGGCGATATACATCACGGCGGTCTGTCTGTTGCCGGAGTTCCTGATCCTTTACTGGAACGTGCCGTTCTACTTTGGTGGCACGTCGCTGTTGATCATTGTCATCGTGGTCATGGATTTCATGGCCCAGCTTCAGTCGCATCTGGTTTCGCATCAGTACGAGCCGCTGATGAAGAAGGCGAACCTGAAGTCCTATGGCCGCTCCGGCGTGCCGCGGTAGGGTCCCTGACCCGGGAAGATTGAAAAGGCCGCACACGGCACGGATTTTCTGGTATCATCCGCGCCCTTCGCGTGGCGGCTTTAACGATTTCGGAGAAAGAACATGAAGGTACGCGCTTCGGTGAAGAAGATTTGCCGGAACTGCAAGATTATTCGCCGCGGCGGTGCCGTGCGTGTTATCTGCACCGACGCTCGGCATAAGCAGCGCCAGGGCTGAAGCCCTGGCCGATCTTGCGAAATCAGGCTTTGATTCGCTAACATTGCGGGTTTTCCGCACAATCTGGGAGTTCGACACATGGCGCGTATTGCTGGCGTCAACATTCCGGTCCAGAAGCACGCCGTCATTGGTCTTACCGCCATTTTCGGTATCGGCCGTTCCCTGTCTGCCGATATCTGCAAGGCGGCTGGCGTTGCCGAGGACCGAAAGATTCGTGATCTGGCTGAGCAGGAAGTGGAAGCGCTGCGCGCCGAGGTGGCCAAACACCTCGTCGAGGGCGATCTGCGCCGCAAGAATGCCATGGACATCAAGCGACTGATGGATCTCGGTTGTTACCGGGGCATCCGTCATCGTCGCGGCATGCCCGTGCGAGGTCAGCAGACCCGCACCAATGCGCGCACCCGCAAGGGTCCGCGTCGGGCAGTCCGGAAGTAGGCTGAGTGCCTGCTCCGTCGAGTCATTAACTAGGAACAAGCGCTATGGCGAAAGCGACGACGCGTTCACGCAAACGCGTGAACAAGAACGTGGTGGATGGGATCGCGCACATCAACGCGACCTTCAATAACACCATTATCATGATCACTGACCGTCAGGGTAACGCCCTGAGCTGGGCCAGTTCCGGTGGCAGCGGCTTTCGTGGCTCGCGCAAGAGCACGCCCTTCGCTGCTCAGGTGGCTTCCGATCGTGCCGGCCAGGCGGCCAAGGATTACGGTCTGAAAAACCTGGAAGTCCGGGTCAAAGGACCGGGTCCGGGGCGTGAATCGGCGGTCCGCGCGCTGAACAATGCCGGATTCAAGATCACCCATATCTCCGACGTGACGCCGATTCCGCATAACGGCTGCCGTCCGCCCAAGAAGCGTCGCGTCTGACGCAACGGAGTCCCTGAATGGCTAGGTATATCGGTCCCAAGTGCAAACTGTCCCGCCGCGAAGGGACGGATCTGTTTCTCAAGAGTGGCGTGCGCCCGCTGGAGAGCAAGTGCAAGCTTGATACTCCTCCCGGTCAGCACGGCCAGCGTCGGACCCGTGTGTCCGACTATGGTCTTCAGCTGCGCGAGAAGCAGAAGCTGCGTCGCATTTACGGTGTTCTCGAAAAGCAGTTCCGCAACTATTACAAGGAAGCGGCTCGGCTCAAGGGTTCAACGGGCGAGCGCCTGCTGCAGCTGCTGGAAAGCCGGCTCGACAACGTGGTCTGGCGAATGGGCTTCGGCTCCACGCGCTCGGAAGCCCGGCAGCTGGTAAGTCACCGCGCGGTGATGGTCAACGGGCAGAGTGTGAACATCCCGTCCTACCAGGTGCAGCCTGGTGACGAGATCACCGTTCGTGAAAAGGCGCGCAAGCAGGGCCGGATTCAGGCCGCCATCGAAATGGCGCAGCAGAACGGTCTGGTCGACTGGGTCGAAGTGGATGGCAAGAATTTCGTGGGGACCTACAAGGCTCGCCCGGAACGGAACGAACTGTCCGCCGAGATCAATGAGAGCCTCGTGGTCGAGTTGTACTCCAAGTAAGGGGTTCACTGACCGACGGTCACTCACCAGTAATTTGAAAGAGAGACGTGTCAATGCAGGCTCAGTTCAAGGAATTTCTCAAGCCGCGGATCGTTGACGTTCAGGCGGAGAGTAACCGCCAGGCCCGCGTCACGATCGAGCCGCTGGAGCGGGGCTTCGGTCATACGCTCGGCAACGCCCTGCGCCGCATCCTGCTCTCGTCCATGACCGGTTTTGCGGTGGTGGAAGTCGAGATCGAGGGGGTGTTGCATGAATACACTGCCATCGAGGGTGTGCAGGAAGATGTCGTCGACATTCTCCTCAACCTGAAGAACCTGGCGGTGCGCATGCACTCCAAGGAAGAAGCTACCCTGACCCTCAAGAAGAAAGGCGAGGGTGTGGTGACGGCGGCTGATATCGAAACCGGCCACGATGTCGAGATCAAGAACCCCGAGCTGGTTCTGGCGACTCTGACCAAGAGCGGCGAACTGAACATGACGCTGCGCGTCATGCGCGGCCGTGGTTACGAGGCGGTGACGCAGCGCGATCTGGACGAGGATCGGGCGATCGGTCGGCTGCAGCTTGATGCCAGCTTCAGCCCGGTGCGGCGTGTTGCTTACAGCGTCGAGGCCGCGCGTGTCGAGCAGCGCACCGACCTGGACAAGCTGGTGATGGATATCGAGACCAACGGCGTCATCGAGCCGGAGGAAGCGATTCGTTTCGCCGCTGGCCTGTTGCAGGATCAGCTTTCGGTGTTTGTCGCCCTCGAGGGCGGTGATATCGAAGCCGGAAGCAGTGACACGGGTGCGCCGGAGGTTGATCCGGTGCTGATGCGCCCGATTGACGATCTGGAACTTACCGTGCGCTCTGCCAACTGTCTGAAGGCGGAAAGCATTCATTATGTTGGCGACCTGGTGCAGCGCACCGAGGTCGAGTTGCTGAAGACGCCGAACCTCGGCAAGAAATCTCTCACCGAGATCAAGGAGGTTCTGGCCTCCCACGGCCTGTCGCTGGGCATGCGCCTGGACGAATGGCCGCCTGCAGGTCTCGGTGAACGCGAACATGCGGCCGGCTGAACTCGCGGAAGCGATTCGGGCCCTGACTGTCTAAAGAAGGTATTGAGCGATGCGTCATCGTAAATCCGGTCGAAAGCTGAACCGTAACAGCAGCCACCGCACGGCCATGTTTCGTAACATGACCTCGAGCCTGATTGAGCACGAGGCAATCAAGACGACCCTGCCCAAGGCAAAGGAACTTCGCCGGGTGGCCGAGCCGCTGATCACGCTGGCCAAGGAAGACTCGGTCTCCAAGCGTCGTCTGGCTTTCTCGCGTCTGCGCGACAAGGCTGCCGTTGGCAAACTGTTTGCCGAACTCGGTCCGCGCTACAAGGCACGCCCCGGTGGGTATCTGCGGATCCTCAAGTGCGGCTTCCGTCCCGGCGACAACGCGCCGATGGCGTTCGTCGAGCTGGTGGACCGTCCGGCAGGAACCGCTGCGGAACCGGCGCCGGAAGAGGCAGCCGCGGAATAAGGCGGCTTCGACATGTCTGATCAGAACCGGGCTCTTGCCCGGTTTTTTATTTTCACAAGCCGTTTTATGTGGCGTTTTATGTGTAACGTTTTACGCTTTAGGCATGAACCTCGAGAACCCGCATGGCTCCAAACCTAAAACCTAAAACCTAAAACCTAAAACCTAAAACCTAAAACCTAAAACCTAAAACCTAAAACTTAAATTAATCATGTTTGCCTTATTCACCGACTTCACCTCCCAGGGCCCGTA
>SKGQ01000045.1 GCA_007117515.1 Ectothiorhodospiraceae bacterium | reverse complement strand
GGCGGATTGTTCTTGGCGAACAGGGCCCGGGTGATGACCACGCGTTGCTTCGGATCCTCGGGAATGTCGTCCAGCGCTTCCACCTGTTCCAGCCGTTTCAGCAGACTGCGCCGGTTGGCCAGCTGAATGCTGAGTCCGGGCCGGGCGTTGAGTTCAAGCACCATCGGACCCTGATCGCGGTCGAGTACCACGTCCACACCCAGATAGCCGAGATCAGCCAGGTGGTAGCAGCGTGCCGCCAGTTCCAGCAGCTTGTCCCATTCAGGGATCTGCAGCCCGGCGATGGGATTGCCGGTGTCCGGGTGATCGTCAACGAAGCGCTCCTTCCACACGGCGGTGGTGGTCAGCCCGGTTCCCATGTCCAGACCAACGCCCAGGGCACCCTGGTGCAGGTTGGCCTTGCCGTTGGACATCCGCGTCGGCAATCGCACCATGGCCATCACCGGCACGCCCTTGAACACGACGGTGCGTATATCGGGCACACCGCGGTAGCTGACTTGCTCGAACATGGGGTCGAACTGCACGCGTTGCTCGATCATCGCGCAGTCGGGCTGACCGCCCAGGCTGTGCATGCCGCTGAGGATGTTGGAGATATGGTGCCCGACTTCCTCCATGCCCACGAGCATGCCATTGGCCAGGCGGAAATTGTCGCCCTGACGGTCGGTGACCACCATGATGCCGTTGCCACCGCTGCCATGCGCCGGCTTGACCACGAAATCCTCGATCGTTCCGAGCATCCTCGGCACGTCGCGAATCTGATGCTCGATTTCGACCACGCCATACAGCGCCGGCACATGGATCCCGGCTTCCTGGGCCCGCCGCTTGGTGATCAGCTTGTCGTCGACCAGCGGATAATTTCGGCGTTTGTTGTGGAGCATGATGAAGCGCGCATTGCGCTCGTTCATGCCGAGAATGCCGGCGTCTCGCAGCGATCGGAACAAATTCAGCATCAGTTTTTCCGGTCCATTATCAGGTGCCGGAACCGCCACAGCTCGGTCAGCCGATAACCGGTATAGCGGCCAAGCAGCAGCACCACGGCCAGCACCACCAGCAACAACTCCGGGAAGACGAAGACCAGGTGGCCGACCTGAGGCTGGAACATGACCAGGTAGGCCAGGATCGCGACAATCAGGCTGCCGACGCCTTGCTGAATCGCCTGCCCGGCGCCGTGTTCCTCCCAGACCAGCGACATGCGCTCGATGGTCATTGCCAGGATGACCATCGGGAACAGGGCAATGGACAGCCCGCGTTCGAGCCCCAGCTTGTGACTGATGATGCTGAGTACCGCCATCACCAGGACGACGACAATCAATACCGCAGCAAGCCGGGGCACCAGCAGCAGCTTGAGATTCTCCAGATAGAACCGAATCGCCAGACCGATCGCCACCACCGAGGTGAACAGGAAAATCCCCCAGGCAAGCTGGGTCTCGCGGAATGCCAGTGCAATCAGGATGGGCATGAAGGTGCCGAAGGTGGCGATACCCACCACATTCCGCAGCAGCACCATCATCAGCGCGCCAATCGGCACCAGCAGCAACAAACGATAGGTGTTCTGGGCCTGTACCGGCAGGCTGAACAGCGAGAAATCCATCAGCATCGAGGTGCCACGTTGCATGGCGCGCTGCTCGGCCACCGAGACCACGTCCCGTACCGTGCGTGCCGCGGCGAATTCCAGGTTTCCCGAGGATCCGCCACTGATGCTGAGAAGCCTTTCCGCGCCGCGTTTCCAGACCAGTACGCTCCTGGGGTAGCCGCGCTCGGCGGTAACCGGATTGAACGGAATCCATTCCGTGCCGTTATGCACCTCGAGGAAGGTGTCCAGCTCGGCCCGCCGCATGCGATCCCGCAGTGTCAGCACCTGCACTGCCCGCGCCGGGATTCGTGCGCCGGCCAGGATATCGATCAGGTTGTTTACATGGCCCGTGCTGCCGTCGATACCACTCCGCAGCACCTGCACGTTCTCGCCGGGATCGCTGTTGTTGTAGCGCAGTAGCAGACGGCGCGTGAATGATGAGATGTCGGCGGATTCCGCGCGCACGTCCTCCAGCACGGACAAGGCTGCGGAGCCGAAGGGTTCCGGGTAATCGGGCACCTCGGGATAGGGTGGTGCGGGACTGGTCCGATCGACCGTGTCGTTTGCATCCTCGGAAAGCTGAATCCGGTAATACAGTGTCTGATTGCCGCTCGCCCGGCGCGCTGTCCACATTGCCACCCGGTTGTCGCCGTCGCGGTCACGGGCCAGCCCGTACTGGCTGGACACGAAGTCTTCTCCCAGTACGTTGAAGCCTGGCGGATTATGCGGAATGTGGAGGTTGACCTGGCTCGGTCCGCCGTCGGCCTGGAACGCGACCCGCGCCTCCACCGTCCAGATCTGCGTGGTGCTGTCGGGAGTGACCGGAAGCCCGAGAACAGCCATTTTGTACCAGGTGGCGCCGCCACCGATTATCAACAGTAGAACGGCCAACAGCCGGAGATGCAGTTTGTTCACAGAGTGCGTCCATACAGGCGGGTGCCGGTCGTTGAAACAGTGCCGAGGCTGGCAACCGAGCGCCGTTGCCGGTTCACGAAAAAGTCTACGAGGTGCGGCTCACAGAGCGCGAATCTTCGACTCCGAATTCAGTCTGAACCGATAGTAGCAGGTCTGGTCTGCCGGTCAGCGGTAGTCGGAAATCAAATTCCTTGCAGGCGGGAGATATTAATCGATGCTGGATGTGGTGCGGCGCTATTTCCGAGAGTATCTCGATCCGGTCGAGGCACTGGACGAGGATCCGGTGCATCAGCTGCAGCTTGCCACCGCGGCGCTGCTGTTCGAGGTCTCTCGAGTCGATAATGTGGTGAGTCCGGAGGAGCGCACTGCGATCATGCAGGCGGTGACCCGCAAGTTTTCGCTGGCCGCGCGGGAGACCGATGAACTCATGCGTCTGGCGCAGCGCGAGGCCGAGGATTCGGCGTCATATTACGGTTTTACCAGCCTGATCAACTCGCATTTCTCGCCAGAGCAGAAGCAGCGGGTCATCGAATACATGTGGCGTGTGGCGATCGCTGATCGATACATCGATCCACACCAGGAAGGTCTGGTGCGGAAGATCGCCGACCTGCTGTACCTGCCCCATAGTGTCTTCATCCGGACAAAGCTGCAGGTGTTAGGGGAACACTGATCCATTCATGCGTCTGTGCCCGAGGCCGGTTGATCGTGTTTCCCTCTGCCGGCGCCTAGTAGGAGAAACGGCGGATTTCGGCGTCCATCACCAGCTCCGCCAACTCTTCGGCAGAGATCACGCTGGCTTCTTCCACCAGGTCGTTCTCGTCGTACTGACCGAAGCGGGTGTTGGGCAGGAATAGATGGCAGACGTGCACGGTCGCACCAAGGCTCGCCGCTTCAAGCATGATTTCCTTGGGGCTGACGTCGCGCGGCCGCAGGGCGGAAGGGATGTTTTCCTCCAGTGCCAGCTCGGCGGCGGCACCGCAGAGCACGATGCGCACATTCTTGTCGGCCTGGGCCAGCTTGCTGGCGAGTTCCATCGCCATACCCTGTACCTGGCGCTGGTCACTGTTGACGTTAATCAATACCGTTTCCGCCTCGTCGTCGGCAACAACGCTTTGGCTGGCCAGCATGGGAAGGGCGAATAACAGGACAAACAGAATGCGGATCATCGAGATTCCCTCGAATTCGTGAACGACTTGGTAGCCGCGAAGTGTACCAAACGGGGACGGTAAGCTCTCTACACTTTAAATTAAACGGGGTGAACTGTAGACCCCGGGCTTGTCAAAAATCGGGTGCGCATGCCGCCCATGGGGCTCCTGATATACACTGTTGACCGTTTGGTCAGTTTTATTGCCATCGCAAGGATAGTCACTTGATACGTCTCCTGTTGCAGCTCGTCGCGGTCATCGTCATC
>SKGQ01000124.1 GCA_007117515.1 Ectothiorhodospiraceae bacterium | reverse complement strand
GTTTTGGTCATCTGGCAAGGCGCGGTGCCGGTTCGGTAGCCGTAGCTACCGGGCCGGTGGCGTAACGCAGCCAGAGGCCAAAACCGGCCGGGGTCTTCGACTTGGGCCGCATTTTTCCCGACTGCTGCGTTGCGCTGCTTGACCGCAGAATGACTGCGGCGCGGCGCAGCGCTCCTTGCCTCGGTAAAAATGCGGACTCCAACGCAGGGGCGCTAATAAATCAGTGTTTCCTTAAACCTAAAACATCAAACCTAAAACGCCCGTCATATCTGCGACTGCTGATAATTCTCGAGTCCCAGGCGGTCGATCAGGCCGAGCTGGGTTTCCAGATGGTCAACGTGTTCCTCTTCCTCGGTGAGGATGGTCTGGAACAGGTCGCGACTGACGTAGTCACGGATGGAATCGGCGTAGGCGATCGCCTCCCGCAGATCCGGGATACCTTTCTCCTCGAGCTTGAGATCGCACTCCAGGATTTCCCGCACGTTCTCCCCGATCAGGAGCTTACCCAGGTCCTGCAGATTGGGCAGTCCTTCCAGGAACAGGATGCGTCCGATCAGCTTGTCGGCGTGCTGCATCTCTTCGATGGACTCCTGATACTCATGATCGCCCAATTTGTTCAGACCCCAGTCCTTCAGCATGCGTGAATGCAGGAAGTACTGATTGATGGCCGTGAGTTCGTTGTAGAGGATCGTGTTCAGATGCTCGATAACCTTCGGATCGCCCTTCATGGCAAACCTCCCGTGAACCGAATGAAAATTGTCTCATCTGAGTGTAGCGCGGCATGGCCCGTGACGGGCAAGAGCTGCAGGGCTAGCTGACAGCCCAGACTGACTGATGCAGGGCAGGCGCCGGCGGCAGATCGATGGTGACCTTCGAGGCAACAATCCGGCTCTGGGTCTGGCAGAGGATCTCCCGCGCCTCCGGCCCGCACCGGCCACAATTCCCACACACGCCGAGTTGCTGACGCAGTTCGCGCATGGACGATGCCCCCTCTTCCACCGCCTGGCGGATCTGACGATCGGTAATGCCGTTGCAGAGACAGACGTACATGGGGCGACCTCGGCTGTGATGACCAAAGTCTGAATGCAAATGAGAGTGATTGTCAATTGCGAGGGGCGGCTTTTCGGACAAGGAAGGTTTCCGAACGAAGAAAGGACCGCGCACCGCCTGTGCGCGACGTAATGTCTCGTGGCGCGCGAAAGCGCCTTTATTTATTTGTAGGGTGGATTAAGCGAAGCGAATCCACGCGGTGCCAGGCGCTGGATAAGGACAAGGAAGGTCCTCGATTTTCAGACAACGAAAGACGGAAACATGCCAGGGTCACCGTTTGCTCGGCATCATGTTCGGGGCGAGAGGCTACCAGAAGCCGGACCACACCGCGTGCATCCGCTTCGCTTGATGGCACCCTACGAAGGTCGTATGTGCGTCGCATGCGACGTGCAACGTCCCGCGGCCCGCGACAGCGGGCCCTGTCTCGTCCGAAAACCGAAAACCTTCCTTGGGCAAAAACCCATCCGGCTGGCGCCGGATGGTCGCTACTTCCCGGCCCGGATCAAACCGCCCAGGCCGGCCTCATCCAGCGCCCGGTTCAGCATCTTGCGGATCTCGGCAGGGTCGTCCATAAGCAGGGCGCGTTCCAGCAACTCGCTGGCGTCGTCACAGGTGAAGCTGCGGATCACCCATTTCACCTTCAGCAGGCTGGAAACGCTCATGCTCAGCCCAGTGACCCCCATGCCGAGCAACAGAATGGAAGCGGCCGGATCGCCAGCCATGGCACCACAGACCGTCACCGACTTGTCGTGACGGCGAGCAGCATCAACTGTCTGGCGCAGGGCTTCCAGCACGGCCGGATGCAATTCGTCGTAGAGATCGGCGACGCGGGCGTTATTACGGTCCACGGCCAACAGGTACTGGGTCAGATCATTCGAGCCGATGGAGATGAAATCGGCCGACTGCGCCAGGCGCTCCGCCTGGTAGACGGCGGAAGGCACCTCGACCATGACCCCGACCTCGGGCATGTCGACGGCGATACCCTCTTCCTCCAGCTCCTCGCGGGCCCGCTCCAGCAGTACGCGGGTCTCGTCCAGTTCCGTCAGCCGGCTGATCATCGGCAGCAACAAACGCAGATTGCCGCAGCCACTGTTGGCCCGCAGCATCGCCCGTAGCTGGGTCAGGAAAATCTCGGGGTGGTCCAGCGTCAGGCGAATACCGCGCCAGCCAAGGAAAGGATTTTCCTCACGCACCGGAAAATACGGCAGCGGCTTGTCACCCCCCACGTCGAGGGTGCGCAACACCACGGGCCGGGGCGCGAACGGTTCCAGCACCTGACGGTAGACCAGGGTCTGCTCATCCTCGCCAGGGAAGCGTTCCCGCACCATGAACGGGAATTCGGTGCGGTGCAGGCCGATACCGTCGCAGCCACTGGCCAGCGACGCGTTGATATCGGCCATCAAACCGGTGTTCGCATAAAGCCCCATGCGGAATCCACAAGGCGTTTGCGCGACCTTGTCCCGCAGCGGCTCCAGGCCGGCGGCCAGCTCGGAATCCTCCCGCAGCAGGCGCCGGTATTCCTTGCGCACGTCCTCCCCGGGCTCTACATGGATACGGCCGGCGTAGCCGTCGACGATGAGCTCCTTGCCTTCCAGGCGGCCAACCGGTAGTTCGCTCACGCCCATCACCGCCGGAATATTCAGCGCCCGGGCCAGGATCGCCACATGGGAATTGCCGGAACCCCGGGCCGTTACGACGCCAGCCAGCCGCTCCGTGGGAATTTCCGCAAGCTGCGAGGCGCTGATTTCCTCGCCCACCAGCACGGTGCCCTCGGGCACCGAACGGCTGTCGCCACTGTCGAGTTGCAGCCGCATCAGAATCCGCCGGCCGATATCGCGAATATCACTGGCCCGCTCCCGAAGGTACGGGTCTTCCATCTCATCGAACACACTGACGTACTGGGCGATGCTGTCGCGCAGGGCGCCGCTGGCCCAGTTACCGCCGCGAATCCGCTCGATCGTGCCCTTGGTCAGGCTTTCGCTGTCCAGCATCCGCAGATACACGTCGAACAGACGGTGTTCATCCGACGGCACCGCGTCGGCCAGCCGATCCGCCAGTTCGCGAACCTCGTCCTTGACGGCCTCCAACGCCGAGCGGAACAGCTCGACCTCCTTGTCGGCATCCTTCACCGGGCGGTCCGGCACTGCGTACAGGTCCGCCGGCGAATAGGCCACCATCGCCCGGCCCATGGCAACACCCGGGCTGCCCGGCACGCCGGTCAGGGCTCGGCGGCGCAGGGAATGGGCTGACGGCAACGCGCCGCCCTGGGAGTCGCCGCTGGCCTCGCTGTGAGCGATGGCGCCGGAGAGCTGCGAAGCCATGGTGACGATGAAAGCGACTTCTTCCTCATCGAAACGACGACGCTCGGTCTGCTGCACCACCAACACGCCAAGCAGGCGACGGAAATGGATGATCGGCGCCCCCAGAAACGAATGGAAGCGTTCCTCCCCGGTCTCCGGGAAGTAACGAAAACGGGGATGCGCCTCGGCATCCTCCAGGTTCAGTACTTCCTTGCGCTCACCAACCAGACCCACGAGGCCTTCATCAAAGCGCAGGCGCACCTGGCCGACGGCAGCCGGATTCAGGCCCCGGGTGGCCATCAGCACGTATTCCTGGGTGTCCGGGTCCACCAGATAGACAGAGCACACATCCACGTGGGTGGAATCCGCCACCCGCTTGGCGATGATCTTCAGGGCATGATCCAGCCCGCGGGCGGCGTTCACCTCCTGAATGATGCTGTGCAATGTCTGAAGCATGAATTCGCCTTGCCCACCAGCGGGCCATGAAAAACAGGGAAGCGGTTCGGGAAAAGCCGCTGCTCAGGCCGGTCGATCGGCCTTGGCGCGACG
>SKGQ01000077.1 GCA_007117515.1 Ectothiorhodospiraceae bacterium | reverse complement strand
TTTGGCCCCTGGCGGCGTTGCGCCACCGGCCCGGTAGCTAAGGCTACCGAACCGGCACCGCGCCTTGCCAGATGACCAAAACCGGTCTCGGGCGCAGTCGCGGGAATAAATCAGCGTTTCCCTAGGCCACGCTTTCTAGATCTTTTTCATCCGGCATACTCCAGCCCCGACGGAGGAACACTATTCCCGGGCGCTCTCAGAACTGCACCTGGCCCCGTGCCGCGTGAGGACAAGCTTTTTTCCGTACTGACGAACCTTCGGCTCAACAGGGTCAAGAAAAACCTTGCACTGGCCCGGGCGCCTTCGGGCCAGCACCGGAGGCCGATTGCCGTCTTCTCGCCGGATGAATGAACCGTGAATGGAAAGCTCAGGTGGGCGTCATTGCCAGCCTGTTACAGTCGCGTTCGACTCTCGCACTGGGATGGACCTCGGGATGCTGCGGCTGCCGGTTTTCTTGATATTGCTGATGGTCGCGTTACCGACCCTTGCGTTGCCGCCGCCAGAGTTCAGTGCGCGCGTCCAACTGGAACACATTGACTACGATGGTGATCGGCGGAGTCCGCGGGATGGGTTCTTCTGGCGCGCCATCCGCCTCAGCATGTCGGGTCAGAACGAACCTGGCTGGGGCTACAAGGCGGAATACGATGTGGCCTATGGGCACGTCGATGCCGAGAATCTGTATGTCCGCTATCTGGACAGCCGCAACGAGTGGAGCCTGGGTGAGCGCAAGGTGCCGCTCGGCATGGCGCGGCTGACCAGTGCCGGGCGGTTGACCCTGGCCGAGCGACCGGCGCCTATCGAGAGTCTGACCGACAGCACCCGGTTCGGCTTCTGGATTGCGCGGGAACTGGAACAGGGACTGCTTCAGACCATGCTCTACAGCCGCAGCATCAATGACAGCGGCAATGCACGACCGCTCGGTCTGGCCGCGCGCATGGTCCTCAATCCTCTGCGGGATGGCGACCGCATCATCCACCTGGCGACTGCGGCCGCCTATGAAGATCTGGACCGGCGAGCGGATCCCTCTTACAGCGCCCGCCCGGAGGCGAGGCCGGATCGCGGAGGGTTCCGATTGCTGAACACCGGCTCGATCCAGAATGTATCCAATACCTTTTCCGGTGGCCTCGAGGCCGCATTTCAGGTCGGCGCCCTGACGACGCAGGCCGAGTACATCCGAGTGCAGCTTGATCGCCGCCGGGCGAGCAATCTCGCCTTTGACGGATGGTACCTGGAGAGCAGTTACCGTCTTACCGGGGAAGCAATGAGCTATGACGGTTCCTCGTTCCGCGACGTGATCCCGCACGGCGCCCATGGCGCCTGGGAGATCGCCGCACGCTACAGCCGCCTGGATCTCAATGACGGCGACATCCGTGGCGGCCGCCAGGATGCCGTGACGCTGGCGCTCAACTGGTACGCCACCGAGCGGGTGCGCTTCTACGCGAACGTGGTCGAGGTGCGGGCGCGTGACGGCGATGTGGAGATCGACGGCCTGCCGGTTGGTCGGGAAAGCGCCCGGATCGCGGTGCTGAGAACCCAGGTCGGGTTCTGAGTAGGTCCTGCCTTCGGCAGGCCCCCGGGGGGATCAAGCGGCGCGCTACAACGGACGCGCGCCGCGGATCGTCAGATCTTTCCGTCCAGCCCCATCTGATAGTACTTGTGGGTGATCTTGTCCTGATTCTCCAGCAGCCAGTCGATGCTCGGTTCGTTGTGCATCGCCTTGTGAATGGCCTGGGCCATCGCCTTGCGATGAATGTCGAACAGCACCTTGTGATCCAGGTCGTCCTGATCGGCAACCACCGGGTTCAGCCAGACCGAGCAGATGATGCCCAGGTCATTGGCCTTTTCCTTGGGAATGTCGCCGGCGCGCACGGCATCCAGCACACCGTTGGCGATGGCGGCCTGCACGGTGCCCATCAGGATGTTGGTATAACGGCTGTTCTTCACCGTGACCTTGCTCACGCACAGGGTCACCGGGCGCACCATGATGTCGGTGTTGAGAATCGCAAACACCCGGCTGTGGCCCTTGACCTGATCGCCGGTCAGTGTGGCGAGGGCGGTGCCCACCGGACCGTCAAGTTCGCCAATCACCACTTCGGGTTCGGCCGCGGTGCCCGGGGGGCCGCCGGCAACCAGTGCTTCGCCGGAACGAAATACGATACGTTCGCTCATGGGACATGTCCTCTTGTCGAGTTGCTCCAGGGGCACGCTGATCCGCTCCCGCGTCCGAGCCCGGCATTGGCCACCGGACAAGGCGCGCTGCTCGACCGCAGAATGACTGCGGCGCGGCACAGCGCCTTCCCTCGGAAAATGCGGTCGCCAACGCAGACGTGGGAATAGACCAGCGGTTCCCTACATCGGGTGCAGAAGGATGGCGGGCTGCTTGCGGAGCGTCAAATCCGGGCTCCGTGGATACCCCTGAACGGAATCGGTCCCGCTGCCGTGGGAGTGGATTATCGGTAGGGTGATGAATCGCTACCGCTGTCTCCTATACTCAGCTAAAAGCCATGGAAGAAAAGGAGTTGCCAGATGTTGTCTGATTTCGTCAAGCGCTGGATGGATATGGTGTTCTGGTGGTTGCCCGATACCGACAAGAACACACGCAAGTCGTCGGCAAGGCAGCAGACCCCGCCCGCGCAGGAACCACCGACACCTCGCACTCCCGAGCCGGCTGTGACCACCGAGGAGTTGGCAGAGGAGGTCGCCGCGGACGGTGACGATCTGACCGCGATCAAGGGCGTTGGGCCGGCCATGGCGGAAAAGCTCCGCCATATGGGCATCAACACGTTCTCAGAGCTTGCAGCTGTGGATCCTGAGGCGTTGACGGCAGACCTCAAGAAACAGCGAGTCGTCATTTCCGTCGACCGCGTCAAGGGCTGGCAACAGGAGGCCGGTGCACGACAGCCGGCAACCTGAGTCCTGACGGTGCCGAACCCCGACCTGTCGTCTGATGTCTGTTAGTGTCTCGACTTCAATAATACGACAGGAGGACAGCATGCCGATTTGGCAGACACGTTTGCTCGGGTTTGCGATGGCCATGGCGCTGGTGGGGGCTTCTGCGGCACATGCGGAATCCGCGCCGGATGATGCCGACGCCCATCTCGAGCAACTGATCGACGCGCTGAAGGATGGTCAGCACGAGGATTTCATCAGCAATGGCAACGATGCGTTCAAGTCGAACCTGCGTGAGTCCATGTTCGAGTCGGTACAGCAGCATCTGGGCGGGCGTTTTGCGGACGGCTACGAGGTGCGCTACCTCTCCGAGATCCACCAGTACGGGATGGAAGTTCACGTCTACAGCATCCACTTCGAGGATGGTGAGGGTGATCTGATAGCCCGTCTAGCCATCGATCCGGCGCGCGACATCGGCGGCGTCTGGTTCCATTGATTTTTGCGGGACCGTTGGCAGTCTGGTGGGGCGGCAGAGGGTCTTCCTTGTTCGAACGGTCTTGAAGCATAGCGAAGCCCGTGTCGTGTGAGGACAAGCTTTTTTCCGTCCTGGCGGCGCTTCGCGCCAACAGGGCCGGAGAAAAACCTTCTCCTCCCCCGACACTCTGTGCCAACCCACCTGGCGGTTGGCCAAGCCGAAAACGTCGGCCGGGTAGAAGGTGTCACCAAACGCCTGTCTGTGTCCTCAACGATCCTTCGGTGTTCGCGCCACCGCCCAGACCTGCACGTCTGCGGCTCCCGCCGCCCGCAAGGCCCTCGCCGCGGCATCAGCCGTGCTGCCCGTCGTCACCACGTCGTCGATCAGCGCGATTCGCAGGCCGTCCGTTGCCCGCGTTGCGGCGAATGCCTGCCGCATGTTTCTGCGGCGTTCCATCCTCGGCAGTGCTGTCTGATGTGGCGTGCTGCGTTTCCGTATCAGTGCGCTGTCCAGTATCGGCAGGGCCAGCTGCCTGCTGACTTGCCGCGCAATCTCCCTGGCCTGGTTGAAGCCGCGCTCTCGCAGTCTGCTGTCGTGCAGGGGCACGGGGACCAGCCCATCAACAACGGTGGCGGAAGTTCGGAGTGAACGAGCAAGCAGGCGTCCCAGCAAGCGGCCGGCTGCCAGATCGTCGTTGAATTTCAGGCGCGTGATCCAAAGCGAGACCGGCGGCGCAAATAGGAACGGTACTTGCGCCGCGGAGAAAGCGGGTTGTTCCCGCAGGCATTGACCACAGAGCAGTGCCTTGTCGGTGAGCGGCTCTGCGCATCGGCTGCAGGCG
This sequence comes from Ectothiorhodospiraceae bacterium, assembly GCA_007117515.1. GTDB lineage: Bacteria > Pseudomonadota > Gammaproteobacteria > Nitrococcales > Aquisalimonadaceae > Methylonatrum. Next base: position 9,734 of record SKGQ01000077.1, on the reverse strand, counting down.
GTGCGCAGGCGGGGCAGTTCCCGGTAGCATGCGGCGCACAGATCCAGGCCACCGATGCCCGGTTCCAGGCAGCGGCGGCAGTGGCCCGGAAAGGCTCTATCGAGCAGCGCGTCAAACCAGTTGTTAACCATGACATCCTTGTCCGGTTGACAGCGATCCGATGGCGTTTACCATCGCGAGAAAGCAGGCATGTGTATCGATTCAGCGTTTCCTGAGCGACACCCAGCCATCCATGCGCAGGCAATCCTCAGTCGCAGTCTAGCCGGAGAATTTCCGATGAGCCTTGAGTCCGCCCCGATCCGACATGACTGGCAGGCGGAGGAAGTCGCCCAGTTATTCGCCCTGCCCTTCAACGACCTGCTCTATCGCGCGCAGACCGCGCATCGTGCCCACTTTTCTGCCAACACGGTCCAGATCAGCACCCTGCTGTCGATCAAGACTGGCGGCTGCCCGGAGGACTGCAAATACTGCCCGCAGAGCGTGCATTACCAGACCCCGGTGGATGCCGATCCGCTGATGGAGCTGGAAGCGGTGCGCGAGGCAGCGCAGGCGGCGCGGGATGCAGGCGCCACCCGCTTCTGCATGGGTGCGGCCTGGCGTAGCCCGCGAGGTCGTCAGCTGCAGCGTGTGGCGGAGATGATCCGCGAGGTGCGCGACATGGGGCTTGAGACCTGCGCCACTCTCGGCATGCTGGATGCGCAGCAGGCCAACACGTTGCGCGAGGCCGGACTGGATTATTACAACCATAATCTGGATACCTCCGAGGCCTTCTACGGTGAGGTCATCACTACGCGCAGCTACCAGGACCGGCTGGATACGCTGCAGCATGTCCGCGATGCCGGGCTCAACGTGTGTTGCGGAGGCATTGTCGGGCTGGGCGAGTCGCGGCTCGACCGCGCCGAAATGCTGCGCACCCTCGCCAATCTGCCGGAGCATCCCGAGAGCGTACCGATCAATCAACTGGTCCAGGTGGAGGGCACGCCGCTGGCGGGTGCCGAGGCCGTGGATCCGATCGAGTTCGTGCGCACCCTGGCCGTGGCCCGCATCCTGATGCCGGCCTCCCATGTGCGGCTCTCCGCCGGGCGCGAGAGCATGTCCGACGAGACCCAGGCGCTGTGCTTCCTGGCCGGGGCGAACAGTATTTTTCACGGTGACAAACTGCTGACCACCGACAATCCGGAAGTCGATGCGGATCGGGCCCTGTTCCGGCGCCTGGGGCTGGTTCCGGAAGGCCGTAAGGCCGTCGCCACCGATTCTGCCTGAGACAATGTGGAACCTGGCTGAAGGTCTGGCTGAGCGTCGCGCTGCGGGTCTCGAGCGCCGTGTTCGCGCCCTGCAGCCGGTGGACGGTGTTCGGGTCCACGACGGTCGCCGTGAACTGCTGCAGTTCTGCAGCAACGACTATATGGGACTGGCCGCTGACCAACGACTGAGAGCCGCTTTCGTGGACGAAGCCATGCGCTCCGGCGTCGGCAGCGGCGCCTCGCATTTCGTCACGGGCCATCGGCCGGTGCACGAAGCCCTTGCCAGCCGCCTCGCCGCCTGGCTGCAGCGCGATCAGGTGTTGCTTTTTTCTTCCGGTTATCTGGCCAACCTGGGCATCGTTGATGCTCTGGTCGGACGTCGGGATCAGGTATACCAGGATCGCCTGAATCATGCTTCGCTGCTCGACGGTGCGCGCCTCAGTGGCGCCCGTCTGAAGCGTTACGCGCACGGCGATATGGAACAGCTCGAACGCAGTCTGAGCCGTGACGTGGAAGGTCGTCGCCTGATAGTCAGCGACGGTGTCTTCAGCATGGACGGGGATATTGCGCCGTTGTCGGAACTGGCGTCGCTGGCGGCGCGGTATGGCGCAGCAATGCTGGTGGATGACGCCCACGGTCTTGGGGTGCTTGGCGAGACGGGGGGCGGTTCGCTGCAGCAGGCCGGACTGGACCAGGATCGGGTGCCGCTGCTGGTCGGCACACTGGGGAAGGCCGCTGGCACCTTCGGTGCTTTTGTCGCCGGGCCCGCCGTGTGGGTCGAACATTTGCGTCAGCAGGCACGGACCCAGATCTACACCACGGCGCCCCCGGCGGCGCTTGCCGCAGCAACGCTGGTGGCCATCGACATCCTCACCGAGGAAACATGGCGCCGGCATCACTTACAGGCATTGATCGCCCGTTTCCAGGCTGGCGCTGCACAACTCGGTCTGCGTCTGTTGCCGTCACCAACGCCGATTCAGCCTGTCCTTGTGGGTGATGCGGGGACGGCCCTCGAGGCCAGCGAGGCGCTGGATCGGCGGGGCATAATGGTCAGTGCGATCCGGCCGCCGACCGTGCCCGCCGGATCCGCACGGCTGCGGGTGACTTTTTCGGCGTTGCACAAGGAGGCGGATGTGGATCGGTTGCTGGAGGCCATGGCGGATATCCCTGTATTACGTTCGGCGGAGTCGGCATGAGCGATGATCCACGCTACCGCGAACGCGATCAGATCCGACGCGCCTTTGATGCCGCGGCGGCGCAGTACGAGCAGTCGGCCGTGCTGCAGCGGGAAGTGGGGCAACGGTTGCTGCATCGGCTGGAGTTGATCCGCTTGCAGCCGCGATTCGTGGTCGACCTTGGTTCGGGTACCGGTCTGCAGACCGAAGCCCTGCGCGAGCGTTACCGGAAGGCGCGGGTGATGGCCCTCGACGTGTCGCGGAACATGCTGCAGCAGACTCGGCGTCGCGGAACCTGGCTGCGGCCGTTGCCGGCTGTCCAGGCAAGCCTGGACCAGTTGCCGTTCGCCGACCGCAGTGTCGACCTGCTGTTCTCCAGCATGAGTTTTCAATGGAGCGATGAGCCCCGGCGGTTATTCAGCGAATGTCACCGAGTGTTGCGTCCGGGCGGTCTGCTGATGTTCTCGACTCTGGGTCCCGATACCCTGCGCGAACTGCGCCAGAGCTGGCAGGAGGTCGATGGCGCCGAACATGTAAACCGCTTTGTCGACATGCATGACCTTGGCGATGCACTGGTCGGCGCCCGCTTCGGTGACCCGGTGATGGATATGGAGCCGTTCACGCTAACCTATCCGGACCTGAAGGGTCTGGTGCGGGATTTGCGCGGCATCGGCGCTTCCACCATTCGCGGACAGCGGCGAAGTGGCCTCCTTGGCCGTGACGGCTGGGAGCGACTGCAGGCAGCCTATGCCGGCTTCCGCCAGGACGACGGCTTACTGCCGGCGACCTGGGAGGTGGTGTATGGTCACGCCTGGGCAACGGGTGAGCAACCGCAGCAACGTATGGAGGACGGCGCCGTCGTCATTCCCCTGGACGGCATTCGCGCGCGCCGAAGCACGTCATGAGCACTCTGGAACCGCTACCCGGATTCTTTGTCACAGGAACAGATACCGAGGTCGGCAAAACCGTTGTTTCCTGCGGTGTCATGCAGGCCTTGCGGGCGTCAGGACGGCGGGTTCGCGGCTTCAAGCCGGTGGCGGCGGGATGCGAAAGGACGCCGGGAGGTCTGCGCAATGGCGATGCACTGGCCCTGCAGGACCTATCGGACGGAGAAGTGGCTTATGAGGTGGCCAACCCGGTTGCCCTTGAGCCGGCCATCGCGCCGCATCTCGCGGCAGCGCGCATCGGCCGGAGTCTCATGGCGGCGGATCTGGCGACTCATGTCCGGGTGAACGGCCCTGGAGCCGGTGGCGTCAGTGTGGTCGAGGGTGCTGGCGGCTGGCTGGTGCCGTTGAACGGCGAGGAAACACTGGCCGATCTGGCGCGTCTGCTCGGCGCGCCGGTAATTCTGGTGGTGGCGATCAGGCTGGGGTGCATTAACCATGCGCTGCTCACCTCAGCGGCCATTGTGGCCAGTGGTCTGCGTCTGGCGGGCTGGGTCGCCAACTGTGCGGCACCGGATTCTGCGCTGGTTGACGAGCAGGTGGCGGCGATTCGCGAACGTCTCGAAGCCCGGTTTCTCGGCAAGGTCGGATATTCCGCCCATCCGACCGCGGCCGTGGTAGCAGCACAGCTCGATTGCGATGCCCTGATCGATGCCCTGGATGGGGCGTCGTGAACCCAAACCCGACCAGAGCGTTTCGGGCCAGGGTTTCCTCGGGAAAGGAACTCCTCTAACATTGGCCGCCGGCCATTCGCGCCTGTATGGCGCTCCTTGGCCTGGCATGGGGGTAAGTCCCATGGAGACGGAATCTCACGAAGGTGATGCCGCAGTCCGCCGGTTTTTGCTGCGCCCGAATTGTGGCGTTTACTGGCAGACCACGGTTATCGTGTTCGTCGCGATCGCAGCAGTGAGTCTCACGATCGCAACGCTGTTTGCTTTTGCCGGTTTCTGGCCGATTCTGCCATTTGCCGGTCTCGAGTTGACGGCGCTCGGCGTGGCGCTCTATGTTTCAGCAGTGCGTGGTAATTACCGCGAAGAAATTCGGGTCGACTCGTCGACCGTGGAGATCAGGAAAGGCCGGAAAGAGCCGGATAGGGTCTGGAACTTCGACCTGGCGTGGTCGGAAGTGTTGCTGGAAGCCTCCTTCCACCGTTGGTACCCAAGCCGTCTTGCAATCCGCTCGCAGGGAAATGCGGTCGAACTCGGCGCATTCCTCACTGAAGAGGAGCGTTTGTCGCTCGCGGAAGAGCTGCGACGTTGTATCGGGCCCATGGCTGCAAGGGGCATTCCGCCCGGTGGGGCAGCAGCAGTCGGGAACAGAACATCATGAACAAGAACCGCCCATCTCAGTCGGGAGAGAGCGAGGAATGAATCAGAACAAGTTGACGAGACTGTTCGTCGCATCCGTTGCAATGCTGGTGATGCTTTTTTCTGCTGGCGTGGCTGCCGAGTCCGATTGGCGGAGGCCATGGGGTGTCAATCTGCCGCAGGGGGTGACCAGCCTGAGCGAGGTCTCCTACAGCATGCACATGCTGACCTTCTGGATCGTGACCGTAATCGGCATCGTGGTTTTTGCCGGTGTCTTCTTCTCGGTATGGAAATTCCGCAAGTCGCAGGGTGCCAAGCCCGCCACCTGGCATCACAGTACTGCCGTCGAAATTGTCTGGACCGCGGTGCCGTTCCTGATCCTGCTTGGTATCGCCATTCCCGCGACCCAGGCAATGATCAAGATGGAAGACACCTCCGGCTATGAGATGACGGTGAAGGTGACCGGCTACCAGTGGATGTGGGAGTACGAATATCTGGACGAGGATATTCAGTTCTTCAGTCGGCTTGACCGCGACAGCGATCGGGCGCGGCAGCGCAATCCGGAAATCAGACCCCGCGATGTCGAGCACTACCTGCTGAACGTCGACAATCCGTTGGTTGTCCCCGTGAACACCAAGATTCGCTTCCTGCTGACCGCCAACGACGTGATCCATTCCTGGTGGGTGCCGGAGCTGGGCTGGAAGAAAGACACCATCCCCGGATTCATCAACGAAGCCTGGGCCGAGATTCGGGAGCCCGGTACCTACCGCGGGCAGTGCGCGGAACTGTGTGGCCGAGACCACGGGTTCATGCCCATCGTGGTAGTGGCCAAGACCCAGGAAGATTACGAGCTCTGGGTCGCGGAACAGCAGGAAGACGCCAATGGCGAGGTCGCCGCCGATGACGAGGATCTGTCCGATATGGGCATGGACGAACTGATGGCCATTGGCGAGGGTGTTTACGGCAACCAGTGCATGGCCTGCCATCAGGCCGGTGGTGAGGGCATGGGCGACATGTTCCCGGCCCTGGTTGGCAGCGAGAAGGTGCTGGGTGATCGCGACGAGTACAAGTCGATCCTGATCGATGGCGTCAGCGGTACGTCCATGCAGTCGTTCGCCAATCTGAGCAATCAGGAACTGGCCGGTGTCCTTACCTATGTCCGCAACGCATGGGGCAATGATGAGGACGGTGAGGTTGTGTTCCAGCCTGCCGATGTGGACGCCGCCCGCTGATCGCGTGGCGGCCTCACGCGTCGGATGACTCCCTGGAGGTATAGGCAATGACGATGTATCCCATTTGGCGTCGCCGCGAGGCCGCTCGCTTTGGTGCAACTAGCCTGGCGACGGCTGTCGCCACATTGACTGCGGGTCTGTTCTTCGGCGCTGCGTCTGCCAGTGGCGTCGGTGCCCCGTCCGGGATGGACCCCGATGAGTTGATCGCGATAGGCGAACGCGTTTACGAGAATCAGTGCATCCAGTGTCATAAGGCTGACGGTCTCGGGGGCGATAATGTGGCCCCCGCGCTTGCTGGCAGCGATTACGTATTGGGTGATCGGGAAGCGTTCATTTTCACGGTGCTGGATGGTCGGCACGTGGAGGCCTTCATTATGGGGGCCCCGGGTTCGCCGATGCAGTCCTACGCGGATCTCAGTAACGAAGAACTTGCCGGTGTACTGACTTACATTCGCAACTCCTGGGGCAACGACGACGACGGCGGGGACGTGATCCAGCCGGATGAGGTCGAGGACGCCCGATAAAAAACCAGCTTTGAGTCGAGCAGTTAAAGCGATTTTACAAAGAGGTATTTTGGCCATGACCGCCACCACACACGATACCCATGACGCCCACCACCACGGACCTCCGCCGGGGTTCTTCAAGCGTTGGCTGTTTACCACCAACCACAAGGACCTGGGCGTCCTGTACATGCTGTTTGGCCTTCTGATGTTCTTCGTCGGCGGCGCCATGGCCATGGTGATTCGTGCCGAACTCTTCCAGCCCGGCCTGAACCTGGTTGACCCGCACTTCTTCAACCAGATGACCACCATGCATGCCCTGGTGATGATCTTCGGTGCGGTGATGCCGGCCTTCACCGGCCTGGCCAACTGGCTGATTCCAGTACAGATCGGGGCACCGGACATGGCGCTGCCCCGGATCAACAACTGGGCCTTCTGGCTTCTGCCGGCTGGTTTCGTACTGCTGCTGGCAACCCTTTTTCTGCCGGGTGGGGCGCCCGCGGGTGGCTGGACCATGTATCCGCCACTGGTGCTGCAGCTGGGTGATTCGTTCCCGTTCCTGATCTTCGCGGTGCATATTCTCGGCATCTCCTCGATCATGGGTTCGATCAACATCGTCGCCACGATCCTGAACATGCGCGCGCCGGGCATGACCCTGATGAAAATGCCGCTGTTCGTCTGGGCCTGGCTGATCACCGCCTTCCTGATCGTGGCCGTGATGCCGGTGCTGGCAGGTGCCGTGACCATGCTGCTCACTGATCAGTACTTCGGCACCAGCTTCTTCAGCGCAGCCGGTGGTGGTGATCCGGTGATGTTCCAGCACATCTTCTGGTTCTTCGGTCACCCGGAGGTGTACATCCTGATCCTGCCGGCATTCGGCATCGTGTCGGCGATCATTCCGACCTTTGCCCGGAAGCCGCTGTTCGGGTACAGCTCCATGGTGTACGCCACGGCCTCCATCGCATTCCTCAGCTTTATTGTCTGGGGCCACCACATGTTCACGGTGGGCATGCCGCTGGCCGGTCAGTTGTTCTTCATGTACGCCACGATGCTGGTGGCGGTGCCCACTGGGGTGAAGATCTTCAACTGGATGGCCACCATGTGGCAGGGGTCGATGACCTTCGAGACGCCCATGCTGTTCTCGATCGCCTTCGTCCTGCTGTTCACCATCGGTGGTCTGTCCGGGGTCATGCTGGCGCTGGCGCCGGTTGACCTGCAGTACCACGACACGTATTTCGTCGTGGCCCACTTCCACTACGTGCTGGTAACCGGTGCCGTGTTCTCGATAATGGCCGCCGTGTATTTCTGGCTGCCGAAGTGGACCGGCAACATGTACGACGAGAAGCTAGGTAAGTGGCACTTCTGGCTGTCGACCATCACCGTCAACGTGCTGTTCTTCCCCCAGCACTTCCTGGGTCTGGCCGGCATGCCGCGTCGTATCCCGGATTACGCGGTGCAGTTTGCCGAGTTCAACATGATCTCGAGCATCGGCGGCTTTGCCTTCGGCCTCTCGCAGTTGCTGTTTGTCTACATCATCGTGAAGTGCGTTCGCGGCGGTGAGAAAGCGACTTCCGAAGTCTGGGAAGGCGCCAGGGGTCTGGAGTGGACGTTGCCGTCGCCGGCGCCGTACCACACCTTCGAGACTCCGCCGGTGGTGAAGTAAGCGGGTGGCTGCGGACGATCGTCCACGGAGATCGGAACGGCGGCGGGGCATCATTCGCACCGCCCTCGTTCTCGCGGCCATCGCGCTGGGGCTTTACGTGACATTCATCCTGATTCAGGTGCTGTAATGACTGACGATACCGGTTACCACGGTCGCTCCGGTGGTCGTACTGCCGCCAAGATGGCACTTGTCGCCGTCGGCATGTTCGGTTTCGGTTTCGCCATGGTGCCCGCCTACCAGGTTTTCTGTGAGGTCACCGGCTTCAATGGCTTCGTCTCCAACGAAGCCTCGGCCGGCCCGGGGGATGTGGAATTCGATCCGGATCGCAAGGTGACAGTGGAGTTCGTGGCCACTGTCAACGGCAGTCAGCCGTGGACGTTCCGGCCCAAGCAATCGCGGATGGAAGTCACGCCTGGGGAGCTGTATACGGCCTATTTCGTGGCCGAGAATCAGTATGAGGGCAGTACGGTCAGTCAGATCATTCCCAGCGTTGCGCCAGGCACGGCGGGGCGCCATTTCAAGAAAACGGAATGCTTCTGCTTTACCGAGCAGCGATTCGCCGGCTCAGAACAACGTGACATGCCGGTGACCTTCTTCGTTGATCCGGCGCTGTCGGAGCGCACGCAGACGGTCACGCTGTCGTACACCTTGTTTGACATCAGGGACGGTGAACTGCCGGATTATGATGAGGAGGCAGCGGAACTGCATGCCGGGGCACCGCAGTCCGCCGATTAGGAATCTAAGGGGATTATAAGAATGAGTTCACATTCCAAGGACGCCTATTTCGTACCCGAAGACAGCCGTTGGCCGGTCTTTGGTGTTCCGGGCATGGTGCTGTTGGCTGCCGGTTTTTCGATTTATCTGAACGGCGGCTCGTCCGGTATGCCGATGATGATCGTCGGCGCCATCATCACTCTGATGATGACCGTGATGTGGTTCCGGGACGTGATCATCGAAGATGTGACCGGCAAGTATAATGCTCAGGTGGATATGTCCTACCGGCAGGGAATGGCCTGGTTCATCTTCTCCGAGGTCATGTTCTTTGCTGCCTTCTTCGGCGCGCTGTTCTACGCCCGCGTGTTCTCGATTCCATGGCTCAGCGGTGCAGACCCGGCAACCAGTCAGTTTCTCTGGGATTCCGTCAGCCTGGCCTGGCCGACCGCCGGTCCCGGCTTCCTGGATCTTGACTACACGCCGATGGGCGCCTGGGCCCTGCCGACCATCAATACGATGATCCTGCTCACGTCCGGTGTGACGCTGACCATCGCGCACCACGCGATGAAGCATAACGATCGCAGGAAGATCATCCTCGGGCTTGCCGCGACGGTGTTGCTGGGCGCGATCTTCATGAGCGTGCAGATTTACGAATACGTGCACGCCTATCAGGATCTGAACCTGCGCATGGATACCGGTATCTACGGTTCCACGTTCTTCATGTTGACCGGGTTCCACGGGCTGCATGTGACGCTGGGTGCGATCGCCCTGTTCGTGATCCTGCTTCGTGTCATGCGCGGGCATTTCACCGCCGAGAAGCATTTCGGTTTTGAAGCCGCTGCCTGGTACTGGCATTTCGTCGACGTGGTCTGGTTGATCCTGTTCGTCTTCGTCTACGTCATCTGACGACGACTTTCGGCGACTCACGCCGGATCAAATCGGCTTTTTCGGCGGG
>SKGQ01000162.1 GCA_007117515.1 Ectothiorhodospiraceae bacterium | reverse complement strand
TGTATCAAGCACCGCGCCCTCGTCGTCCTTCAGGGTGTAGTCGATGGCGACCACGGTATCGTTCGCAATCTGCATGGGTGTAATCCCCCAGAAATATGTGTAAACCGTGCATGGTAACCGCACTATCCGATGCGCACAAATCACCGTTCCGAAAGGGAAAGCCGTGCAGGTGTCGTGGCGCCAGGCGCAGGCCGGGGTGGCGGATCGGCGTGGTGGTTGCGGGTGTGGCAGCAGGGAGCCGGGTCGCGGATCGGTCAGGACCGCAGTAGCGCCTGCAGACTGCGCAGGTACGCCTGTTCATCGGGCGCCGTTTGGTCTCGCTGAGCCTGCCACAGGGTTTCCGCCAGGGAGTCGATCATCCGGTGCTCGGCTTCCACCGGACTGCCATGGCGCCTGCTCAGTTCCTGGTGCACGGCACGGATCCCGGGCGGCCGGTCGGTACTGACCTGTTCCCGGATGGCCAGATGCATACCCATGTGCAGGAACGGGTTCGTCTCGCCATCCTCCGGCAGGTACTCCCGCTGCATGCCCTTCTCGCCCGACTCCAGCAGGCCATGGTATTCCGGGTGATCGGCAACCACCTGCGCGATCATGTCCTCAAGAGGCGTCAGCGGCAGGCCATCCCGGAACTTGCGCCAGGTTTCAACGTATTGCTGGCGGAGCGCATCGCGATCGGAGGAGAACATGGATTTCCTGTACGTTTAAGGTGTTACGTTTTAGGTTTTAAGTAAGCACTTTAAACGTAAAACGTTACACGTAAAACGCCCTCCAACGAGGAAAAATCATTCCGTCTTTTCCCGAAACTCGCAGAAGTCATAAATCACACACGCCCCACACCGCGGCTTACGGGCGGTGCAGACGTAGCGGCCGTGGAGAATGAGCCAGTGATGGGCGTCCTGGAGGAATTCCCGGGGCGTGAGTCGGACCAGGCGGTCCTCTACCTGTCGGACGGTCTTGCCGCGGGCCAGGCCGGTGCGGTTGGCGACGCGAAAGATGTGCGTGTCCACGGCCATGGTGGGCTGGCCGAAGGCGGTGTTCAGCACCACGTTGGCGGTCTTGCGGCCGACCCCGGGCAGGGCTTCCAGTTGCTCGCGGGTCTGCGGCACCTCCCCGCCGTGCTGTTCGAGCAGCATGGCGCAGAGCTTGATGATGTTCGCCGCCTTGCTGTTGAAAAGACCGATGGTCTTGATGTGGCGCTTGAGACCCTCCTCGCCGAGGGCAAGAATTGCCGCCGGTGTGTTGGCGACTGGAAACAACTGGGCCGTGGCCTTGTTGACGCCACGATCGGTGGCCTGGGCCGAGAGCACCACCGCGATCAGCAATTCGAACGGGGTACTGTAATTCAGTTCTGTACGTGGTTCCGGGTTCGCTTCGCGCAACAACCTGAAAATCCGTGTTCGTTTTTCCCTGTTCATGTCAACTTGAATGCGGTGTCGGTGACACTGGTTGCGTGACGCCTGATGGCCGTTGCGCCCTGCGCTGATCAAGCCAGTTTTTTGTCGCCAGCAGCAGGCCAAGGCCGATAAAGGCGCCGGGTGGAAGCAGTGCAAGCAACAGACCGTCATCCAGCGGCAGGATCTGGATCTCCAGTATCGAGGCCCAGGGACCAAACAGGAATTCGGCGCCGCGCAGCAGCGTGCCGTGACCCAGTAATTCGCGCATGCCGCCAAGCAGCACCAGAACGGCGCAGAAGCCCAGCCCCATCATCAGACCATCCAGTGCCGCCACCACCGGTGGTTGTCGCGAAGCAAAGGCTTCGGCGCGGCCGAGGATCGCGCAGTTGGTGACAATCAACGGAACGAAAATGCCCAGTACCTGATAAAGCTCATGGAACCAGGCGCTCATCAGCAGTTCCACGGCGGTGACCAGAGAGGCGATGATCAACACAAATACCGCGATCCGGATCTCCGGCCTGACCTGATGACGGATCAGGGACACCACGGTGCTCGAGCCCAGCAGGACGAGCAGGGTGGCAATGCCCAGGGCCAGGCCATTGATCAGTGTGCCGGTCACGGCCAGCAGGGGACAAAGACCCAGGAGCTGGACCAGTGCCGGGTTATCGCGCCAGAGACCGTCCCGGATGCGTTCACGTATTATCGAAGTCATTCATCCTCGTCGGTTTCTGGGCGGTTCTCTCCGGCGGCCGCGTCCCCAGCCTCGCCGTCGCTCGGCCCGTCGGCGGATTCCATCGCCTGCTTCTGGAATTCAGCTTCACGGGCGGCAATCGCGTCCTCCAGGTTGTCCGCGTCGGCGAACAGCAGATCGCCATGCTGCTGCTGGAAGCGCAGGGCATCGTAGACTGCTCGGATCACGGCCCTGGCCGTTATCGTTGCACCGCTGATCTGATCGAACTCACCGCCGTCGCGACGCAGTTGCCAGCGTTCCGCTGCTTCCTTTTGTTCCGCAGTCGCATTACCAATATCAGTAACTTGAAGAGACTTGTTGCGAAACTGGGTTATCCATGTGCTGCGGCTGCGTTCGATGGCGTCGCCGAGACCGGGGGTCTCCTGATGGCCAGCGACCCGCACGCCGGTGATCTGGCCGTGTCGGTCGACACCGATCAACAGAATGATGTCGCCGGAATAGCCATCCGGAGCCACCGCCGTAAGCACCGTGGCAACCGGCTCGCCATCCTTGCGCAGCCGGTAGATCGGCAGCGGCTCATTGACTCCGAGCAGTACCGGATCGGTGGCCTCGATGACGTCGCTTTCCGGCCGGTTGTCATGCGCGGTATGGGGCACCACGGCGCTCAGCTGCCGCAGCAGGTGAGCGCGGCGGTTGTCCTCGATCTTTTCCAGAGTGTTGTCATAGGTCAATGCCACCAGGCCCACCCCGGCCAGAGTGAAGGCCAGCAGCAGGCCACCCGCGATCAGCATCTGGCGAATGGCGGCTTGGTGGCTGGTCATGGATTAAAGACTCCGGGCAGTGGGTTCATGGCTGACCCTCAATACGGGGTCGACACAGGCGATCGAGTAGCGGTGCCGCCAGGTTCATCAGCAGGACGGCGAACGCAACGCCATCCGGATAGCCTCCCCAGCAACGGATCACCCAGATGAGTATCCCGATACCGAGTCCATAGTAAAGCCTGCCCAGTGGCGTGGTCGCGGCCGAGACGGGGTCCGTGGCAACGAAAAAGGCACCAAGCATTGCGCCACCGGCAAACAGGTGGAACAGCGGGTCGGCAAACTGGGTCGGAGCGATGATCCAGGCAGCCAGGGCCGGCAGGGTCAGGCCGAGGAGAACGCCCAGAGGGATCTGCCAGGCAATCAGTCGGCGCCGAAGCAGATACAGTCCGCCGACGAGAAACAGGCCATTGATCAGCAACCAGTCAGAGTCCTGATGCAACGAGAACAGCCCGATGCCATTGCGCAGGGCATCGATGGGCGTGCCGGCTGCCAGGGCCGTTTTCAGGCCGTCCAGCGGTGTCGCGCCGCTGACCATGTCGATGCGTGCCATGTTGCTGCTGGCCATCAGCGTTTGCAGCAGACCGGATGGGCCGAGCTCAGGCGCGGGCCAGAGCACCATGATTCCCGGAAAGGAAACCAGCAGAAACACATAGCCGAGCATGGCCGGATTGAAGGGATTGAATCCCAGGCCACCATAGACGTGTTTGCCGAACACGATGGCGAAAAACGTGCCGAGCACCGGTATCCACCAGGGCAGCAGGGGTGGCAGGCACAGAGCCAGCAGCACGGCAGCGAGCACCGCACTGTGGTCGCCCAGCACCGGCGCAACGGGCCTACTGCGGAGGCGCAGCATCAGGGCCTCGGTGGCCAGCGCTGTCGCAGCGCATAACAGGATGTTCAGCAGAACCCCCCAGCCGAACAGCCAGATCATCGCCAGCGCGCCGGGAACCAGTGCCAGCAGCACGGTCTGCATCAGCCGGGGTACGTCATGCCGTGGCCGTAGATGTGGTGCGGAGCGATGCATCATTCGCCGCCTGAAGCATCGGGATCGGACTGTTTCCGGCGACGCCGTTCCAGGGCTGCAGCAATGGCTGCCTTGCGCGGGTCTTGCCGGGTATTTTCTGCTGCCTGCGGGGCGTTGCGGGCCGCCTCGCGTTTTGCTGCGCGTTGCGCCTCCTGCTGCTCCCGCTTGCGTTGCAGCCGGGCTTCCCGAGCCTCGAAACGGGCCCGGGCCCGTCGGGCGCGGTTCTGCTCCAGGTCTGCTGCGAACAGTTCCGCCTTTGCATCCCGGAACTGACGTACCAGGGGGATCCGGCTTGGGCACACCACGGCGCAGGCCCCGCATTCAATGCAGGCCATCAGGCCATGGTCGCGGAGCGCGTCGTGATCGTGATCGCCGGCATACCAGTGCAGCTGCTGGGGCAGGAGTTGTACCGGGCACACCGTGGCGCAGTCGCCGCAACGGATGCAGGCCCGTTGATCACCCTCGCCGCCCAGAAGCTCCGCACTGGCAAGTAGCAGACAGTTGGTGGCGGCGGTGACCGGGTAGCGCGGATCCTGGATTGCCGTACCCATCATCGGTCCGCCCTGGATCAATGTCTGCCTGTGCCAAGGCACCTGCAGCTGGTCCAGCATCCAGTCCATGGGTGTCCCGAACCGGACCCTGTAGTTGCCGGATTGCGGCAGATCCGGTCCTGCCAGTGTAACGATGCGTTCGAGCAGGGGGCTGCCGCTGCGCATGCAGTGCCAGGTGGTGGCGGCGGTGCCGGCATTCTGGCAGAGCAGGCCCAGGTCGATGGGCAAGCCGTCGCTGGGGACTTGCTGCCCCGTGAGATTGCGGATCAGCTGTCGTTCGCCACCGGCCGGGTAACGGACCGGAACCGTACGGAGCTCCACGGCTGGGTTGGCCGACCGGGTCACGGCATCCAGTGCTTCCTGCCGGTCGTCCTCGATGGCCAGGATGATGCGCTCCGCCCCGCAGGCCCGGGCGAGTAGTTCCGCGCCCTGCAGCACGGCGGCGGGGTCATCACGCAGCAGTCGGTCATCGCAGGTGATGCAGGGTTCGCAGCCGATGGCATTGATGACAAGCGTATCCACGCCCTGTTCGGCTGCTGCGTCCAGTTTCTCCGCAGTGGGGAATACCGCGCCGCCGAGACCGCCGATACCGGCCTTGCGAATACGCTGCCGTAGTTCTTCCGGGGCCAGGTCGAAGGGTGAGTCGCTGCCCTCGGGTTGCCCCGGCCAGACCCTGTCCTCGCCGTCGCAGGCGATCACCGCGCAGCGCAGCCGTTGCCCGTCCGGATGCGCGGCAAGGCGCCATTCCACAGCCTTCAATGTGCCGGAGCTCGGCGCGAACAACGGCATCGCCCAGCCTTCCTCTGGCAACGCCAGTGGCTGGCCCCGGTCGACCGAATCCCCCGGCTCCACGAGCAGGCGGCTGCGCCCATTGGGCTGATCCAGCGGAACGACCAGTTCGGGTGGCAGAGGCAGCGTGCGAAGGGGTGCGTCGGCACTCCAGTGCTTCCAGTCCGGCAGTTGCAGGCCGCCCGGGAAGCCGAATAGGCGGAGTCTTGCCATGCTCAGGCGGCGGTCCGCACCTGCCGTGGCAGCAGGGTAATGCAGTCCACCGGACAGGGATCAATGCACAGTTCGCAGCCGGTGCATTCATCGGCGATCACGGTATGCATCAGACCGCGGGCACCGAGTATCGCGTCCACCGGGCAGGCCTGGATGCAGAGCGTGCAACCGATGCATGCCGGTTCGTCGATGAAGGCCACCATGGCCTGTTCAGGCGTGCTGCCATGGCTGGTGTCCAGCGGTTCGGGTTCGCGATCCAGCAGGTCGGCAAGCTGGCGGATGGTCGTCTCGCCACCGGGCGGGCAGCGGTTGATCGGCGCCTCGCCGCTGGCAATGGCCTCGGCATAGGGGCGGCAACCGGGGTAGGCACACTGACCGCACTGGGTCTGCGGCAACAGGGCGTTGATCTGCTCCACCACCTGGTCGCTGTCCGGCTTCAGCCGCACCGAGGCAAAGCCCAGCAGACCGCCCAGCGCGGCCGCCAGCAGACCCATGATCAGTAACGCGTCGAGCATTGGTTTGATAAATCCTGTTTCGCAGCGTCCGGGAGCCGAGCCGTATCGGTGCTATCGCCGTCCAGTGTTCACAGACGACCGAGTCCGGTAAAGCCCATGAAGGCCAGTGACATCAGGCCGGCGGTGATCAGTGCAATCGCCGCACCCTGGAACGGCTGTGGCACATCGGCCACCGCCAGTCTTTCGCGCAGGCTGGCAAACAGGACGAGCACCAGGCTGAAGCCCAGCGCCGCACCGAATCCGTAGAACGCCGACTGCAGCAAGCCGTGTATCTGTTGCACGTTGAGCAGGGCCACACCCAGCACTGCGCAATTCGTGGTGATCAGGGGTAGGAACAGGCCCAGCACCTGATGCAGCAGCGGACTGGCGCGATGGATGACCAGTTCGGTGAACTGCACCACGGCGGCGATCACCAGAATGAAGGCGATGGTGCGCAGATATTCCAGGCCGAATGGCGCCAGCAGCCAGGTATTGACCAGATAGCTCAGGACCGCCGACAGCGTCAGCACAAAGGTTGTCGCCAGCCCCATGCCGACCGCTGTTTCCAGTTTCCGCGAAACCCCCATGAACGGGCACAGCCCCAGAAACTTCACCAGCACGAAGTTGTTGACCAATGCCGTGCCCAGCAGGATCAGCGCGAGTTCGGACATAGATGGCCTTTTGGGCGTTTTACGTTTAACGTTTTAAGTTTTAGGAAAAGCGCTCATCTGTCTGACGTTAAACATAAAACGTAAAACCTAAAACGTTCATTTCACCTTCATCCCGGGCCGTGCCCCGTCGTGGGGTTCGAGGATGAACAGATCCTTGCCGCCTGGTCCCGCAGCCAGCACCATGCCTTCGGAGACGCCGAAGCGCATCTTGCGCGGCTTCAGATTGGCGACCATGACGGTCAGTTTTCCTTCCAGGTCCGATGGATTGTAGGCGGCGCGAATGCCGGCGAAGACGGTACGTGTCTCGCCACCCAGGTCCAGGGTCAGTTGCAGCAGCTTGTCGGCTCCGTCCACCTGCTCAGCCTTGCTGATGCGGGCGATGCGCAGATCGACCTTGCCGAAATCGTCGATCTCGATCTGTTCGGCTATCGGGGTGTCGACCAGCGGTCCCGTGGGAGTGGTATCGGCCTTGGGTGCCAGTGTTTCCCTTGATTCCTCGAGCATTGCGTCGACGGCCTCCCGCTCTACCCGTGTCGCCAGGGGTTCGAACTTGCCAATGGTGTGGTCAAGCAGTGGATCGATGGCATCGGCCCAGCTCTGTTCCGGGATCTGCAGAAAGGTTTCGGCCTTGCCGGCTATCCGGGGCACCACCGGCTTCAGATAGGTCATCAGGACGCGGAACAGGTTCAGCGTCTGGGTGCAGATCAGCTGCACCTCGGCCAGGGTGTCCGGGTCCTTGGCCAGGACCCAGGGTTTGCGCTCATCGAAATACTGGTTGGCATCGTCCGCCAGCGCCATGATTTCGCGGATCGCGCGGGAGAATTCGCGGTCCTCGTAGTGCTGGGCGATCTGCTCACCGCGCGCCGTGACCGTGCGGTACATCTCGGGGGCTTCCAGGTGATCTGCAAGGCGGCCGTCGAAGCGCTTGTTGATGAAGCTGGCGCTGCGACTGGCGATGTTCACCAGTTTGCCCACCAGGTCCGAATTCACCCGCTGCACGAAGTCGTCCAGGCTCAGATCCAGGTCATGCACACTGCTGCCCATCTTGGCGGCCAGGTAATAGCGCAGGTATTCCGGATTCAGGTGGTTCAGGTAGGTGCGGCCCATGATGAAGGTGCCGCGGGATTTGGACATCTTCTGACCGTTGACGGTCAGGAAGCCATGAGCGCAGATCCGGGTCGGCTTGCGAAAACCGGCGCCTTCCAGCATGGCCGGCCAGAACAGCGCGTGGAAATAGACGATGTCCTTGCCGATGAAGTGGTACAGCTCGGTATCGGTGTCCGGCCGCCACCATGCATCGAAATCCTCGCCGTTACTTTCGCACCAGTTCCTGAAGCTCGCCATGTAGCCGATCGGCGCATCCAGCCAGACATAGAAATACTTGTCCTCGGTGCCGGGGATGCGGAAGCCGAAGTAGGGCGCATCGCGGGAGATGTCCCATTCCCGCAGGCCGTCTTCGAACCATTCATCGAGCTTGTTGGCAACTTCACCCTGCACGTGCCCGGCACCGGCCCAGGCCTGAAGCATGTCGCCGAAGTCCTGCAACCGGAAAAAGTAATGTTCGGATTCCTTCTCGATGGGTGCCGCACCGGAGACCACCGAGACGGCGTTCTTCAGTTCCGCCGGGGTATAGGTGGCACCGCAGGCTTCGCAGGAGTCGCCATATTGATCGGCCGCGCCACAGCGAGGGCATTCACCCTTGATGTACCGGTCCGGCAGGAACATGTTCTCCACCGGATCATAGGCCTGCTTGATGGTGCGGCTGGTGATG
The DNA here is from genome assembly GCA_007117515.1 of Ectothiorhodospiraceae bacterium. GTDB lineage: Bacteria > Pseudomonadota > Gammaproteobacteria > Nitrococcales > Aquisalimonadaceae > Methylonatrum. The sequence continues at coordinate 5,580 of SKGQ01000162.1, read as the reverse complement.
TGTCCGGCCTCTTTCAGGCGGCCGTATATCAGCTCGGCATAATGACGGTTTTCATCGGAGTGCGTGGAGTAGTAATTGTCGAACTCGATCAGGAAGTCGGCGAAATCCTGCTGGTGTTCTTCGCCGATCCGCGCGATCAGTTGTTCCGGAGTGATGCCGAGTTCCCGCGCCTTGAGCATGATCGGGGTGCCATGGGCATCATCGGCGCAGACGTAGATACAGCGGTTGCCTCGCAGTCTCTGGAAGCGAACCCAGATGTCGGTCTGGATGTATTCCACCAGATGCCCCAGGTGGATCGGGCCGTTGGCATAGGGCAGGGCGCTGGTCACAAGGATCTGGCGCGGCATGGAACCTCGACTCATGGTGCGGCTGAAAGACCGCGAAGTATGCCAGATTCCGGGTGTGGGTCGCGACGGGGGCTGGAGGCGCGGTGGGCTTCGATGGCTGGTCGCGGGCCGGGACTGGGGTTCCTCTGCCTGAGGTCGTCTCGGTGGGTGGGGTCTGCTTTTGCCGCGCTGCAGCAACGGCGCTACACTTCCTGCGGGAAACGAAGACGGAAAAACAGGTCAGCGTTTCCCTCGTTCCCGCTCAGCCGAGGTGCTTCATGACTGTCATTCGCCAGCACGATTTCATCCAGAGTGTGGCCGACGCGCTGCAGTACATCTCCTACTACCACCCGACGGATTTCGTGCATGCGGTGACCGCGGCGTACGAGCGGGAGGAATCGCCGGCGGCGCGGGATGCCATGGCCCAGATCCTGATCAACTCCCGGATGTGTGCGGAAGGGCGGCGACCGATCTGTCAGGACACCGGGATTGTCACGGTGTTGCTGAAGATCGGCATGGACGTCCGCTGGGACGCGACCATGGGTGTCGAGGAGATGGTCAATGAGGGCGTGCGTCAGGCGTATGGCAATGCGGACAATGTGTTGCGGGCCTCGGTGCTGGCGGATCCGGCGGGCAGTCGGCGCAATACCGGCGACAACACGCCGGCGGTGATCCATACCCGCGTCGTGCCGGGCGATACCGTGGAGGTGGAACTGGCCGCGAAGGGCGGCGGCTCGGAGGCGAAGACCAAGTTCGTCATGCTCAATCCCTCGGACAGCGTTGTCGACTGGGTGCTGAAGACGGTGCCGACCATGGGTGCGGGCTGGTGCCCGCCGGGGATTCTCGGCATTGGCATTGGCGGTACCGCCGAAAAGGCCATGGTCATGGCCAAGGAAGCCTGCATGGGCTCCATTGATATCCATGAGCTGAAGGCGCGTGGTCCGGCCAATCGGGTGGAGGAGCTGCGACTGGAGATCTTCGACAGGGTGAATCAGCTTGGCATCGGCGCGCAGGGGCTGGGTGGTCTCACCACGGTGCTTGACGTCAAGATCCACGACTATCCGACCCATGCGGCCAATCTGCCGGTGGCGATGATTCCGAACTGTGCGGCAACGCGGCATGCGCATTTCGTACTCGACGGTTCCGGTCCGGCGGAGCTGACGCCGCCGTCCCTGGACGACTGGCCGGAGATCACGCGCGAGGTGGGCGAGAACGTGCGCCGGGTAAATCTTGATACGGTGACCCGCGAGGACGTTGCCGCCTGGAAGCCGGGTGACACGCTGCTGTTGTCGGGGACGATGCTGACCGGGCGGGATGCGGCGCACAAGCGCATGGCGGATTTGTTTGCCCGCGGCGAACCACTGCCCGAGGGCGTGGATCTGGAGAACCGCTTCATCTACTACGTGGGTCCGGTGGATCCGGTGCGGGACGAAGTCGTCGGGCCGGCCGGGCCGACCACCGCTACGCGGATGGACAAGTTTACTGATCTGATGCTGGAGAAAACCGGCCTGCTGGGCATGATCGGGAAGGCCGAGCGCGGGCCGGAGGCAATCGATGCGATTCGGCGTCACAAGGCGGTATATCTGATGGCCGTGGGCGGCGCCGCCTATCTGGTATCCAAGGCCATTCGAAAATCACGGGTCGTGGCCTTCGAGGATCTGGGTATGGAGGCGATTCACGAGTTCGTGGTCGAGGACATGCCGGTGACGGTGGCGGTGGATTCGACTGGAGAGTCAGTGCATGAAACCGGACCGCGGGAGTGGCGGGCGCGGATCGGCGGCATCCCGGTGGTAGAGGAGGCCTGATGTAGCCGGCCTGCTGCTCAGGCGGCCTGCGCCTGGTCCGCCAGTTCCTGTATGCGTTCCACCATCGAAAAGAACCCGTTGCGCCGGTTCGGCGTCAGTTGCTGCTCCAGTCCGAGGCGCTGGAACAGTCCCTCGATATCGGTTTGACGGATTTCCTCCGGCGTACGCCCGGAATAGGCCATCAGAATCAGAGCGATCAGCCCCTTGACGATAAAGGCGTCGCTGTCGGCGCGGAACGTCAGCCGTGGCGGTGAGGTCTTTTCCACCTCATGCAGCAGCCAGACGTTGCTGACGCACCCCTCGACGCGGTTCTCTTCGCTTTTCGCCTCTTCCGGAAATTCCGGTAGTTCGCGGCCAAGGTCGATGATCAGCCGGTACCGGTCCTCCCAGTTGTCGAGAAACTCGAAGCTTTCGATAACTTCATCCAGTTGCATGGTAACGGTTTGCCATAGACTGCGGGTCGGATTGTCATCCTAACATGGGTGGCGGTGGAACGGCCCGCCGGGGTGCCGGTGTGGCATACTCTGGGGCAAATTAAACACTGATCGATTCGGGCGCAGGCGCGCGAATCGATCAGTGTTTCCTCAATGTTTTGCGCCCCACGGGCCCCTTTCTTGTCGGGCGGCTCGGGGTCGCCCATCGGGAGTTATTGATGCTGACTGTGGAGTTATGCGGGGTGTTGCAGCAGGCGGCGGGCGACCGGCGACTGGAACTGGACGCACTTCCCGAACAACCGACAGTGGCTGCCGTGCTTGAGCTGCTGGGCGAGCGGCATCCGGGCCTGGCGCCGCATCTGCGACGCGTCGCCTGTGCCCAGGGCGACAGCCTGGTGCGTCAGGATCAGACAATAGACATGAACCGGCCGCTGGTGCTCTTGCCGCCAGTCAGTGGCGGCTGAACGGATGAGGTTTGCATGAGCAGAATGACGGATCAGGTGCTGGACATGGACCAGCTGCTGCGAGAAACCGAGAATGACGCCTGCGGCGCCCTGGTGGTGTTCGGCGGTATTGTCCGCAACCATCACGCGGGAAAGGGTGTAACCGGCATGAGTTATTCCGCCTATGGCCCGATGGCGGAGAAGGTGCTGGCAGAGCTGGAACAGGAGACCCTGGAGAAATTCCCGGTCAGCGAGTGTCGCATCGTGCACCGCACCGGGGACCTGGGGATTGGCGAAGCCAGCGTGCTGGTGGTGGTTCGGGCACCGCACCGCGGCGATGCCTTTGATGGTGCACGCTACGCCATTGATACACTGAAAGTGCGCCTGCCTGTCTGGAAACACGATTTCTACGAGGACGGCAGCGAGGCCTATCAGGACGGAGTGCCGCTGGAGACCGCGGCCGAGCGGGACCCGGGTGCGGATCAGTGAGTCAACAGATCAGCAATGACGAAGATGGGTTTCTGCCACTGCCGATCGCAGTCCTGACCGTTTCCGATACGCGCACGCAGGCTGACGACAAATCCGGCGAGCTGCTGGCGTCGCGCCTGCAAGAGGCCGGTCATCGCCTGGCCGACAGGCAGATCGTGCCGGATGACATCTACCGTGTACGCGAAGTGGTTTCACGCTGGATCGTCGACGAGGGCGTCAAGGTCGTGATCAGCACCGGCGGTACCGGAATCACGGGGCGGGACACGACGCCCGAGGCAGTGCTGCCGCTACTGGATATGCGGGTGGATGGCTTCGGCGAGTTGTTCCGGCAGCTGTCGTTCGACGAGATCGGCAGCTCGTCAATCCAATCCCGTGCCGTGGCCGGCGTCGCCAATGCCACGCTGTTGTTCGTGCTGCCCGGTTCCAGCGGCGCCTGCCGCACGGCCTGGGAGGGAATTCTGGTCAAGCAGCTGGATCGCCGTCACAAGCCCTGTAACTTCGTTTCACTGATTCCCCGTCTGCGTGAGTGAAACCGGGCCATCTCCGGTGTGCTTGACTATGCTGGCAAGGGAACGATGTTTTTCGATCCGGTCAAACCGGAAAGGACTCACCCCGCAAGGAGGACACAATGAAACGAAAATTCATCCGCATGCTGGCTGGCGCCGCTCTCGCCGCACCATTGGTGCTGGCCGCCGACGATATGCCCAAGGGCCATGCCGAATTCATCGACAACGATGGTAATGCCGTCGGCGAGGCACACCTGACCCAGGGCCCGAACGGTACGCTGATCGTGCTTGAGATCGACGGCCTGCCAGTGGGGCCGAAAGCGATCCACATTCACAGTGTCGGCACCTGCGAAGATCATCACGACGGCTTTCAGGATTCGGCCGGTCACCTGAACCCGGATGACAGCAAGCATGGTCTGCTCAATCCGGATGGACCTGATGCCGGTGACCTGAACAACTTTTACGTCCACGACGACGGCACGGCGTGGGCCGAGCTCTTCAACGAACGGGCCAGCCTCGACGGCAGCTACGGCGCACAGATTCTGGATGACGACGGTGCGGCACTGGTGATTCACGAGAATCCCGATGACCATATGACGCAACCGATCGGTGGTGCCGGCGCACGGATTGCCTGCGGTGTCATTCGCGGCAGCTGATCGTCGGCCCGTTCCATGGCCCACGCCCGCTCCCGGCGCTGACCGGCCAAGGCTGCGGGGAGCGGGGCGTGGTCATGTGAAAAGTCTGAACACCGCGCTCGAGCGCAGTCATGCGACGCCGTGACTTCGTCAAGGCCTGTGCCATTGGTGCTGGCTGCGCGGGGCTGGCACCGGCCTCATTGTTGACCGACGACACGTTGCGACCTCGGCACTACGAACGTGTGCGGCTGATTGACTCCAGCGGTGAGCCGCTGCGGCTCGGTGACCTGGAGCGGAACCGCAATTACGTGTTTCCCTACCCCTACCGTGCCACCCCTGCATTCCTGCTCGATCTCGGAACCGCCGTTGCCGGCGAGCGACCGCTACGAACCGAGGCCGGTGAGGTCTACCAGAGTCGGCATGGGGTCGGCCCGCAGCGCAGTGTGGTAGCGTTTTCGGCGATCTGTGCGCACAAGCTGGCGCATCCAACGCCTGCCGTCAGCTACATCCATTTCCGCGAGGCCCGCGGACGGGGTGAGCCATCCACCGGTGTCATCAGTTGTTGCGCCGAGAACAGCCTGTATGACCCGGTGGCCGGTGGTCGGGTGCTGGACGGCCCCGCCCGGCAGCCGCTGGCGGGAATCATTCTCGATTATGTCGCGGCAGATGACGAATTGTTTGCCGTGGGCACCCTTGGCGGCGAAATGTTCGACCGGTTTTTCTCTGAATTCGAGGCTCGGTTAACGCTCGAGTACCCGAATGGTGATGCGCATGAGGCGGTGACCGGGGATGTCGCCATCGAGCCGCTAACGCGATTCAGCAACAACGTGATGAGCTGCTAGCGGTCTTGTGCCAGCGTCTGGATTGGAATAAATCAGTGTTTCCCTAGGTGTGGAGTCTCAAGAGGTTGTCCCCGGTAAGCCCTAGGACGCTGATCGGTGG
>SKGQ01000150.1 GCA_007117515.1 Ectothiorhodospiraceae bacterium | reverse complement strand
TGTCGCGCTGCAACTGCTTCTCGCAGCGCGAGAGGCAATCGCGCGCCTGCCTGACCTCGTCGGCCTCAAGCACGCCGGCAATGAGCAGCGTGCGCAGAAGGTCGCGGACACGCACGCCAAGGCACAATCGAATAACAGATGGCTCCATGGACACGTGGGCCGCGGATTGACCGAACGCGGCACCGACATCCTGTTCGGCGCTCCATGCCCTGCCGGCAGCTACCAGTAAAAGTTGACAGGCAACCCCCTGCGTCATGGCCAGGGCGACATCCAGACGACTGGACCCGTCGTCGAGCTCCAGAATGAGCTCACCCCAGCGCCCGGCCCTGGCCGCCGCGATGATGCCCGCCTCCGGTCCCGCCAGCCGACGCACCGGCTTGACCTTGCGGACCAGAGCATCGAACTCCGCCAGGTGGGCTGGCGCACCATCGCCGAGCAGCGTCCTCGCGCCGGTATAGCGCAGTTCGCAGTGACTCTTTTCTCGCGCTGACGGGATGTCCAGTACGGCATCCCCGCGGGGAACCCGGACGCCGATGGTGCCGACGGTCAGGAATTCAAACAGGATTTCCGCCTCGTCGCGAAAGCGCAGGGCCGGCGGCCCGTCGCAGGGCGTTGCCGTGGCAAGCCGCTGCCGCAGCCGCCTGCAATGGCCGTCCGACCGCCCGGAAAGCAGCGCTTGGGCATATTGCTGCAGGTCAAGCATGACCTCTGGCCCGTAGTGCACGCCGCGCGCCAGATGTTGCAGCAAACTTCCAACCCCGCCATCGTCGCCCGCCTCAACGCCTACCGAGCTGTCGGGCACCAGCGCGAGCAGACCGGCAATGGCGGCTGCGTTCGCCCGAACCGCATGGTCCAGCCGCCGGGCCTGGAAGGGGTCGACCGCCAGATAAAGCTGCCTCTCCGGCGCCGACGCATCATCGCGCGGTGGCCGAACGGCAACCTCCACGGGCCGAGGCCGGGTCCGTGCCGTTGCAACATTGCGCTGCACCGTAGTCCTTGCCGTGGTCGGCACTGCTGCCATTGCGCACCCCGAATCGAAAGTTCACCGCAGGAAGGCGTGCCTGCGGTTATTTCTCGGGAGCCAATATGCCTAACCGGCGGCAATAGCGCGGAGCCATTCACACCGAAACGGCATGGACGCAAGAGGGGGGGCAACGGCGCGGAAGAGCGAGGGCAACGGCTCTTATAATTTTGTGTTTATTAGCTTTTGTTCAGAAACGCCGGGGCTGGTGATCATTCCAGGCACGGAGAAACGCCACCGAATCGGATGAAACGGCCCCGAGTGCGGTCGTGAAGTCTGAAATGCTTGCGCCATGGAAAACGACGCCAGACACGTGCGCGTCTGGGCGGTGGTTGACATCGTCTGTGACGCGTCGGAATCCGCCGGAAAAACGCTTCGCCAGCGCGACGTGGTTCTGTTGTCGGATCGGATTCTGGATTTACGGGTGGCGCACGACCAGTGGGGGCAGCGCCGCCGGGGCCTGTTGGTGGATGTCACCGTCTGAGGCGCCGTCAGTGGATCGGGTGCGCGCCCGGCAGGACTCGAACCTGCAACCGCCGGCTTAGAAGGCCGATGCTCTATCCGGTTGAGCTACGGGCGCATCGGGGAGGGTGTCGCGGACCTCGGCAGCGTTTGGTGGTCGGGGTGGAGGGATTCGAACCCCCGACATCCAGCTCCCAAAGCTGGCGCGCTACCAGGCTGCGCTACACCCCGTTTTCGGTTACGTGCCCCTGACGGGCCGCCACTGACGGTCGCCGAATGTTACGCAGGCCGTCATCGGCCGTCAATTCGCCGGATGAAACCACTTTGCATGCACCAGGGAGACGCTCATGACCTCCAGTTCCCGTTTTACCCGGAATACTGCACGTGACGGCGGGGCCGGCAGGCGCCACCCCGACAGACCCGCCATCGGTAGCGTTGACATATCGCCGGATCCGTCCCCCCAGGGTATCGAACGCACTGTCTCGACGGAGTCGGCCAGCAATGCCCGTAGCACCCAGCGGTTTGCGCTGGAAGACATCATCCGGAGTAACCGCGACCGGGATATCAATACCATGGCGGAGCAGTTGGGAGCGATTCTGGAAGGCGCCTCGCTGGACGAAATTGCCGTACTGCGCCGCACCCTGTTTCAGGACGAGATCGCGGCCACGTTCCGCAGCGGTGTCGCGGGAGACGATGAACTGGCGGATGACTGGCGCATCGGTGGCTACCCCTATAAGAACCGGATGAGCCGCAAGAATTACGAGAAGCAGAAGTATCACCTGCAGGTGGAACTGCTGAAACTGCAGAAATGGGTGCGTGCCACGGGGCAACGGGTGGTGATTCTCTTCGAAGGCCGTGATGCGGCGGGCAAGGGTGGCGCCATCAAGCGATTCATGGAACACCTCAACCCGCGCGGTGCCCGCGTGGTGGCGCTGGAAAAGCCCAGCGAGACGGAAAAGGGCCAGTGGTACTTCCAGCGTTACATCCAGCATCTGCCCACCGCCGGCGAGATCGTGCTTTTCGATCGCTCCTGGTATAACCGGGCGGGCGTGGAGCGGGTGATGGGCTTCTGCACCGACGCGGAGTACGCTGAGTTCATGCGCCAGGCCCCGGAGTTTGAACGCAACCTCGTGCGCAGCGGCATCCATCTGATCAAGTTCTGGTTCTCGGTCAGCCGCAAGGAGCAGATCCGTCGCTTCAAGGAGCGCGAGGCGCACCCGCTGAAACAGTGGAAGCTCAGTCCCATCGATCTGGCGTCGCTGGACAAATGGGACGCTTACACGCGGGCGAAGGAAGCGATGTTCTTTTACACCGATACCGCCGATTCCCCCTGGACCGTGGTCAAGTCCGACTGCAAGAAGCGCGCGCGACTCAACGCCATGCGCCATGTGCTACACCGCCTGCCGTACACCGACAGGAACGCCACCACCATCGGCGCCATCGATCCACTGCTGGTGGGTCGTGCCAACGTGGTCCACGAGCAGGGCGAGCACAAGGACCTGCCGATTCTCTAGCAACGCTGGGACAGTGCCGGCGGGGCTGCTTGTCCGGCTCCGGGGTGCGTGCCACACTTCGAGCCCTCCACCGGCCTGCCAGACTGGCCGGGGACTGCCGGCAGTCACGGGAATCGATTCGGGGGGAGGCAATGGCGGCGCGCATTCTGGATGGCAAGGCCTGTTCGCTGGAGGTTCAGGGAGAGCTCGCCCGGGCAGTGGCGGAACGCCGCAGTGCCGGACTCAGGGCTCCGGGGCTGGCGGTGATCCTGGTGGGCGACAACCCGGCTTCGTCGATTTACGTGCGCAAGAAACGCCAGACCTGCGAGCGGATCGGTTATCTGTCCAGCGGCTATGATCTGCCGGTCGATGTGCCGCAACAGGAACTGCTGGCGCTGATCGATATGCTGAATGCAGACCCGACAGTGGATGGAATCCTGGTGCAGCTTCCGCTGCCCGACCACATCGACGCCCAGGCCGTCATCAACGCCATCGATCCAGACAAGGACGTGGACGGGTTTCACCCGATCAGCATGGGCCGTCTGGCGCTGAAGCTCCCCGGCCTGCGCCCCTGTACGCCCCATGGCGTGATGACGCTGCTGCGACGCGCGAAGATTTCTCTGTCCGGCCTGCATGCGGTGATTATCGGCCAGTCCAACATCGTCGGTCGGCCCATGGCGCTGGAATTGCTGAATGCACGCTGCACGGTCAGTATTTGTCACAGTCGCACACGGGACCTGCCCGCGATGGTACGACAGGCGGATCTGGTGGTGGCAGCCGTGGGCAAGCCACGCTTCGTCCATGCGGACTGGATCAAACCCGGCGCCATCGTCATTGATGTCGGCATTAACCGGCTGGACGATGGCAAGCTCTGCGGCGACGTCGACTTCGCCCCGGTGTCGGAAAGGGCAAGCTGGATCACACCGGTGCCGGGCGGCGTGGGCCCGATGACCGTCGCCACCCTGCTGGAGAATACACTGCAGGCTGCCGAGCAACGAGATTCCGCAAGCCGTTGACGAAGCATAAAATGGCATACTGCCGATCGGTCACCGGGGGATGCAGTCATGCAGGACGATCCGAGAACTGAACGCCGCAGGTTCTCGCGGGCCGATTTCCAGGGCACCGCGGAGCTGGACTGGCAGGGTCAACGGTTCGCAGTGCAGCTTATCGACCTGTCACTGAAGGGGGCGCTGCTCGAGCCACCCGTAGACTGGCGAGGCGATACTGGCGAGGCCGGCACGCTGCATCTGCAGCTGGGCGAGCCGGTCAGGATCGACATGGATGTGGAGCTGGCGCATCTCCATGCGGACAGGGCCGGTTTTCTCTGCCGCCGCATCGACATCGACAGTCTGAGTCATCTGCGGCGTTTGCTGGAACTAAACCTTCAGGACCCGCACCTGGCCGAACGGGAACTCCATCAGTTAATGAAAGACGGCGTCACCCGCGACTGAGCGTCAAGGACAGTCGCTGCGGCTGGAGACCGCGCCCGAATCAGCGTTTGCCTAACTGTCGAACGCCGCCTCCAGCGCGTCGCCGAGTCTGGCCACGCCCACGACCTCCAATCCTTCAATGCGAGCCTTGCCCCGCGGGGCATTCTTGGCCGGCACGATAGCGCGGCGAAAACCATGCTTGGCGGCCTCCCGCAGCCGCTCCTCACCGTTAGGCACCGGCCGGATCTCTCCCGCCAGTCCGATCTCACCAAAGACCACGGTGCCCAGCGGCACCGGACGATCGCGAAAACTCGAAAGCACGGCCAGCAGCACCGCCAGGTCGCTGGCAGTCTCCGCCACCCGAACGCCGCCGACCACATTGATAAAGACATCCTGATCGGCCGTGAACACCCCGCCGTGCCGGTGCAACACCGCCAGCAACATGGCCAGACGGTTCGGATCAAGCCCCACCGCGACGCGTCGCGGATGACTCAGCGGGCTTTCCGCGACCAGCGACTGCACCTCGAGCAGCAGCGGTCGCGTGCCTTCCCGCGTCACCAGAATCGTGCTGCCGTTGACCGCCTCCTCGTGTCGCGAGAGAAAGATCGCCGAGGGATTACGCACCGGCTTGAGGCCGGCATCATCCATAGCAAAGACACCGAGTTCATTGGCCGCGCCGAAGCGGTTCTTCACCGCTCGCAACAAGCGGAAGCGGCTGCTGCCGTCACTCTCGAAATAGAGCACGGTATCCACCATGTGCTCCAGCACCCGAGGGCCGGCCAATTGCCCGTCCTTGGTGACATGGCCGACCAGAAACACCGCGGTACCGGTCTGCTTGGCAAACCGGACAAGTTGCGCCGCCGCATCACGGACCTGGGCCACAGAACCGGGCGCCGACTGTAGTGCCTCGGTGAATATTGTCTGGATGGAGTCGATCACCAGCACCCGTGGCCGGCGCCGGCTGGCCTGTTCCACGATCAGTTCGACACAGGTTTCTGCAAGTACCTCGAGCCCTGGTGTCTCGAGCTCCAGCCGGGAAGCCCGCAGGGCCACCTGGCGCAGCGATTCCTCGCCGGTCACGTACAACGCTGGTGATTCCGCTGCCAGCTCCGCAGTGGTCTGCAGCAACAGGGTCGACTTGCCGATACCGGGATCCCCACCAAGCAGAATGACACCACCTTCGACCAGTCCTCCGCCGAGCACCCGGTCGAGTTCGTCGACACCGGTGGCGAACCGTGCCTCCTGCCCCAGCGGCACGTCGGCCAGGGCCTGGACCCCCTGGTCACCGGCATACTGTCCACGCGGAACGGCGCCCGCTTTCGGCGCAGCGACAACCGCGCGGCGCTCTTCCATGCTGTTCCAGGCACCACATTCAGGACACTGGCCGGCCCATTTCGGCGTGACCGCGCCGCACTCGATGCAGGCAAACTCACTCCGGGCCCTGGCCATGACCATCCTCCACCTCGCGGTACACCCGCGGGCTGACCCCGCAGAGCAACTCATAACCAATCGTGCCACTCAGCGCCGCGATCTGCTCCACCGGCAGGCCCCGCCCCCAGAGCACGACATCGTCACCCACCTGCACCTGCTGCTCCAGACCGCGCAGGTCGATGCAGATCAGATCCATGGAAACCCGACCGAGCAACCGGCTGCGATGGCCGTTCACCAGCAGCGGCGTTCCCGACGGCGCATGGCGGGGATAACCGTCGCCATAACCGATCGCCACCACACCCACCGGCATATCCTCGGGACAGCTCCAGGTGCCGCCATAGCCGATGCGCGCGCCGGCGGCCACATGCCGGACCGCCATCAGCGGGCTGCACAAGGTCATGGCCGGCTGCAGCACGGGACGCTCGGCGAGCGCGTCACAGAAAGGGTCGACACCGTAGAGCATGATCCCGGGCCGGACCCAGTCGGCATGCGTCTCCGGCCACCCCAGCACTGACGCGGAATTGGCCAGACTGCGCTCGCCGCCCAGGCCCTCACTGGCAACGGCAAAGCGGCGCAGCTGCTCCGGCGTGCTTGAGTGGTCGGCACGGTCATCGGCGCAGGCCATATGGGTGATAAGACGAATATGCGTGTTGACCGCGGCGCAGCCGGTCAGCCGGCGATGCAGCTCCGGCACCTGCTCCGGCATCAGACCAAGCCGGTGCATGCCGCTGTCGATTTTCAGCCAGACCGACAGGGCACGGCCGGCGGATGCGGCTTCCAGCAACTCCACCTGCCACGGGGCATGCACCACGATATCCAGCCGGTAGCGGCGGCAGGCCTCCAGCTCGGACGGCTCGAACGGCCCGGACAGCAGCAGGATCGGATGGGCATAGCCGGCCTCGCGCAGCGGGATGGCCTCCTCCAGACAGGTTACGGCGAAGGCATCCGCCCGCCGCAGCGCCGCCGCCACGCGCAGCAGGCCATGGCCGTAGCCATCGGCTTTGATGACTGCCATGACGCGGCTTTGGGGTGCGGCATGCCGGGCCTGCGCCAGATTGTGTCGCAGGGCCTCCGGATGGATGATGGCGCGCGTGCGGCGTGTCATCCGTAACCCTCGTCCCGGTAAACGTCGTGGATGTAGTTTTCGAAGCGCGTGTACTTGCCGAGGAAGGTCAGACGGCATGTGCCGATGGGGCCGTTACGCTGCTTGCCGATGATGATCTCGGCCATGCCCTTGTCCGGGCTGTCCTCGTTGTAGACCTCGTCCCGATAAATGAAGACGATCACGTCTGCATCCTGCTCGATGGCGCCGGATTCCCGCAGGTCGGACATCACCGGCCGTTTGTTGGGCCGTTGCTCGAGGCTGCGATTGAGCTGCGACAACGCCACCACCGGCACATCCAGCTCCTTGGCCATGGACTTCAGCGACCGGGAGATCTCGGAGATCTCGCCGGTGCGGTTTTCCTTGAACCCCGGAATCTGCATCAACTGCAGATAGTCGACCACGATCAGGCCGAGCCCCCGCTCACGCTTCAGGCGGCGGGCACGGGCCCGCATCTCCTGGGGCGACAGGCCGGGGGAATCATCAATGAACAGTGAGGCCTCATTCAGCAGGCTCATGGTCGAGGTCAGCCGTGGCCAGTCATCGTCGTCCAGGCTGCCGGTACGGATATGCTGCAATTCAACGCGGCCCAGCGAGGCCAACATGCGCATCGCCAGCGCGTCGGCCGGCATTTCCATGCTGAACACCGCCACCGGCTCGCCGCTTTTCAGCGCCGCATGCTCGGCGATATTCATGGCGAAGGTGGTCTTGCCCATGGACGGACGCGCGGCGACGATGACCAGATCGCCGCGCTGCAACCCGGACGTGCGGTCATCGAAATCACTGAAACCGGTGGATAGCCCGGTAACCGTGCCATCCTGCTGATACAGGGTATCGATGCGCTCGACCACTGTCGGCAGGATGTCCTGCATGCCGACAAAACCCTTGCGGAAGCGGCCACTGTTTTCGGCGATCTCGAAGATCAGCCGCTCCGCGGCATCCAGCAATTCCTTGCTGTCCCGACCATCGGTCTCGAAGGCATCGCCGACGACCTGGGTACCCACCCGGATCATCTGCCGCAGGACCGAGCGCTCGCGCACGATATCCGCATAGGCCGCGATGTTGGCAGCACTCGGCGTGTCCTTCGCCAGCGCACCCAGGTAGGCCAGGCCACCTGCATCGTCCAGCTCGCCGGCGGAACGCAACCTCTCCGACAGCGTAACCACGTCGATCGGCTTTTGATCCTCTGCCAATGCCGCCAGACCGCGAAAGATCAGGCGATGGTCCTTCCGATAGAAATCGGATTCCAGGACCCGGTCGGCAATCTTGTCCCAGGCCTCGTTGTCCAGCATCAGGCCGCCGAGCACGGCCTGCTCCGCCTCCAGCGAGTGCGGAGGCACACGCAGTGCTGCGGTATCCCCCAATGCGGATCTTGTCTCTGCCATGCGGCTCCTGCCTATCCACGTCGAGCGGCCACGAATTGAGTGCTGTCTTAGCAAAACACGATGGCGGCGGCGAGCACCAGAGCTGTCTGTCAGACCCTGAACGAATCGCAGGTCCGCAGCCCATTCCGGTCAAGCGGCAGCGCACGCTGCTGACAGCACAACGACAGACGGCCCGCGCTGCCAGGCACCGCGGGCCTTCTCAAGGGGAAGCGCAGATGGCTCCGCCTCCCTGTATACCGGGCATTCGACTGCCGCGACCGCTTACTCGGCCGCAGCCTCGACCACCACGGAGACGACGGTATCGACATCAGAGTGCAGATGCACGCTGATCTCGTATTCACCAACCACCCGCAGCGGGCCTTCCGGCATCCGGACTTCGGCGCGGTCCAGCTCAATGCCCGCGGCAGCCGCTGCCTCGGCGATGTCAGCGGTACCCACCGAGCCGAACAGCTTGCCTTCGTCCCCGGCCTTGGCCGGAATCGTCAGGATCAGGCCCTCGAGCCTGGCCTTGCGCGCTTCTGCGGCTTCCAGCACTTCCCTGGCCTGCCGTTCCAACTCCGCACGTCGTTCTTCGAAATACTTGATATTCTCGGCCGTCGCCGGCTTGGCCTTGCCCTGGGGCATCAGATAGTTACGACCATAACCCGCACTAACCTTCACCTGGTCGCCCAGGTCGCCCAGGTTGTCCACTTTTTCAAGGAGAATTACGTCCATCGCATCAACCTCAGGGTTGTTCTGTCTTAAACAGGTTCAGAGGCCATGCAAGGCCTCACATGTTACGGCGACTCGTCTCCGGCCGGCGCGAGCCGCCGTCGAAAGTCCATAAGTGTATCCAGCATGCCCAGCAGCGCCATCGGCATGGCGGCAAACGGCATCAGCCCGTACACCACCACCAGGGGCCACCAGCCCCAGTTGCGTGCTGCGACCAGTGCATGCGCGACCGCCACGGTCTGGACCAGAAACAGGGCAGCAAACACCAGCGTCAGACCACTCAGCAGCCCCCCGGCCTCACCGGCAAAAAGGCTCACCAGGATGACCCCGATTCCAACCAGCCCTAGCCGCCAGTCCAGTCGGAAGGCGTGAAATTCCTGCTGAAACCCGCCGGGATTGTACAGCAGTGCCTGCCAGTAGCGCCCCAGCAACAGGCCGATCAGAATATTCAGCCATAGGCCGATGACCAGAAACGCTGCCAGATGCCGGCCGAAGAACTGAATGATTTCCTGACGCTGCTCCGGCGCAAGCTCGGTTCCCATCTCCGCCAGCTGGGCCTGCCAGAATGCTTCCGGATCGGGCACCGACAGTGACCAGCCCAACAGCAGAATTACCCCCATCCCGCTGGCAACCGACAACGCCAGCGGCAAAGATACCGTGCTCCGCAGGATTGCCGTCACCAGCAGGATCGGCAACCAGACAAGCAACAGCAACGCCACCACGCCGCCGGGCTGCCCGGTCAGGATCAATTCAATCACGGCCAGTACGGCAACCGCACCACCGACGATGATCAAACCTTCCAGACTGCCACGTCGCAGACTGACCAATGCCAGCGCCGCATTGGCAAGCCAGGCCATGAACGGAACCAGCGACGTGCCGGCAACAAACAGGACCGCCGTGACGCGGCTGCGCATAATGAAGCTGGCCAGTCCCTTCATGGCGAATCGCGCCGCCGGCCGCCGACGACGCCTTTCAGCCTCAGTGCCGGTCGGTGTACGGCAGCAGCGCCAGGAAGCGGGCGCGCTTGATCGCGGCAGCCAGCTGACGCTGATAACGGGCGCTGGTGCCAGTAATCCGGCTGGGAACAATCTTGCCGGTTTCGGTCACGTAGTTACGCAGCGTGTTGAGATCCTTGTAATCGATCTCCTTGACGCCTTCAGCGGTAAAACGGCAATACTTTCTGCGGCGAAAAAAACGTGCCATGACGCGTGTCTCCTGGTTTGTGCTGGATGCTCAGGCTTCAGCCTTGGTTTCCGTATCAGACGTGGACTCGGAATCGGAATCGGAGGCGCTGTCGTCGTCCTCGCGTGAACGACGCGGCGGACGCTCATCGCGGGATTCTTCCCGACGACCCCGGCCACTCTCTTCCCGTTCCTTGTCCTTCATCATCGGCGATGCCTCGGTCACGGCCTCGTCACGGGACAGCACCGCATGCCGGAGCACGGCATCGTTGAAGCGGAACGCGGAAACCAGCTCTTCAAGCTCATCCTTGCCGCACTCGACATTCATCAGCACGTAATGCGCCTTGACGATCTTCTTGATCGGATAGGCGAGCTGCCGACGGCCCCAGTCTTCCAGCCGGTGGGTCTTGCCGCCGTTGCCTTCGACCGTGGCGCGATAGCGCTCGATCATCGCAGGAACCTGCTCGCTCTGGTCCGGGTGGACCAGGAACACGATTTCATAATGTCGCATTGTCTCTCCCTTCGGATACTCGGGGATGCGTCCCCGATGAAGCCTCCGGCAACAGGCCGTGAGGCAGGGTTTCCCGCACCATGGTCTCGGGAAGCGCGGAAGTATAAGGCATGGAACCGACAAGAAAAAGCCGGGATTAGATTTGTCGCTGACGCACCGCCTCGAACAGCATGACGCCGGTGGCCACCGACACGTTCAGGCTTTCCACGGTCCCGGCCATTGGAATCTTCGCCAGATGATCACAGTGCTCACGGGTGAGCCTGCGCAGACCGCTGCCTTCGGCCCCCATCACCACCGCCAACGGCCCGGTGAGATCCACCGCGTCCATGGTGATCGGTGCATCACCGGCCGCACCTACCAACCAGATCCCGCGCTTGCGCAGACGCTCCAGTGTCCGGGCGAGATTGGTCACCTGGATGAACGGCACACTGCGGGTCGCGCCGCTGGCAACCTTGTGCACCACCGGGGTCAGGCTGGCGGCCCGATCACGGGTAGTGATCACTGCCTGCACCCCGGCGGCATCTGCCGTCCTCAGGCAGGCACCGAGGTTATGCGGATCCTGTACCTGGTCCAGCACCAGCAGAAACGGCTCGGCCTGTAGCACGTCAAGCAGCTGATCGAGGCTTGCCTCATCTCCGGCGGGCATCGGTGGGCAGTCAATCACCACCCCCTGATGTGCCGCCCCGCCGCTGAGTCGATCCAGCTCGCGACGGTCCACCCGCTGCACCTGCAGACCTCGATCGGCGCAGGCCGCGAGCACCTCTGCCATACGCTGGTCGCGACGGTCCCGTTCGACCCAGACGGCACGGATGGTGGAATCGGTCCGTGCCAGCGCCGCCTGCACCGCGTGCAGGCCATGCACCAGATCGTCGCTATCGGTCACCGCCGTCGTCCACCCGGCTTGCGTCCACCGGCCCCCTTGCGCGGGCCGCGCTTTGGCTTGCGCCCGTCGCCACCACCACCCTGCTGGACTTCCTGAAATTCGCCAGCCGCGTCATATCGGCCGATGAGCTCCAGATCAATCTTGCGCTCATCGGGATCGACCTTTGCCAGCTGTACCCGCACGCGATCAGTCAGGCTGTAGGTGATGCCACTGCGCTCACCGCTCAGCCGATGGTTTACCGGATCAAAGTGGAAGAAGTCGTTGTCCAGCGAGGTCACATGCACCAGGCCATCGACGAAGACCTGATCCAGCTGGACGAAAATACCGAAACCGGTGACGCCGGTGACCACGCCATCGTAGGCGCCCCCCACCTGATCACGCATGTAATGGCACTTCATGATCATCACCGCATCGCGGGTCGCCTCGTCGGCGCGGCGCTCACTCATTGAACAGTGCTCACCGAGACTGAGCATCTCATCCTTGTTGATCGGGAAGTCCGCCGCCTTGCCGCCGTCGATCACATGCCCGATGGCGCGATGCACCAGCAGATCCGGGTACCGACGAATTGGCGACGTGAAATGCGCGTATTCCTGCATCGCCAGACCGAAATGCCCGGCGTTATCCGGGTGATAAACGGCCTGCTGCAGCGAACGCAGCATGATGGTCTGGATCAGCGCCTTGTCAGGACGTGACTTGATCTGCTCCATGAGCCGCGCGTAATCCGAGGCCTCCGGCGTATCACCGCCGCCCAGCGATAGCCCGACCCCGGAGAGGAACAGGCGAAGATTGTCCAGGCGATCACCGTCCGGTCCTTCGTGGATACGGAACAGCGTGGGGATGCGGTGCCGACGCAGGAAGCGGGCCGTGGCCATATTTGCCGCGAGCATGCATTCCTCGACCAGTTTGTGTGCATCATTCCGCTCGGTCGGGACGATATCCTCGATGCCGCCATCGGCGTTGAACAGGATCTGCGTCTCGGTACTGTCGAAATCGATGGCGCCGCGCCGCTCCCGCGCCTGGCGAAGCGCGCCGAACAGCTGGTACAGATTGTCGAGCTGCGGCAGCAGTTCCTGGTAGCGGGCACGCATCTCCGCGTCCTGATCAACCACGATGCGCGCGACCACGTCGTACAACATGCGCGCATGAGAGCGCATAACCGCCCGGAAAAAGCGCGAGCGACGGATCTCGCCGGTCTTGCTGATCAGCATCTCGCAGACCATACATAGGCGGTCCACGTCCGGATTCAGCGAACACAGGCCGTTGGACAGTTTCTCCGGCAGCATCGGTATGACACGACCGGGGAAGTACACGGAATTGCCCCGCGTGCGCGCTTCCTTATCAAGCGGTGCGCCGGGCTGGACGTAATGCGAGACGTCGGCGATGGCGACCAGCAGGCGCCAGCCATTGGCTGTCGGCTCGCAGTACAGCGCATCATCGAAGTCCCGGGCGTCGGCACCGTCAATCGTGACCAGCGGCACGTTTCGCAGGTCGACCCGGTCCGCCAGTGAGCTGGCCTGCACGGTATCCGGGACCGCAGCCGCCTCGCGCAACACCTCATCCGGCCATTCCGTCGGTATATCATGGGTCAGAGCGGCGGTGATGATCTCGTCGCCCGGACGGATGTGCTCACCCAGCACCTGCATGACACGACCCACGGGCTGGGAGCGCTGACTGGGCTGCTGCTGCAACTCGACCAGGACCAGCTCGTTCGGCTTCGCGCCACCCGCGTCCGGCTCGGGCACGATCACGTCCAGATGCAGCCGCCTGTTCTGCGGCACGACGAAAGCAACACCACTTTCGAAAAAATAGCGGCCCACGAGAGTCCGGTTGGCGCGGCTTAGCACCTCAACGAGCTTGCCCTCGGGCTGGCCCTTCTGGTCCAGACCGATTATCTGCACCACCGCCCGGTCGCCGTTCAGCACCCGGCGCATGTCCCGCGGCGACAGGAAAATGCGCTCACCACCGACATCCGGCACCAGCCAGCCATAACCTTCACCGTGGCCAATGATACGGCCGCGGATCAATTCCTCGTGATCCACCGGGATATAACCGCCCCGCCGGTTACGCACCAGCTGACCGTCACGCTCCATGGCGATCAGGCGACGACGCAGGCCCTCGAGACCGTCTTCATCGGTGACCTCGAAATGTTCCGCCAACTCCTCGCGGGTCAGCGGCTGCGCGAGATCCTCCAGCCGCTGCAGGATGAATTCACGGCTTGGCACCGGGCGATCATACTTCTCGGCCTCCCGGGCATGGTGCGGATCGTCTTTCGCGGCAGGCCGTTTGCCAGTCTTTGCCATGAGTGCGGAAATACTCCCTTAAAAGGCGGATTAAAAACAAAAAATGTGTTGCCGCCGGAGGATACGCGAATGCGGCCGGCTTGCAATCTAGGGAAACACTGAGTCATTCCCGCGTCTGCGCCCGAGACCGGTTTTGGTCATCTGGCAAGGCGCGGTGCCGGTTCGGTAGCCTTAGCTACCGGGCCGGTGGCGCAACGCCGCCAGGGGCCAAAAC
>SKGQ01000030.1 GCA_007117515.1 Ectothiorhodospiraceae bacterium | reverse complement strand
TGAGATGATTTGTACGACTACCCTCATCCCGGCTGGCACTGAGTGCCGGGGGAGGAGAAGGTTTTTCTCCGGCCTTTTCGGAGCGTAGCGACGCGAGGGCGGAAAAAAGCTTGTCCTCACACGGCACGGGGGCTGGTGGTCCTCCGCTAGCGGATGGGCCGGTGCAAGCTTTTTCTTGGCCCTGTTGGGCCAAGAAAAAACTTCCACTGTCCCTTCCAGCCTGCGGGGTTGCGGTGCCCTCCCAGAAAACCCGCCGCTAGATTTCCTCGTCCTCGTCCTCGTCCTCGTCCTCGCTCATCGCGAACAGCGAGGCATTGCCGCCGGCGGCGGTGGTGTCGATGGTGAGTACCCGCTCGGTGGCGAAGCGGTGCAGATAGCGCGGCCCGCAGATCGAGGAACTTCCGGGCTGGAGCCCGGAGAGTTGGCAGAGCATTGATGACTGGGTCGAGCGCATGCATCCGGAGGATCGCGAGCGGGTGGTCAATTACTGCGTCAGTCAATCCCGCTCCGGAATCGATCACGAGGCCGAATACCGGGCGCTGACCCGGGACAGCGATTACATCTGGATTCGCGATGTCGTGCATGTGGTGCGGCATGGCACCGAGGTGGAAGCGCTGGTGGGTTTCATGTTCGACATCAGCGAGCGCAAGGCGCGTGAGGATGAATTACTGCGCCTGAAACTCGAGTTGGAGGCCTTGTCCTATCAGGATGGCCTGACCGGCGTGGCCAACCGACGCCACTTCGACACCGTGCCTGAGCGGGAATGGTCCAGCGCCATGCGCAATGGTGCGCCGCTGGCGATCATCATGCTCGACCTGGATCACTTCAAGGACTTCAACGACCGCTTCGGTCACCCCGCCGGAGATGCCTGTCTGCGTCGGGTGGCCGCAGTGCTCGGCGACATGACGCGGCGCCCGCGCGATCTGCTCGCCCGGATTGGCGGTGAGGAGTTCATGCTCGTCTTGCCGGAGACCGATGCCGAGGCTGCGCGGATCATGGCAGATCGTTGCCGCCAGCTGGTGCACGCCGCGGCAATCCCGCATCCCGGAAGTGAGGGGGGATTCCTGACCGTCAGCGTCGGCGTCTGCAGTATGGTGCCTGCCGACGGCCAGCTGCCGACCGTCCTGCTTGAGGCTGTGGACCGACAACTCTGCAGCGCCAAACGCCAGGGGCGCAATCGAATTGCGGTGGCGGAGGCGCAGCCGGCAGCCTGAAGAGAGCCGCGCGGTCCTGTAGATTCCGCGGCCTGGCTCGGGAAGGTGCGTGGTCAGATCTTCCGGTTGCCAGCGGAATCCGGCCGTACCCTGGCGTTCAGTTTCGCCACCCGCAATTCCTTTGTCGTCCTGCCGCTGGTGCTGGCCCTGCCTGCCGGCTGGGAGTTGGCGGCCCTGGTTGTCGTGCCCCAGTCGCTGGTCGAATTGCTGGCGATGAGTCTGTTCGTGCGTTGGGTTCCCGGATGGCTGATCCGCTCGCCGGGAACCACGCCATCGGTGCATGGTCCCTGAGTGCATGACGGCGAGCGCGTATGACTGGAGCAGCACACTTAAGGGTTTCCATGATCAGGCGTGGAAAAGTCTGGCGCGTGGTGTGGCGGACCGTCGCGCGGCCGCCAGGCATCCCACTCTGGCGACCGTGGGGCTGAACGGCGGTGCCGAGGCAAGAACCGTTGTGCTGCGTGCTGCCGACCGGACCGACGGCATGCTGGAACTGCATACCGATCGGGATTCCGAAAAGGTGGCCGAGTTGCACGCTAACCCGGCGGCCAGTCTGCATATCTGGGATTTGCGGGTGCGCATGCAGATTCGTCTGCGTGTGCTCATCCGATGCCATCAGGGCGCTCTCGCGACCGAGCGATGGCAGCAGGTTCCCTCCGTCTCGCGCTGGGCCTATGGCGGCAATCCCGCACCTGGAGGCCTTATCCACCGGCCAACTGATTACAGGGCCGACACGGACGTCGATCGCTTCATGCTGTTGCTCTGCACGGTACAAAGCATGGAGCTGTTGCACCTGGCCGAGGACGGACATCGCCGCGCCCTGTTTCGGCGTGCAGACGGTTTCGCGGGCAACTGGCTCGCACCCTAGGGAGACACTGGCGGCTTCATTGTTTCCAGCCCGGGCATGGCAGCCAGGCACTGTTGTCCGGATTCAGATGCCGGGCGATGAATTCATCCCTCGGCAGCGGGCGGCTGTAGAGAAAACCCTGGGCCGCATCGAACCCCAGTTTCATCAGCAGAGCCTGATCCGCCGCGGTTTCCACGCCCTCTGCCAGAGTCCGCAGACTCATGGCGTGGGCCATTTCATTGATCGCGCGGAGCAGGGCGATGCCGCGGGGGTCATCGTTGACGCCCGAGACAAAGGTGCGATCCACTTTCAGCAGGTCTACTGGAAAACGGTTCAGGTAATTGAGTGAGGAATGGCCGGTGCCGAAGTCGTCGATCGCGATCTTGACCCCCATCCGGCGCAGTTGGGACAGCACACGCGTGGCCGTGGCCGGGTCTCGCATCAGTCCGGACTCCGTGATCTCCACGGTGAGCTGATCGCCGGTAACGCCGAAATCGTGCATCGCCTGGCGCAGGGTGGTGAGTGTCTCTTTCCTCGCCAGATCTGTGGCGGAGAAGTTGATCGACAGGCCCAACGGAGGCAGGCCCCGGGAGCGCATGTCGTGACAGAGGCGGCAGGCACCGCCTATGACCGCGCGGGTGATGTCCGGAATGAATCCGGCGGCCTCGGCAAGCGGAATGAACTTGCCGGGCGCCAGGAGCCCGAGATTCGGGTGCTGCCAGCGCACCAGTGCTTCGGCACCGATCAGGCGGCCGTCACCCAGGCTGAATTGCGGCTGCAGGTGGAGACGGAACTCGTCCCTTCTAGCGGCCAGCCGCAATTCGGATTCGAACTGCAGGGCATCGCGGCCCGAAACCAGTACGGACTGGGATTCGGCACCGGATTGCAGGCCTTTTTGTTTGACGTTGAGCAGTGCGGCTTCGGCTGCATCCAGGACGTCCCCCGCGCCGGTATGATCGCCAGGCCCGAGAATGATGCTGCTGGCAATCTGCACCGTGACCTCGACGCCATCGATGCGGATCGCCCGTTCAAACAGCGTGCTCAGGCCCATGGCAGTGCCGTGTGCCCGTGAGGCATCCGTCTGTGGTGGCATGACCACTAGAAACTTGTCGCTTTCCAGGCGCGCCAGCATGTCCTGTTCGCGCAGCCCCTCCAGTATGCGGCGTGAGACCTCGAGCAGTGCGCGGTCGCCGCCGGACCGACCCAGGGAGGCGTTGATCCGGCGCATTTGCAGCACATCGATCATCAACACCGCAAAGGATTGCCCTTTGGTCCTGCTTTGCTGCAGGGCCCAGTCGATGTTTTCGGCTGCCGCGCGGCGGTTGCCGACGCCGGTGACCAGGTCGTGGGAGGAATTGCGGATGGCGTCCTGAAGTTCGGCATAACGCCGCTGCAACACGTAGACAAGCAGACCAATGATCATCGCCATGACGGTGACAAAGGCCCAACCCTTGATCAGCGAGATGCGTTTCACTGCATCCGGCGGCAGATCGAGCGCGAAAAGCGCGCGGTCCGACAGCGTGATCCACAACACCGACAGCAAGAGGTAGAGGGCTGCGGCCGTGCAACCGCAGAGCAGCGGGCGATATCGACGGCCGCGAAGCGCAAGGCGCCACTGCTGGCCGGCATCGTTGCGGGTACCCGTATTCAATGGCTGTCCTTGCGGTTCCTGCTCCATCAGGTCTTTTCCTTAAAGATTCACGATCTCGCCGCGCCCTGGAATGCATGCATCGATGGCCGATGAAGCCAGCGCGGCCTGCAGGGTTTGTTGAGCCTCGCGCTCTCCATGGACCAGGTAGAAACGGGGTTTGTCGCGAAAGGCGCCCGCCCAGGCGATCAGCTGGTCCTGCCCTGCGTGGGCCGAGAAGCCGCCGATGGTGTGAATGCTGGCGCGGACCTCGATGGTGTCACCGAGTATGCGCACGGACTGGGCACCATCCACCAGTTGCCGCCCGAGTGTCCCCGCCGCCTGAAAGCCGACGATGATCACGCTGGTGGCGCGCTTGCCCAGTTGTTCATGCAGATGGTGCAGGATTCGCCCTCCATTGCACATGCCGGCTCCGGCGATGATGATCGCGCCACTGCGCACCCGACTGATGGCCTGGGATTCCTCCACGGTTCTGGTGCGTCGCAGGCCGGGAAGGTACTGCGACGGATCGCCTCCCGCCAGTTCATGCAGGATTTTCAGGTCTTCCGCATCCAGCAACCCGCGCCATTCTGCATACAGTTCGGTAACGCGTATGGCCATCGGGCTGTCCAGGAAAATGCGCTGCTGCGGAAGTTTGCCCTCGTGATACAGGCGGCTCAGGTGATACAGGATCTCCTGCGTGCGGCCCACGGCGAAAGCAGGAATCAGCACATTGCCGCCCGCGTCCTGGGTGTCCTGCAAGACCTGCTGGAACTCCTTCAGGGTTTCGTCGGGCGGACGGTGGTTACGGTCGCCGTAGGTGCTTTCCATCAACACGATATCGGCATCATGCAGCGTTTCCGGATCCCGCATGAGCACCGATTCGGAGTTTCCCAGATCGCCGGAGAACACCAGGCGGCAGTCGCGACCGCCGGAGGGAATGGTCAGGTCCACCGACGCCGATCCCAGGATGTGGCCGGCATCGCGGAATACGAGGCGTACGCCGCCGGGCAGGTCCACAGGCTCGCCGTAGGTGTGGCCAACGCACTGCTGCAGCGTCTGGACCACATCTTCCATCTCGTAGGCCGGCTCGATGGGGTCGCTCTGCCGGCCACGTCGCCGGTTCTGCCAGGCGGTTTCCCGATCCATGACCATTGCCGCGTCGCTGAGCATGATTTCCAGCAGGGCCCGGGTGCCGCGGGTGCAGTGAATCGGACCGCGATAGCCGTCGCGCACCAGTTTCGGCAGCAACCCCGCGTGGTCCAGATGGCCATGTGACAGCACTACCGCAGCGACGCCGCCGGCGAGGGCTGCAAGGGATTCACGATTTGCCTTGTCCGCGGCTGACCCTCCCTGGTGCAGACCGCATTCCAGCAGGATGTCGCCGGGCCCTTCGTCAAGCCGGATCCGATACCGCGATCCCGTGACTTCGCCCACGGCACCAAGAAATTCGAGACTCGCCATGGCGTCCGCCCCCCTTCTCTGTTCTTGTTATCGCAATCTGCCTTCGCAGCCTACCTGATTATTGATTGCAGGCTCAGCGACCATTTTCACCCCTGTTCAGTAGTGATTCAGTCGCAGCCTGTTATCACCGTGGTCAGGCCTGCTACGGGAGAAGACGGAATGACAACAAGAACCTGGTGGGGCCGGGGTATGGCGCTGGGTCTGGCCCTGGTGCTGCTGGCCGGCTGCAACAGCGGTGGCAGCAGCGGCTCCTCCGGTGGCGGGAGCCGCAGCGTCGCCGATATCGAAGGGTATTACAGTGGCGAGATCAGCGCCGGCGGCAGCCGTTTTACCGTGGAAGGGCTGGTGGCACCGGATGGGCGCTACTTTTTCTATCGGCTGGCCGACGACACCAGTTTCACCGGTGTTTTTCGCAATGATCGTGATACCGGTGGCGTAACCAGCCGGGTCTTCGTGGACGACGGTCTGGCGCGCGGCGAGGGCCGCGTGGACCTGTCGGTGCGGCGCCAGAGTACCCGGCTCGACGGCGGGTACCGGGTCGACCTGGATGACGGCCGCCGCCTGTCCGGTGCCTGGCTTGTCGATTACGAGCCTGAGGTCTACCTGCGCCGCGCGTCCCGTGGTCGGGTCCGTGGTCTCTATGATGACCTGATCACCGGGGAGCCCGCGGTCGTCAGCATCGACAGCGCCGGTGATCTGTTCCTGCAAAGTCCCGAGACGGGTTGTGCCGCAGTCGGTCGGGTCCGCGTCCCGGACCGCGAGGTCAATCTTTACGAGATTCGGCTGGAATACTTCGACTGTCGCGGTAGCCGCCGTGAACGTAACGGCGGGATCTACGAAGGCATCGCCTTTCTCGACGACACGCTGGGCCGTGAGCAGCTCGTGACCATGCTCGAAGGGCAGTCACCCTCTGCCGGACGAATCTCCTTCCCGCTGCTGTTCCAGCGCTGAAGGAGACGTCGTTCTGACGCCCCGTCCGGTCTGTCTGCGGCACACGGTATCGAAAAGGCGTGTCGTTGTGAGCCGGATACTGCGTTCAACACGATGACGTACCGGCAATAATCCGTGCGTGCAGCGACTTTTTTATCGCGTCGCGGTCAATCCTTCGGACAAGGCAGATTCCGAAGGTCTGCCAAGCTGCATCTTGGTGACGGGCAGAGGGGTTCCAATGTCGGAAACGGGGCCGGTAACAACGCTGCGTGAGGGGTTCCGCGGAGAGTCTGCCTTCAGCCGCTCCTTCCGCTGCCTTGAGGTCTGCGCCAGGCGGCTGCGCGAGGCGGATCCGCAGGCGCGGGTCATGGTTGTCGAGGCGCTGGCCCGACACCTGGGTGCGGCCGAGGTGGTCTGGCTGGGGTATCGGGAGGCGGGCTTCGAGACGCTGGCGGCCAATGGCAGTGTGCTTGGGGTCGGCACTCGGCTGGTACCGCGACCGACCGTGCAGGCGCTGTTGCGTGGCATCGGCGAGGTGGTCTTTCGGCCGGCGCCGGCCACCAACTGGTTGTTGACCGCGCAACAACCAGGTTTCGAATGGCTGATACCGCTTGCCCTGCAGGGGCGGGTGGTCGGCCTCCTGGCGGTGGCGGGTTTCCCGGAGCAACCACCGCCGACAGCCGAGGACCAGCGCATGGTCGATGTGCTCGGCACGCTGCTGGCGGCAGTCACCGTCGAGACACAGGGCAACAGTCGGCTGGGTCGCCCGGCGAGCGCCGCCGAGCAGGAGGATCTGTCCCGACTGACAGCGCGGGAGCGTCAGATCCTCAGTCTGTTACCGCGCGGTTTCAGCAATGCCCGTATCGGTATCAGCCTCGACATCGCACCGGGCACGGTAAAGACCCATGTCGAGCGCATTCTCGGCAAACTGCAGCTCGATGATCGGGCTCAGGCTGCTGCGCGCGCCGTGGAACTCGGCCTTGGGCACAGTGGCGTCGAACTCTGAGAACAGCGCCACCGCGAGGGGGCGGTGGCCGCGTGGCCTGGCCGCTGGCAGCCTGATTGTCACGCTTGTGCCGTTGTTGCTTGCCGCCGTGACCTTCGGCGTACTGATCCATACCCTGACGCTCAATCGTGAGGCCGATGACGAAGTCCAGCGCGGGCTGCGCGTGCTTGGTCAGATTCATGCCGCCCATGCGGCTCTGGCAGAGGCTGCCAGTGGCGTGCGTGGCTTTATCATCACGGGTGATACGGCGTTCCTGCGGCCCTACGAACGTGCCGAAGGCAAACTGCGCGAGGCCCTGCAGCAGCTGGAGCAGGACATTCGCGACCCGGAGCAGCGCGGAAGGCTGACCGAGATCTCCGAGCTTGTGGACATCAAGCTGCGCAACCTTGCCGTGCTCGCCGCTCGCGCACCGGCGCTGGAGGAGGCGCAGTTACTCGGTGACGCCCGCGACAACAAGGCCCTGCTCGATCGACTGCGATCGCGCATTGCGGCGATGGAAGAGCGGGAGCATCGGGTCATTGCCGGGCTGCGCGCCGAGCAGGAACGGGTGCGTCGCATCACCCAGGCATCCAGCCTGTTCGCGGTGCTGCTCACCTTTGCCTTCGCCTCGCTGCTGTCGCGCTGGTTCGCTGGCAGCCTGATCCGCCGTATTCGCCACCTGCGGGACAATGCCCGGCGCATCGGGCAGCGCGAGCCCCTGCAGCCCTGGCCGGGCAATCAGCGGGACGAGCTGGCCGAGCTCGATGCCCGCCTGGTGCAGACCGGCGACCTGCTGGAGCACCAACTGCGTGAACTGGAGGCGGCGCGGCAGACCGCCGAGCGAGCCAGTCAGGCCAAGACCCGATTCCTGTCCCGCACCAGCCACGAACTGCGCACTCCGCTGAATGCCATCGTCGGCTTCAGCCGCCTGCTCCGCGAGCGGGCCGATGATCCTCAGCAGACCCGTCATGTCACGGTTATCCAGCACAGTGCAGAGCATCTGCTGCAACTGGTCAACGACCTGCTGGATCTGTCCCGCGTCGAGGCGGGACAGATCACGCTGGTGCGCGAACCGGTGGACCTTGGCGCGCAGGTTCGCCGGGCACTGGACATCGTCGACGGCCGCGCGCGGGCGCGGCGAATCCACCTGCAATCGGACCTTCCAGACGGGCTACCCGCGGCGCTGGGCGATGCCAGCCGCGTCCTGCAGGTCCTGCTCAACCTGCTCGACAACGCGGTCAAGTTTTCGCCCGAGTACACCACGGTGACCGTCTCGGCGTCGCTGCGCGCACCGGGGCAGATCGCGGTCCGGGTTCGCGACCAGGGACCGGGCATTCCGGCTGCGTTCCGGGCCGAGTTGTTCCGGCCCTTCTCGCGCCAGGACGGGCAGGCCGAGGGTGTCGGGCTGGGGCTGGCGATCAGTCACGGGCTTGCGCATGCCATGCAGGGTGAACTGCACTGCCTGCCGACCGACGGCCGTGGAAGCTGCTTCGAGTTGCTGCTCGAGGTCGCCTCGCAGGCCGCGCTGCCGCCAGTAACCGAAGCCTCAATCGGGCCGCCCGTCGGCAGCTCGAAAGACGATACCGGGCCGCGTGCCCGGGTTTGCCTGCGGACCCGCGACGAGGCCTTTGTCGTGCAGATCGAGGCGACGGCAAAGCGGCTCGGCCTCGGGCTTCAGCGGAGCTTGCCGTCGGCATCCGGGCCGGACGCCGGATCCTGGATCGTGATCCGTGACGAGCAGGAGCCCTCGCCAGCCGAGGCGCTGCCGGTGGACGCGATTCGCGCCATTTTCGTGCGTGGCGAGCGGGTCGCGGCGGCCAATGAACAACTGATCTTGCCCGGCGCTCCGGTCAGCGCCTGGCGCCTGGCCCTGCAGGAGGTTGCCGATGAACGCCCCCGAACTCGCGGTGCGTGATGCACGGCTTTTGATTGTCGACGATGAGCCCGAGAACCTGGCGCTGCTGGAGGAGATCTTCGGCAACGAGGGGTTCCAGCAGGTGCTGTCCACCGTAGATGCAACGCAGGTCCCGGCGCTGGTGCAGAACTACCGTCCGGACCTGGTGTTGCTGGACCTGCGCATACCAGATGTCGATGGTTACAGCCTGCTTGGGCTGATCGAGGCGCAACGCCAGGCTGGCAACTGGATTCCGGTGTTGGTGCTCACTGCTGACGTTACCCGCGAGGCCCGCTACCGGGCACTGTCGCTGGGTGCTTCCGATTTCCTGACCAAGCCGTTCGATCAGGTGGAAGTCGTGCTGCGGGCCTGGAATCTGCTGGAGACGCGCCTGTTGCATCGTGCCCTGACGCGGCTTGGCGAGGCTCCGACACTGTCCCGTGAATCCCGGCCCTGGGCTGGCCTGGCGTCGGCGGAGCGAGATCGCGGCGCATAAGAAAACCACTCCCGGGCTGGCCTGGGAGTGGACAGGAAAGGGAGAAGAAAGTCCGATGCGACGAGCGGCGGGGTATGACCGTCGTCGCATCGGGTCCAACCACCGGCGCTGGCAAACATCCCTGGTCGCTGGCGCCGGGCGAGAGCCGCACCGCCCGGTGCGACTCTCTAGCGCACGGCCGCCGACAGGTCGGCCGTGAGCTGGGGCTGTGCCGTGTGGTGCAGCTTGATGCGGGTCGCACCATCAGCGCTCCGGATCAGCCCCCAGGAGCGATCCATCATGGTCAGCTCGTCCGCCGTCTCGGCAACCTCCGCCGTTGCATGGTCGGCCGGCAGGTAGGGCAGCGACGAATGATGCAGAACAATCCTTAGGGTGCCGTCATCGTCGAGCATGTAGCCCCAGGTCTTGTCGACCGCGGTCACATTGCCGTCCTTGTCGGTCATCGTCACATTCCCCATCGAGAGTGCCATCGAACCATTGATGACCATGCCGGCGTTATCCACATCAACGCTGCGCCAACCCTTCAGGGCAAAGCCGACGTCAGCCGGGAAATCCTTGTCGTGGCCGATGAAGTAGGCCAGCGCGCCATCCGCTGTCATGCGGAAGGTGTGCGGCGCCTGCGTCTGCGTCGGCTTGAACAGCACCTTGCCGTGGTCGTAGGCGTAGGCTGTTGCGAGCACCTCCTCGGCGGTTGCGCGGGCCTTGTCGATGCCACCGGCCTCGAAGTCCTTGCTGATCTGCACCAGCGCCTCGCCCCAGGCCTGCTGCGCGGCCAGCACGTCCTTCTCGGAAATCGTACCGGCCGAGGCCGTCGTCGTCACCGCCAGCGCCGCTGCGCAGGCAAGCGCCGAGGCCGTGATCGGCTTGCGAAGCGTAACTACCATCGTCCTGGTCTGAGTTTTCATGGCTTACCTCCTTTTGCGTGGTGTTGAACAACGGGGACAAGGATCGGCCATTCGCATGGGCTGCGCGTCCGCCGCAACGGGGAACGCCGTGTATGCCGATCGGCATACACGGGGGAAAGGGAAGAAGGGGATCGGAAAAATGCGGAGCCAACCGCAGGCGGGTGGAAAAGCTATTGCAGATCGGCGATGAAGCGTCGCATGACCTCAAGGGTCTCGTCGCTGACGTGATGTTCCAGGCCTTCTGCGTCAATTCGGGCCGTCGCGTCGCTGACACCAATTGCGCGCAGGAACTGCAGTACCACAACGTGCCGCTTCCGTGAGCGCTCAGCCACGGCTTGCCCCTGATCGGTCAGAAAAATGGAGCGATATGGCAAACTCTTGACCAGTCCGAGCTCGGAAAGCCGCCCGACCATTTTGGTTACCGTCGCCTGGCGCACCCCCATGCGCCGTGCGATATCCACTGCCCGCGCCTCACCCTCGGCTGCAAGCAGGTCGCCGATCAGTTCAACGTAATCTTCGATGAGCTCGGTCTCATGAGCGCGGCGCACGCTGGCGTACTGCCTGGCGTGATCCGCGGCATCCGGTAGCAGATCTCCCCCGGGCTCGCTGGCGGCATCGTCATTGGAGCGTCTCATCTTTCAAGCCTACTGCCGTGGCGACTTTCTGCCAACGCTGGCTTTGCTGTGCAAAGCTAAAGAGATTAGCATTAGCTAAGTTTTTCGTTTGCGTGAAACCTTGAGACATTCACCAATGACATATCACTCCCATTATCGCCGTAAGCCTGCCGGTCTCGGCCCCACCCATGCCCTCGCCGTCGCCGTGGCAAGCGCGCCGATTGTCGCCGCTGCTTCGGACGACGCCATCACTCTTGCGCCCTTGCAGGTGGCGGCGGATTCGTTGTTCAGCCGTACCGAGAGTGACGTTGTCCAACCGGTCAATGTGCTTGAGGGCGACGCGCTTGAGCGCCGTCGTGAGGGCTCCCTGGGGGAAATGCTGGACGGGCTACCTGGCATCAGTAATGCAGACTTTGGCCCCGGCGTCGGCCGGCCCGTGATCCGCGGTCTCCAGGGGTCCCGGGTGACGGTGCTCGAGGATGGCATGCGGACCAGTGATGTGTCCGGCGAGGGGGTGGACCATGTGGTCGCCAATGATCCCCTGCGCGCGCGGTACGTGGAATATCTGCGCGGACCTGCGACCCTCCTGTATGGATCCGGCGCCGCCGGGGGCGTGGTCAATGTGGTTACGGGCCGATTCAGCCCCGCCATCGGCGAACGTGTCTCCGGCAGTGTCCAGGGAAGTTTTGGCGAAAACGGCAATGACCGACGCGGCAGCGGCCGGCTTGATATCCCCGTAGGCGAGAGCTTTGCCTTGCGAGGGGATTTCAATGTCCGGCATACCGACGATTTTGACATCAGGGGCTTTCAGACCACGGATGGGCGCATCCGCAGGGGAACACTGGTCAACAGCGATGTGGAGACGGAATCCTATTCGCTTACGGGCATGTGGTCCGGGCAGGCAGGTTATCTGGGTATCGGATACAGCCGTTACGACACAGAATACGGTCTTCCCGAGCCATTCGATGCAACGACAGGCAGCGATGGTTCGGACGATTTCGAACGCATTTTTGCCGAGTACGACCGCTTCGACCTGCGCGGTGAACTCTACGATCCGCTTCCGGGACTGACCTCGGCCCGCCTGAACCTCGCCTACACCGAATTTTCCCAGGACGAGGTGGAGTTCGAGTTTGATCGAACCCCGGGTGGCGGCAGGTTCGATGAGACCGAAGTCGAGGCGGTGTTCTCGCAGGACGAGCTCGACGGTCGTCTGGAGCTTGCCCATGAAGCCATGTTCGGCATGACAGGCGTGGTCGGCATCGATTTCAACAACAAGGACTTTGTCGCCGAGGCGCCGGAAGAGGACGACGAGTTCTTCATTCGCCCCGTCAAGACGCGGTCCACGGCGCTTTTCTCGGTCCAGGATCGTCCGACGAACTTCGGTGCGCTGCAATTCGGTGCCCGTCTCGAGCGTGTGCGTGCGCGCCCCGAGGCCGTGCGGGATCCACTGGTTTCCAGCGTCGAGCGAAATGGAGAGAGCATTGCGTTCCAGCGGGATCCCGGGACGCAGACCTTCACCGCTTTCAGTGCTGCCATCGGAGCTGTTGTCGAGACCGGGCCGGAACACCACATCCGGGCCTCGCTCACGCGCGCGGAGCGGGCGCCGTCTACGGAGCAGCTCTACGCCTTTGGCCGACACAGCGCCGCCGACACCTTCGAGGTCGGGGATCCGGATCTGCGCAAGGAGACCTATCTCAATCTGGAACTGGGCTTCGAGCGACACACCGGCGCGCGACGGTACGACATCACCGCCTTTTTCAACCGCGTAGACGACTTCATTGTCTTCCAAAGTGTACCGGACGAGGAGGGCAATCCGCTGCGCGTGGACGGCGAGGGCAACCCTGATCCGGATGGGGAGCAGCTGGTGTTCAACGATCAGGCCGATGTGGATTTCTACGGCCTGGAGCTTGGCGTTGAGCAGGATCTGGCGTTTGCGGGTGTGCCGGTCCGGTTACGTGGTGCCGGCGATATCGTTTACGGCCGGTTCCGCAGCGGCGGTGATTTGCCGCGCCTGACGCCGCCAAGGCTGGGTGTCGGCATGGATACCACCTACCGTGAGCTTGACCTGAGTGTCGATTACCGGCGTGTGTTCAAACAAACACGCACCGGCATTGCCGAATCACGCACCGCTGGTTACAACCAGGTGGGTTTTGACCTGGGGTGGCGCCCGCACCAGGTGCCGGGGTTAAGGGCCTTCATCCGTGGTCGTAACCTGACCAACGCCGATGGTCGTCGCCACCAAAGCTTTTTCCGCGACAGCGCTCCCATCATCGGCCGCAGTTTCACCGCAGGGGTTCGTTACGACTTCGGCCGATAAGCGTTAAAGAAACGCTGATTTATTCGCACGCCTGCCAGTGGCCCGGCCGGTTTTGGCCCCTGGCGGCGTTGCGCCACCGGTCCGGTAGCTCGGGCTACCGAACCGGCACCGCGTCTTGCCAGATGACCAAAACCGGTCTCGGGCGCAGACGCGGGAATAAAT
Source organism: Ectothiorhodospiraceae bacterium (assembly GCA_007117515.1). Classification (GTDB taxonomy): domain Bacteria; phylum Pseudomonadota; class Gammaproteobacteria; order Nitrococcales; family Aquisalimonadaceae; genus Methylonatrum. Next base: position 694 of record SKGQ01000030.1, on the reverse strand, counting down.
CAGTGTCTCCTTAAATGCCTGTCACGCCAATTTGCGTGACGCGCCGTCGCGCCCGCGTCACCGCCGTATACACCAACTCCCGACTCACAAGCGGCGTGTCCGTTTCCGGCAGAACCAGCAGCACCTCGCCGAACTCCGAGCCCTGGGATTTGTGTACGGTCATGGCGAAGACGCTGTCGACGGCCTCCAGGCGGCTGGGCAGGACCAGGCGGATGCTGCGGTCCGGCAGTTCGAAGGCGACGCGGAGTCGTGGGGCCTCGTCGGCGGCGAGCCGGGTGTTGAGGCAGAGGCCGATGTCGCCGTTCATCAGACCCAGTTCGTAGTCATTGCGGGTGACCATGACCGGGCGGCCTTCGAACCAGCCGTGGTCCTTGTCAGTGAGGCCCTCGGCTTTCAGCCGCCGAGCGATGCGGTCGTTGAGGCCGGCCACCCCCAGCGGGCCATCGCGGACAACGGCCAGCACCTGGTAGTCGGCGAAGCGCTGGAGCGCGGCCCGGGCCCAGGCGTCGATGGCGGCGCGGTCGGTGGTGTCGGGGCGCTCCTTTCGGATTTGTTGCAGATAGGGCCGGTATTCGTGGAGGGCGGCGGCCTCGATTTTCTGGTCCAGGGGCTGGCTGATCGTAATGCGGTCGATACTGGGGTCGTCGCCGCCCAGCAGCGCTCGGACGCGCTCCTGGTTGCCCAGGCGGACCGC
>SKGQ01000142.1 GCA_007117515.1 Ectothiorhodospiraceae bacterium | reverse complement strand
GTTGGAGTTCGCTTTTTTCCCGAGGCCAGGCGCGCTGCGCAGCGCCGCAGTCATTCTGCGGTCAAGCAGCGCAACGCAGCACTCGGGAAAAATGCGGCCCAAGTCGAAGACCCCGGCCGGTTTTGGCCCCTGGCGGCGTTGCGCCACCGGCCCCGGTAGCGATGGCTACCGAACCGGCACCGCGCCTTGCCAGATGACCAAAACCGGTCTCGGGCGCTGGCGCGTAAATCGATCAGCGTTACCTTCAATGCGCCTCTTCCCAGTTGTCACCGACACCGACGTCGACCTCCAGCGGCACTGCCAGCTCGGCGGCTTCCGCCATGATTCGGCTGACCCGCGCCGCCACGGCATCCGTCTCAGCGGCCGGGACCTCGAAAACCAGCTCATCATGCACCTGCATCACGAGCAGCACATCCGGCTCGTCCTGATCCAGCCAGGCCTGCACCTGGATCATCGCCCGCTTGATGATGTCCGCCGCCGTGCCCTGCATCGGTGCATTGATGGCCGTGCGCTCGGCATACTGCCGACGCTGGGCGTTACGGGCGTTGATTTCGGGTAGATACAAACGCCGGCCGAACACGGTCTCGACGTAGCCCTGCTCGCGGGCCTGCTCGCGGGTCCGGTCCATGTAGGCCCGTACACCCTCAAAGCGGGCAAAGTAGCGGTCCACATAATCCTGCGCCTGACCGCGATCGACACCGAGTTGGCGCGCGAGGCCGAAAGCCGACATACCGTAGATCAGGCCAAAGTTGATCGCCTTGGCTGCACGGCGCTGCTCGTCGCTGACCTGCTCGAGTTCGCTGCCGAACACCTCGGCGGCCGTGGCGCGATGAATGTCACGACCCTCGGCAAAAGCCCGGCGCAGCATCTCGTCACCGGAGAGGTGCGCCATGATGCGCAGCTCCACTTGCGAATAATCAGCGGCCAGCAGCCGGTAACCCTTCGCGGCGATGAAGGCCTTGCGGATCCGCCGGCCCTCGGTGGTACGCACCGGAATATTCTGCAGATTCGGATCGGAGGACGACAACCGGCCGGTGGCGGTCACCGCCTGATGGTAGGAGGTGTGCACCCGGCCAGTCTCCGGATCGATCATCCGTGGAAGTTTGTCGGTGTAGGTTGAACGCAGTTTCGACAGACCGCGGTGCTCCAGAATCAACCGCGGCAGGTCGTAGTCCGCGGCCAATTCCTGGAGCACGGATTCAGCGGTCGAGGGCTGGCCCTTGGGCGTCTTCTGCAATATCGGCAGACCCTGTCGCTGATAGAGAATCTCCTGGATCTGCTTGGGTGAACCCAGATTGAACGGCCCCTCGGCTGCCTCGAAGGCCTGCTGCTCGACACGCTGCATGCTCTCCGCCAGTTCACGGCTCTGCTCGGCCAGACGAGCGCGGTCCACCAGCACGCCGTTACGCTCCATCCGGGACAACACCGGGATCAGCGGCACCTCGATGTCACGGTAGACGCGGCACAGCGACTCCTGCTGCTGCAGACGGGGCCACAGCATCTCGTGTAACTGCAGGGTGACATCGGCGTCCTCGGCGGCGTACTCGGTAGCCGTCTCCAGATCCACCTGGTTGAAAGTGAGCTGCTTCGCGCCCTTGCCGGCCACATCTTCGTACTTGATGGTGCCGCGACCCAGGTATTTCAGCGCCAGCGAATCCATATCGTGCCGAGTGGCAGTGGAGTCGAGCACGTAGGACTGCAGCATGGTGTCGTGGGCGATCCCACGCAGCGTGATGCCGGCCCGTGCCAGTACGCTCATATCGTATTTCAGGTTCTGCCCGAGCTTCGGCCGCCCGGCATCCTCCAGCAGGGGCCGCAGCCGCTCGAGGACCGCTTCGCGGTGGAGTTGGTCCGGCGCCCCTGGATAATCATGGGCCAGCGGAATGTAGGCCGCCTCACCCGCTGTCACGGCCAGACAGACACCGACGATGTCCGCATGCATGTAGGCCAGACTGGTGGTTTCCAGATCAACGGCGAACAGCGGCGCAGCCTCCAGTCGCCGGATCCAGTCCTCCAGCACCCGCTCGTCGGTGACGGTGACGTATTCGGTTACCGGCTTCTCGGCGTCACCGGTTTCCTCTGCCGGCGCATCCTCCGCGTCCAGCAATTCTTCCAGCCAGCTGCGGAATTCCAGCTCCCGATACTGTTCCTTCAGCGTCTCGCGATCCGGCTCGCCCAGCGCAAGGTCAGCGACGGTTTCCTTCAGTGCGCAGTCGAGCTTGATGGTGGCAAGCTGATAGGACAGAAAGGCCTGCTCCCGATGCTCTTCCAGCTTCTTGGGCAGGCTCCTGGCACCGCGAATTGGCAGCTCCGCCACCCGATCGAGATGATCGTAGATCTGCTGCAGCGAACCGATGCCCTGGAGCAGGGCGACGGCCGTCTTCTCGCCGACACCGGGCACGCCGGGGATGTTGTCGATCTTGTCGCCCATCAGGGCAAGAAAGTCGATGATCAACTCCGGACCGATACCGAACTTTTCGACCACGCCTTCCGGGTCCAGCACCGTGCCACTCATGGTATTGACCAGGGTGATGTACTCGTCGACCAGCTGCGCCATGTCCTTGTCACCGGTGGAGATGACTACCGCCTGGCCTTCGCTGGATGCCTGCCTGGCCAGCGTGCCGATCACATCATCTGCCTCGACCCCGTCCTCGACGATCAACGGCAGGCCCATGGCCCGGATCACCTCAAACAGCGGCTCCACCTGCTGCCGCAGTTCGTCGGGCATCGGCGGCCGCTGCGCCTTGTACTGTTCAAACAACTCGTCGCGAAAGGTCTTGCCCTTGGCGTCGAACACCACGGCCATGTGGTCGGGCTGATAATCCGCCAACAATTTCCGCAGCATGCTCACTACACCGCGAACCGCCCCGGTCGGCTGACCACCGGATGTGCTCAATGGTGGCAGGGCGTGAAAGGCGCGGTACAGGTAGGACGAACCGTCCACAAGAATCAGAGGTGCCTTGCTAGTCGTCATGCCGCCCTTTACCGCTAGTGAGAAATCCAACCAGGAATACGCCGATACCCCAGCGCAGGACCAATAACATCAAGACCGGAACGGTAGCGGATGTGCGCGAACGGGTCGACCAGACGATAGACTCCTGGCTTTGGTCTGTATGCGTCCCGCTGACGGGTACGATAGCGGGACACACCAGGAACAATGGTTGACGGTTGGGTAAAAGCGCCTCGTAAGGCGCCCTTGGGAGAGCGGGATGAGTGGCAACGACAAATACGCAGGACGGGGTCCGATCAACGATTCGATGATGACCCGAGAGTCGTGGAAGATCTTCCAGATCATGGCAGAATTCGTTGAGGGGTTTGAGCGGCTGGCCCACATCAAACCCTCCGTCAGCATCTTCGGCTCAGCCCGCACCGCGCCGGATCACCCCTACTACCAGCTGGCCGAGGACACCGCGAAACAGCTTTCCGATGCCGGTTTCTCGGTGGTCAGCGGCGGCGGCCCCGGAATCATGGAGGCGGCCAACAAGGGCGCTCAGGCCGGAAAGTCGATGAGCATCGGCCTCAATATCCAGCTACCCATGGAGCAGGCGGGAAACCCGTATCAGGACATCGGCCTGAACTTCCGGCACTTCTTCTCACGCAAGGTCATGTTCGTCAAATACGCCTCGGCCTACGTGGTGCTGCCCGGCGGCTTCGGCACCCTCGATGAACTCGCCGAAATCCTGACCCTGGTTCAGACCGGCAAGACCCGACGCATCCCGATAATTCTGGTGCATACCGAGTTCTGGAGCGGACTGCTGGACTGGTTCCGCGACCGGCTGGTGGCAGAGGGCATGATCAACGCCGAGGATCAGGAACTGTTCAGGCTGGTCGACGAACCGAAAGACGTGGTCGATGCAATCTTCGACCATTACGAAGACCGGGGCTTTGAACCGTCGGCAAGGGAACGGGAAATTTTGTTGGATTTATAACTCAGGCGAACGGCTGTTCGCCTGACGTTTAATGTGCAAGGTTTAATGTTTTAAGTCACTGAACATTAAACATAAAACCTAAAACGTTAAACGT
>SKGQ01000005.1 GCA_007117515.1 Ectothiorhodospiraceae bacterium | reverse complement strand
TAAAACCAATAACTTACACGACGGTTAGCTCTGGGGCCATGTAATCGCTTGACCTCCCGTTTTTCCGATTCCAATATAACTGTACATATGCACAGTATTGTGACAAGGAGGTCATCATGGTCCAACAGCAGGGGAAGCGACTACGGGAACTTCTCAGGGAAGCCAGCCGCAGCCGGCATTACAGTCGGCGGACCGAAAAGTCCTACTGGTACTGGATTCGTTACTTCGTACGGTTCCACAACATGCGCCACCCGGGAGACATGGCGGAACCGGAAGTGCAGGCCTTTCTTACTTGGCTCGCAACGCAAAGGAACGTTGCTGCGGCCACGCAGAACCAGGCTCTCAACGCGCTGGTTTTTCTCTACGGTAAGGTGCTGGAGAAACCACTTGGATCGATTGGGGACGTTACCCGTGCGAAACGCCCGGCCAAGCTACCGGTGGTGTTTACCCATGCGGAATCGATTTCGGTGATCAGGCAACTCAAGGCGCCCCATCGACTCATTGCTGCGCTGATGTACGGTTCCGGGCTACGTGTCGTGGAAGCGCTTCGCCTTCGGATAAAGGACCTGGATTTTTCGAACGAAACGATCACGGTGCGCGACGGAAAAGGCGCCAAGGACCGGGTAACACTAATGCCGGATTCGCTCGAAAAGCCCCTTCGAGAACGGGCAGAGGCAATTGAAAGGGACGTTTTGGCAAAGCCTCTTGAACGTCGAACGCCTGTGACGCTGCCCTTTGCGCTCTCGCGGAAATATCCGAACGCGAATCGCTCCGTGGGTTGGCAGTGGCTGTTTCCATCAATGGGGCTCTGCGAGGACGACGACGGGAACCTGGTACGACACCACCTTCACGCTAGCGCCGTTCAGAAGGCCGTTCGTGGTGCGGTTCGGCAGGCAAAAATCGCAAAGGCGGCCAGTTGCCACACATTCGCGACGGAGCTGCTTCAACGTGGCGCGGACATTCGGACTGTCCAGGAATTGTTGGGTCATGCCGATCTGCGCACGACGCAGATCTATACGCATGTCCTTGGGCGCGGTTTCGCCGGTGTTCGCAGTCCGTTGAGTTTGTGAACGCGAGGGATTCAGAGCGCCAACGCCAACTGCATCGGCCCCAACAATCGCCGTTGCAAGCGCTCTACCCGCCTCCGCGTGAACGCGTCCGTTCCCAACCGTTCGGCATGGTCCAGCGCTACGGCGTAATCCCGCTCCACATGCTCGTAGTACTTGGCCAGGTGTTCGGTGGCCTGCTGGTCGCCCTGCTCTGCCATCGCGCGCCAGATGACGACGGCCTCCTCGCTTCGGCCGGTGTTTCTCAACAGTCTTGCGAGTTCGTGCCGGCCCCGGATGTCCAGTTGCTCCAGGTTCTGTTCAAGAATGCGGATCGCCTTTTTGGTGTTGCCGTGTTTCGCCCATAGCCGGGCGGCGGCGCGGGGCACGGCGCCGTGGGCTTTTGGCTTGTGGGCGGCGCGGGAAAGCATGGCCGGAAGGACGGTGAGACTTAGGATATCCAGGGCATTGTGGTGCAGCACGCCGCTGAGGCGATGGCTCGGATCACCGGCTAAGAATGTCTTCCAGGCTTCCGGAGCCTCGGCGCCGGGTAGGTCATTCTTGCGTTGCAGGGCGAGAAGCTGGCGTTCCATGGTGGCCAGGCGGCAGTCGGGCCAGTGGTCGCGGAACAGGCGCCGGACCGGGTGCAGCAAATCGGTATGTTCGGTCTCGGGCAGCTCGGTGCCGGCAATCAGCCGGTGACGGCTGCGCAGCAGGGGCAGGTCGAAGCCGCTGCCGTTGTAGGTGATGACCTTGTCGGCGCTCGCCAGGGCGTTTGCCACAGCCTGAAGCATCGCGGGCTCGCCGGCGAAGGCGGTGATCAGCCATTGGCGGGTGCGGATGTGTGTGTCGGTGCGGTCGGCCAGGCCCACCATGAAAGCGAGCGTGCCGGTGCCACCGGCGAGGCCGGTGGTTTCGGTGTCCAGATAGAGCGTGGACTGCGGGATCTCGGCTACCGGGTAGCCGGATTCCGTGGCCAGGCTTAGCGGGTAGCCGCCATGGCTGGCTGTCAGCGGCCACTGGCGTTCCACGAGTACAAGATGCTCGGCGACGACCTCACCACCGAGGGAGTCGGCCAGAGCCTCGGCCGAGATGGCCCTGCGCACCGGGCGAACGCGAGCTTTACGTCGGTTGCGGTCCAGCCGTTCCAGTTGGGTGCGCAGGTTGGCTGGGCCCGCTTCCGGCTCGGTGGCCTGCGGTGCGGCGCCGGCCTGGCGGCGCAGTGAGTCAAGCCGGTTGCTGAGGGTCATGCCGGGCGAACCGGGACAGTGCCGTAAGGGCGGCGGTCCTTGGCGAGAAGCCGCGGACTTCGTCCGAGGCCAGGATGGGGCCGACGCAGGCCGGACAGCCGTGGCTGCAATCGCAGGCCTCGATCAGTTGCAATGCGCCCTGCACTACCTCCTGCCTCCGCTCATACAGCGGTGCCGACAGGCCGACGCCGCCGGGGTAGTTGTCGTACAGGAAGACCGCCGGCTGGAAACGGGCCTCGGCCTCGGGGTCGCGCTCGGCGCCGTCCAGCGTGCGGATCTGGCCGCGACCGCCGGCGCCGACGGTGGCGAACCAGCGGGCATCGCCGTCGCCCACTGCACGGCCCAGGTCCTGGGGTTCGGACATGACCCGCAGCGAGGCCACATGGTGCATGGCATAGGCCGCACCCAGGAAACCGTCCAGCGCCTGCTGGCGGCTGGGGAAGGCGGCGGCCAGGGCCTCGGCGGAGAGCTGCCACCAGACGGCGGTGGTGTGCATTTCCTGGTCGGGCAGGTTGATGTTGCCGTAGCCGATGTTCTCGTGGCTGTAGTAGCGGATCTTCTTGTAGCCGGGGATGCGGCGCACCAGATGCACCTCGCCGTGGGCGGTCTGGGCCTCGCCGGCATGCACGCGCTCGAAGGCCTCCAGGATACGCAGCCGCGAGTAGTCAATGGCATCGGTGTAGTAATCCACGCGGGTCGGGCGGACGTAAGCCTTGCGGCCGGTCCAGTCCAGTTCCTCCACCTGATAGGGCGCGGCCTGGATCATGTAGATGGCTCCCTCGTACAGCGTCTCGGCAGCGCTGGAGTAATCCACCTCGGCGATCACCTGACGGCCGCCCTGGTCTCGGTCCACCACCAGGAAGTTACCCTCGGCCACCGAGCGCAGGCTGACGCTCTGCGCCGGGTAGCTGTCCTCGGTCCAGTGCCAGGTGTCCTGCTCCCGGTGCAGCACGCCCTGCTCTTCCAGATAGGCCAGCAGTTCGCCCAGGTCCTGCTCGCCGAAGCGATCACCCTCCCGGAACGGCAGCTCAAAAGCGGCGCAGCGGACATGGTCGAGCAGGATCAGGAGCTGGTCGGGGTCGATGCGGGCATGCTCGGGCGAGGCGCCGAGGAAGAAGTCGGGATTGCGGATGATGTACTGGTCCAGCGGCTGGCTGGAGGCCACCAGCACACCAAGCGCCGGCCGGTTGCGGCGGCCGGCACGGCCGAGCCGCTGCCAGGTGGCGGCAATGGTGCCCGGATAGCCGTTCAGAACGCAGACATCCAGTCCGCCGATATCGACACCCAGTTCCAGCGCCGAGGTGGCGATGACGCAGTCGATATGGCTGGCACGCAGGGCCTTCTCGGTCTGCCGGCGCTGCAGAGGCAGATAGCCACCGCGATAGGCGCTGACCCTCGACGGCTTGCGCGGGTCCGGGTCGAACACGTCCTTCAGGTACTTGGTCAGCACCTCCACCATCAGCCGCGACTGGGCAAAGACGATGGTCTTGAGCCGGGCGCGGACGCTCATGCGGGCAATCCGGGTGGCCTGGGACTGGGCCGAGGCGCGGATGCCGAGGTCGGCATTGATCACCGGCGGGTTCCACAGCAACAGGTGTTTCTCGCCGGCCGGGGCACCCGATTCGGTGATGGCGTGCACCTCGGAACCCAGCAGCCGCCCTGCCAGCTCCGCCGGGTTAGCGATGGTGGCGGAACAGAGCACGAACACCGGGTCGGCGCCGTAGAAGCGGCAGACCCGCCGCAGGCGGCGGATGACATTGGCCATGTGCGAACCGAACACTCCGCGATAGGTGTGCATCTCGTCGATCACCACATAGCGCAGGTTCTCGAAGAACTGCGCCCATTTGGTGTGATGCGGCAACACGCCCTGGTGCAGCATATCCGGGTTGGTGACGACGATATCGCCCCGGGTACGCACTGCCTTGCGCGCGTCGCCCGGCGTGTCGCCATCGAAGGTGTAGGCGCGGATGCCCAGCTCGCCGGCCTCGTTCAGTTCCATCAGCTCGGCCACCTGATCCTGGGACAGGGCCTTGGTGGGGAACAGATACAGCGCCTTGGCCTGCTCGGTGAGTGCCGCCTGCAGCACCGGCAGGTTGTAGCAGAGGGTCTTGCCCGAGGCAGTGGGTGTGACCACAACCGTGTGCTGCCGCTCGCCGGTAATGCCGTCCCATGCCTCGCGCTGATGGCTGTACAACCGGGACACGCCGCGATCGGTTAGCGCTTTCGCCAGGCGCGGATCCAGTTCCGGCGGCAGCTCGGCGTAGCGGCCCTCGCGGGCCGGCGTCAGCAGTTCGCCGGTGATCCGGGAGCGGTACTTGCGGCGCAGCTTGGCGGCCAGGCGACGCACCGGCGAACCGGGGGCGGTTTCGGGCTGGTGCAGTTCGGCCGCGTCTGCCATGCTGTTCTCCTGTAGTTTTCCTCCTCGCACATTAGAGAACAAATGGAGAACGGGCAAGATGCTGGGCCTGAGCCGGCGACAGGCGGAGATTCTGGCGTTCCTGCGAGAGCGCGAACCCACCGAGCATGCACCGACCCTGGACGAGGTCTGTGAGGCGCTGGGGCTACGATCCCGGGGTTCATTGCACAAGCATGTGCGGGCCCTGCAGGCGGCCGGGCTGGTGCGTCCCGGTGCCAACGGGCGCGGGTTGCAGCTCTGCGATCCCGACGCCGACCCGGAAGACACCCTGCCCGTCCTCGGCCGCATCGCCGCCGGCCAGCCCATCGAAGCCATCGATCAGCAGCAGCATCTGGCGGTGCCGTCGATCCTGCGCGGCCGTGGGCAGTCGTATGTGCTGCGCGTGGATGGCGATTCGATGATCGACGAGGGCATCCTCGACGGTGACTGGGTGGTGGTGGAACACCGCGACACCGCGCGCAATGGCGAGTTGGTGGTAGCCCTGGTGGACGACGAGAACGCGACCCTGAAGCGGTTCCAGCTGGATGGCGCCGAGGTAGTGTTGCATGCGGCCAATGCCGCGTATGAGCCGCAGCGGTACCCGGCGGACCGGGTGCAGATTCAGGGGGTGATTGTCGGGCAGATGCGGCGGTATTGATACGCGGGTCGACAACAAAGGTTTTCGGACGAGTTCCGCCCGCGTAGTGTCGCGCGGGTTTGTTTGTCGGAAAACCGGAAACCTTTGCGGTCCGAGATCCTTCGCACCTCCGAGTTTTCTGGCTGGTTAGTGCCTTGAGTACATGCCTGACACCGCGTGGATTCGCTTCGCTTAATCCACCCTACGAGGTCTCGTCACACCCGAGCTACCGGTATTATCTCGTCCGAAAACCGAAAACCTTCCTTGTCCGAAAACCCTGCATCCGCGTGGATTCGCTGCGCTTAATCCACCCTACAAGTTCTCGGGGACTGTAGACTTAGGCGTATGGTGCGTTTGCTGCTGTGTGTGTTGCTGGTTCTCCCGCTGCCTGCCCAGGCGGAGCGGCCGCCGATCGTGGCGGCGGCTTCGGATCTGCAGGTGGTGCTGCCGCTGATTGCCGAGCGCTTCGAGGCGGAAACCGGTCATGCGCTGCGGCTACAGTTCGGTTCCAGCGGCAATTTCCGGCGGCAGATCGCCCAGGGCGCCCCGTTCGAGCTGTACCTTTCCGCCGATGAATCCTATGTCCATGCGCTGGTGGCAAGCGGTCACGTGCGTGATGCCGGTGTACTGTATGCCACTGGCCGCCTTGCGATCATCGGGCCCGTCGATGCCGACGGCGAACTGGCCTCGCTGGACGTCCTGTCGGCCCGGCTGGACGACGGCTCGCTGCGCCGCTTCTCACTGGCCAACCCGGAACATGCACCCTATGGGCAGGCAGCCAGAGAAGCACTGGAAACCGCAGGGCTCTGGGAAGCCATCCAGCCGCATCTGATCCTGGGTGACGATGTGGCCCAGTCCACGCGCCATGCGCTGTCGCCGGATACCGATGGCGGCATTGTCGCCTACCCGCTGGTGCAGCCCCGCGCCGATCGAATCAACCGACCCTGGCGACTGCTGGACCCGGCGCTGCATGAGCCACTGCGGCAGCGCATGGCGCTGACCCGGCGGGCCGGCCCGGTGGCCGAGGCCTTTTTCGAGTTCATGCTGTCAGCGTCGAGCCGCGACCTGCTGGAGGCATACGGCTTCGCCCTGCCGGAACCGGACTGAACCATGGACTGGACCGCACTGCGCCTGTCGCTGGAACTGGCTGCCTGGACCACGGCCATCCTGCTGCCAATCGGGATCATTCTCGGGCGCTGGCTGGCGCACCGGCGATTTCGTGGACGCGGCTTCGTCGAAGCCCTGATCGCCCTGCCCCTGGTATTACCACCGACGGTTCTGGGCTTTTATCTGCTCAGCGCCTTCAGCGGTGAAGCACCACTGGGGGCGCTCTGGCAACAATGGACCGGTGGCAGCCTGAACTTCAGCTTCACCGGCATCCTGCTGGCCTCGATCATCTTCAATCTGCCGTTCGCGGTCCAGCCGATGCAGCGTGCCTTCGAGACGGTGCCCGCCGGGCTGCGCGAGGCGGCCTGGTGTTGCGGCCTTTCCGACTGGCGCACCTTCCTGCGGGTGGAACTGCCGCTGGTCTGGCCCGGTGTGATCTCGGCCTTCGTGCTGACTTTCGTCCACACCATCGGCGAGTTCGGTGTCGTGCTGATGGTAGGCGGTGCCATCGAGGGCGAGACCCGCACCATCGCCATTGCCATCTATGACCGTGTGCAGGCCTTCGATGACGAGGCCGCTGGTGCCATGAGCCTGCTGCTGCTCACCGTCTCGTTCGTTGCCATCGGTCTGGTCTATGGACTGGCTGGCCGCGGGAGTGCGCTCCGTGTGCGCTGAGCTGGAACTGCTGCTGCAGGCCACCCGGCCGATCCCGCTGGACATCCGGCTGCGTATCGCCCCCGGCGAACTGGTGGCCCTGGTGGGACCGTCCGGTAGCGGCAAGAGCACGATCCTGCGTTGCATCGCCGGTCTGCATCGGCCCGAATCCGGCTTCATTCGCAGTGGCAACGAGCCCTGGCTGGACACCGAAACCGGCCGCATCTGGCCGCCGCAGAAACGCCGTGTGGGCATGGTGTTCCAGGATTACCTGCTGTTCCCGCACCTGACCGCACGTCAGAACCTGACCCTGGCCATGAACGGGGGCTCGGCGGCGCAATGCCGGCAACGGGCCGACGCCCTGCTGGAACAGGTCCGTCTGGCCGGGCTCGCGTCACGCTATCCGGCACAGCTATCGGGTGGCCAGCAGCAGCGCGTTGCGGTGGCCCGTGCTCTGGCACGTGACCCCTCGGTGCTGCTGCTGGACGAACCGTTCTCGGCGGTCGACCGAACCACCCGCGAGCGGCTGCAGCGGGAACTGGCCCTGCTGCGCCGATCCATCGACATCCCGATGCTGCTGGTAACCCACGATCTTGAGGAGGCCCGCAGCATCGCCGACCGCATCTGCGTCGTGCAGGCGGGGCAAGGCCTGCAGGATGCCGACCCCGAGACACTGTTCCGCGCCCCGGCCACCGCCCGCGTGGCCCGCCTTCTCGGCGCCTTTAACATCTTTCATGGCGGGCGGGCGGGCACCGAGGACACACCGGAATTATGCTGGGGTTCGCTGCGGCTTTGGCCGGGCAAGGCCTGGCAGCCCCTTCGGTCTGGTCCGGTGGACTGGTTCATACCGGAATCGGATATCGTGCTGCAACACCCGGATGGACCGACCACCGGCGAAACGGAGAACCGGATTCAGGGCCGGGTCGTGGAATGCGTGCCGCTGGGGACGCGGACTTCGCTACGCGTGGCCTGCGCCGAGGCGGGGGCGGTGCTGAATCTGGACGTGCCCAGTCACCGCGCCCGGCGTCAGCAACTGGCGGTAGGTGATATGGTCCGCCTGCGACTGCTGGCAGAGGGAATCCATCCCCTGAAACCGGAATGATGCCTGGCTGGCCTCAGCGGTTTCATGGTGCGGCTCGACTTTGCTCCCTGTCCTGATCCATGGCGATAGCCCCCTGCCGGATCAGATCCGCGCCGGCGGCATCATCAGCCATCAGGAGCCGCCCAGATCAACAGTTCTGGAAATTTCCGACAGATTCTGCAGCGAAACATTTTCATCCCTATAATGCCGGCTCGTCGCGCATTCACCGCGGCCAAGTAAGCGAAACCAAGACATATCCAACATGAATTGCGACCTGCAAAAGCTCCAGCTCTACCCCTTCGAGCGCCTGCGCCATCTACTGACTGATGTGCGGCCGCCGGCGGACAAGCCGCTGGTGGACCTGGGTATCGGCGAGCCACGTCACCCGACGCCGCATTTTATTGCCGAGACCCTGACCTCCGGCTTGCGGGATGGTCTGTCCCGCTACCCGGCAACGCGGGGCAACGATGCGCTGCGTCAGGCCGTCGCCGACTGGCTGCAGACACGTTTCCGCCTCGATGCCGGCCAGATCGACCCCGAATCCCAGATTCTGCCGGTAGCCGGAACACGAGAGGGCCTGTTCTCCATTGCCCAGGCGCTGGTCGATCGGCAGACCGCGCCATTGGTCGTGATGCCCAATCCGTTCTATCAGATCTACGAAGGCGCAGCCCTGCTGGCCGGCGCCGAGCCGCGCCTCCTGAACTGCAACCGGGCCAACGGCTATCTGCCGGATCCGGACAGCCTGAGCGCTGCCGACTGGGACCGCTGCCAATTGCTGTACCTTTGTTCACCGGGCAACCCCTCCGGCGCCGTAATCCCGAAACCTCTGATGCAGCGCTTTCTGGAGCTCGCCGATCGCCATAATTTCATCCTGGCTGCGGATGAATGCTATTCCGAGCTGTATCCGGATGAAGAATGTCCGCCGCCGGGCCTGCTGCAGATCTGCGCCGAGACCGGGCGCACGGATTTCAGACGCTGTGTGGTTTTTCACAGCCTGTCGAAGCGCTCCAATGCGCCGGGGCTGCGCTCCGGGTTCGTCGCCGGTGACGCCAACCTGCTGCGGGATTTCCTGCGTTACCGGACCTATCATGGCTGCGCCCTGCCACAGCATGTGCAGAGCGCCAGCGCGGCCGCTTGGGCCGATGAGACCCATGTGCGTGAGAACCGTAGGCTGTACCGGGAGAAATTCGATGCAGTTCTGGCGATCCTGGGGGACTGCCTGGAGGTGAACCGGCCCGAGGCCGGATTCTATCTATGGCCGCGAACGCCGATTGACGACCAGGACTTTGCGCGGCGGCTTTACCAGGAGGACCATGTGCGGGTTCTACCGGGCAGCTATCTGTCCCGCGACACCCTCGCGGGTAACCCGGGACAGCACCATATCCGCATGGCACTGGTTGCGGAACAATCACAATGCGAGGCGGCTGCGCGCCGTATCCGCGCCCTCGTTGAACGTCTTTAACTGATTCAATTACAGGAGCTTGGGGAGACATCATGGACAAGATTCGCAACATTATCGAAGCCGCCTTCGAGGATCGCGCACAGTTCAACCCGCGCAATGCCCCGGCGGAAGTTCGAGATGCCGTGGAAGAGGCACTGCTGATGCTGGACAGCGGCAAGGCCCGCGTCGCCGAACAGCGCTCCGTCGGCGACTGGGTCGTCAATCAGTGGCTGAAGAAGGCGGTTCTGCTGTCGTTCCGTCTGAACGACAACCAGGTCATGCGCACCGGCGCCATCAACTACTTCGACAAGGTGCCGCTGAAGTACACCGACTACAACAGCACGCAGTTCGAGGAAGGTGGCGTGCGCGTGGTGCCGCCGGCGGTGGCCCGCCGCGGCTCGTACATCGCCCCCGGCGCCGTACTCATGCCGTCTTACGTCAACATCGGCGCCTATGTCGATGAAGGCACGATGGTTGATACCTAGGCGACGGTGGGTTCCTGCGCGCAGATCGGCAAGAACGTGCACCTGTCCGGCGGGGTTGGCATCGGTGGTGTGCTGGAGCCGCTGCAGGCCGGTCCGGTGATCATCGAGGACAACTGCTTCATCGGCGCCCGCTCCGAAGTCGTGGAGGGCGTCGTGGTGGAGGAAAGCGCAGTGATATCCATGGGTGTCTACATCGGTCAGAGCACCAAGATCTACAACCGCGAAACCGGTGAGGTCAGCTATGGCCGGGTGCCGAGGGGTGCCGTGGTGGTACCGGGCAATCTGCCAGCCAAGGATGGCAGTCACAGCCTGTATTGCGCGGTGATCATCAAGCAGGTGGACGAGAAGACCCGCAGCAAGGTCGGTCTCAACGAGCTGCTGCGCCCCTGACATGACAGTCCTCTACGGGATTCCCAACTGCGACACCTGCCGCAAGGCCCGGCGCTGGCTGGAAGCGAACGCGATCGACTACCGCTTCCACGACCTGCGCGCCGACGGGCTGGACAAGCATCGGGTTGACCACTGGCTGCAACATTTTGACGCCGCTGCGCTGGTCAATCGGCGCAGCACGAGCTGGCGGCAGCTCGACGCCACAGAACGCGCCCTTGCCGATGGCCCGGAAGTCACTGGTTTGCTGGTGGCCCATCCAACGCTGGTCAAGCGCCCGGTGCTGGAGACGGACGATGCCTGCCTGGTTGGTTTCCGCGAGGAGATCTGGCGCAGGGCTTTGCTGGACGGACGGGACGCCTAATGAGTGGAACGCTGGAACTGGCACAGCGCCTGATCGCGCGGCCCTCGGTGACGCCTGAGGATGCCGGCTGCCAATGCCTGCTGCAGGAACGCCTGGCGCAGCGTGGTTTCCGTGCCGAGGCGCTGCGCTTCGGCCAGGTCGATAATCTTTGGACCCGACGCGGCAACGACGGTCCGCTGTTCGTGTTCGCCGGACATACCGATGTGGTGCCCGCCGGCCCCACCTCGTCCTGGCGCTTCCCGCCCTTCGAACCGACCGTGCACGAGGGTCAGTTGTACGGTCGTGGTGCAGCCGACATGAAAGGCAGCGTCGCCGCCTTTGTCACCGCCGTGGAGCGATTCACCCGGGACTGCCCCGGGCACAGGGGCTCCATCGCCCTGCTGATCACCAGCGACGAAGAGGGACCGGCAGTGGACGGTACCAGGCGCGTCGTCGACTGGCTGCAGGCACAGGACATCCAGATTGACTGGTGCCTGGTCGGTGAACCGAGCAGCGAGGCGGTGGTGGCGGACACGGTCAAGATCGGCCGTCGGGGCTCGCTGAATGCGCGCATTACCGTGCACGGCGTGCAGGGGCATGTGGCCTATCCACACAAGGCGCGGAATCCCGTTCACCAGTTCGCACCGGCTCTGCAGGAACTCACGTCGGCCGAATGGGATGCCGGCAATGCCAGTTTCCCGCCTACCACCTTCCAGGTCTCGAACATCAATGCCGGCACGGGGGCCACCAATGTGATCCCCGGCGAAGTCGAGCTGCTGTGTAACTTCCGCTTCTCCACCGAAACCACGCCGGAGGCCTTGCAACACATCGTGCAGGACGTACTCGACCGGCACGGGCTGGACGCCAGCGTCGAGTGGACGCTCTCGGCAATGCCCTTCCTCACCGAATCCGGCACCCTGGTGGATGCCACCTGCGCGGCGGTACGCGAAGTCACCGGCCAGGACACGGTGCTGTCGACCGGTGGCGGCACCTCGGATGGACGTTTCATCGCGCCCACCGGCGCACAGGTTCTGGAACTGGGACCGTTGAACGCCACCATTCATCAGGTCGATGAGCGCGTGGGTGTCAGCGATCTGGAAACCCTATCGGCGATCTACGAGGCGATCCTCCGCCGCCTGCTGGGTTGAATCCGCCGCCTGCAGTGTTTCCAGCACACCGGCAGGGGCATGCTGCCTGATCCCCGGCGCCAGGGCCGCGCGCAGCGCCTCCAGCACACCGCGCCGTCCGGACAGGCCGAACTCGGCGGCCAGCGCCGCGAGCCCGTGACCCTGCAGCAGACGGCGCACCGGCAAGTTCGCATCCGCGCCGTCGAACGCACCCTGCTGGCGCAGCAGGTAACGCAGCACCAGTTGCAACGCGGGCAGGCAGCCGGCCTCGTCACGTTCGGCGAGGGCGAAGCCGGCGGCATCCAGCCAGTCGTCCTCGCCCGGTGGGGGTGTGTCGGTATCGGCAAGCAACGCCGCCGCCAACGTCGGGTCCAGGTTTCGGAGCAGACACTGCAGTTGCGCCGGCAGCGCCGCATGGAAGCGCTGCAGCGCCAGGGCCAGACACTCCCGACCGGCCCCATCCAGAGACCGCAACATGACCACCGAGTGGGCGCCGCTGGCGGCATCCGGCTGCAAACCCAACCGGACCGGATGAAGCCCACAGGCGCGCCAGAAATCAAGCAGCTCGGTGGTAACACCGAAGCTGGTGCCAAGGCAGGCACTGCCGCGGGCACGGGCGGCATCCTGCGCGGCCCGTAACAGGCGACGGCCTGTACCGCAGTGCCGCCGTCCGGCATGCACCGCGATACGCATGACCCGGCTGACCGGCAACCGCGCCCCATGTCGCACGCCACAATGTGCACTCAGACTCTGGGCCAGCAGGTGGCCCCGTGGCCGCCGGCGCCCCAGCCAGATTGCATCCGCGAGAGCCGGTTCCAGACTGCCTTCATCAACCACCAGCACCACCCCAACCGGGATCCCGCCTTCCAGTGCGACGTGGACGACCATGTCCTGAGCGTCCAGCAACTGCCGCAGATCCGACGGCCGGGTCCGATAATGGGCGTCGACCAGAAGCCCGAAAAGCCGCTGCAGCAGGCTCTCGTCGGCGACGAGAGCCTGCCGATCCAGCCGTCGTACCGTGATCGAGGCCGAATCGCTGTTGCCGGAGAGCACGCCGGGCGAGGCATTGAGTAGCAGACTGCGAAACAGGAAGCCCTCCAGCGGATCACCAGCGGCCCAGCGAATCGGCGCCTCCAGCGTGAACCGTCGCCAGCCCGGAGCCAGGCGATCCAGCAACGGCTCGAAACGCAGCACGAAACCTCGGCCGGTTCCTTCATAGCCGTGGACGGTGGTCGCAAACACGATTCGCGGATAGCAGTGCAACAGCCGCTCGAGCAAGGGCAACGGAATGCCGGCGGCCTCATCCACCAGCAACAGATCCGCCGCCGGCTGATCGCGCAGCAGTTCCGCCGGGGGCGCGAACCGCGGAGGACAATCGCCGGCATGCCGCATCAGACTGTCCACCGCCCATCTGCCCGGCGCGGTGACCACGACCCGGCGACGGGTTTCGGCGGGCAACCCTGCCAGCGCCAGACCCAGGGCAGCCGATTTGCCACGCCCACGGTCGGCAATCAACACCAGCGGGCGGCGTCGATGGCCATGCAGGACATGCTGAATTGCCGCCACCGCCTCGGCCTGCTCCTTCGTCCGGCAGGAGCCTGCCGCGGATGGCCTCGGCGTCGCCAATGGGGGCGCGGAGGAAGGTTGCCAGGCAAGTTGCCCCGACACCGCATCCAGGTGGCAGACCAGTGGATCGGCCTGCAGCAGGCGCACGAACCGCTGCAAGAAGCCCTGCCCCATGGCTGCGAGGCGCTGCCCCGCCATGCGAAACCTTTCCATCGCTGGATCCGGCTGGGTCGGCCAGTTATCCAGCGGCGGCGTCAAGAGCACCAGAAGGCCGCCGGCGCGAAGCGTTCCGGCCAGTGCGGCCAGATGATCGGGATCCAGGCCGGCATGACAGTCCATCACCACCAGTTCGGTCTCACGACCCAGCCAGGAGGAAACCTCACGCGGCTTGATCGAGGTCACCCCGGCCGGCGCTTCCGGGCCCAGCCAGAGCCGAGCATCGCCGCCAGATGGCGCGAGCAGTCCGAGAGCATGCTCCCGGCATCGCGAGGCCGGCCCGTGAATGAGCAACAGTCGGCGGTGGCCAGCCCGACATGCATCCAGACGCAGGTCGGTCAGTTCCCCGGCAATCAACGCAGCGTCTCCGGTGCCGTCGCCCGTTCCATCTCCCACAAGAGCCCAAAGGCATCCGTACGATCCGCACCGCAAAGATCCGTTTCCGGGCGCAGACCGCTGCAGACGGCGGGCCGTTCCGGACTTCCGAAAAGGGCACAGCGCAGATCCTCGGTGAGTTGAACGCAGGGCACGCCCGCGGGCTTGCCATCGGGCATGCCCGGAACCGGCGAACTGATG
>SKGQ01000180.1 GCA_007117515.1 Ectothiorhodospiraceae bacterium | reverse complement strand
TGATCATCAACTACGTCAAGCGCGACGAGGCCCGCGGCACCTGGCTGGAATCCCATTTCCGCTGGCAGATCCGTACCTTCTGGTTCGCCTTGCTGTGGTTCGTGGTCGGCTTCATGACGGCGGTAATCGGGATCGGCTATCTGATCCTGTTCGCCAACACGATCTGGATCATCTATCGCATAGTTCGTGGCTGGCTTCGCCTGCTGGACGGTCGCGGCATGGAACTCCGGTCCGTCTGACGTTTCCACTCCGAGTTCCCTCAAGTCCGGCCGCCCAGGGCCGAAAACCTCCAGGTAAACGCTGATCGATTCGCAGGCCTGCGTGCGCGTCCGGATTTCTTCCAGGGCAAGAGCGCGCTGTGCCGCGGGCGTAATCATCTTGCGGTCCAGCAGTGCGACGCCGTCTAGGCCTGACACCAGTCCCGGGCGCAGACGCGGGAGCGGATAAGCGTTTCCTTAAAGTGGGGGAAGCTTGATGAACATGATCGTGCAGTGGTTTCGTCGGGGACAGGCGGCGCCGGTCGCAGCACTTGCCCTGGGTGATGGGCGCGACCAGGCTGCGGACGCCTTGCTCGCACAGGTCGGGCCGTTGGGGGTCGCGTTGAACGACACCGCCGATGACGTGATGACCGGTCTGGGGCAGGTTGCCCAGCAGATCGATGAAAACGTCAGACAGTTCCATGGCTTGCTGGAGCAGGCACGTGAGCTCGAATTCTGCAACCAGCGCGTTGATTCCGCCGCCGGGTATATCCGGGAAACGGCGAGCGAGGCATCGGAGCAGGTGCGGCGCTGGCAACCGGATATCGAAACTGCCGTTGCCTCGGTTACCGGCCTGACCGATGCCGTGAGCCGTATCGAGCATCAGGTTGGAGGCCTGCGCGAGTCATTGGCTAGCGTTGCACTGGTGGCCGAGGAAATCACCCGCATTGCCGAACAGACCAAGCTGCTGGCGTTGAACGCGACCATCGAGGCGACCCGTGCCGGCAGCATCGGCCGGGCCTTCGCCGTTGTCGCCGAGCATGTGAAGGAGCTTGCTGGCCAGACGGCGGAGGCGACGGCCGAGATCCGCCGTCTGCTGGATGCCCTGACCCAGCGCATCGACCGGTTGATCGCGCGCAGTACCGCCGGGGTCGAGCGCGCAGCTTCGGTGCGCGAGGGGGCGGAGACAATTCGTGGTCTGATGAAGTCCACCGCCGATGCGATGGCGGAAATCGAGCTGGAGACTGACCGTGTCGCCGCTGCCGTCACACAGATCGACCAGCAGTGCGGCACCCTGGTCGAGGGCCTGAATGGTATGGACGCCAATGTTGCCTCCGCCCATCAGGCATTTCAGCAATCCAGACAGCGCGCGCATCGCCTGGGTGAGTTGACCGATAGTCTGGCCGGTCTGGATGGTTCGGCGGCAAGCCCATCGGAGTCGCTGGCTTCCGCCGCCACCACCGGTCGCGAGGTCTGTGTGCAGGTCTCGGATCTGGCCGGGGATGTGGACGTGATCGCGCAGCGGGTAACGGAGCACGCAGAGACCTTCCTGCGCCTGACGGACTCGGTAGACGGCCTGGAGCAGGCCAACTCGGACGTCGAGCAGGCAGTCGTGGCGAGCCGAGGCCTGGCTGGCACGCTGGGACTCGAACTCGGCCACTCGCAGGAGATGGTCACGGTATCGGTGGATGGCATCGCTGAATTGGCCGAGGAAATGGCGGCGATCCAGGACGAACTCACCGGTCTTGACGAGGCCCTGCGGCAGATCGGTCAGGCCGCTCGCGGCGTGGATGCCATTGCACGGCAGACCAACCTGCTGGCTCTCAACGCCTCGATTGAGGCAGCCCGGGCTACTGGTGGTCAGGGGCAGGGTTTCGCTGTGGTGGCCGAGGAAGTACAAAAGCTGGCACAGCAGACCAGCGCCGCAACCACGGATATTGACAGAACCCTGCAGGGCCTGACGAATCAGGCGCAGATGCTGATTGATGTGGGTGCCGGCGGTCACCGCCTTGCGGGCGAGATGCATGCCGCAGCACAATCACTGGACGATGGCGTGTCATCGATCAGCACGGCGATGCATGCGGTGAATGGCGGCACCGGTGAGATTGCCGATGCGGTTGCGGCGATCAGGCAGCAGACCGGGCAACTGCGATCCGAGTTGGCGCGCCAGAGCGAACAGTCCGGCAGTTCCTCCGCAGGGATGGGGGAATTGGGCGGACGAGTTGATAGTCTGCTGCTGCGTGCTGAAGAACTCCTGAACGTCGCCAACGACGGCGTCAGCGAGACCCCTGATCAGCCGATGATTGCCCAGGCGCTGGAGGCAGCGCGAGAGATTTCCCGGCTGTTCGAGGCCGCGGTTCGGGAGGGTGCGATCAGCGAGGAGGCCTTGTTTGATCGCGAGCACAAGCCCCTGAGCGGTACGGATCCGCAGCAGTACATGGCGCGCCACACCGCGTTCACAGACCAGGTGCTGCCGCCCGTGCAGGAGGCCGTCTACGGTCAGAGTGACAAGATCCTGGCTTGCTGCACCACCGATAACACCGGCTATATTGCGACCCACAACCGCCACGTATCGAAGCGGCAAACCGGCGATCCGGTCTGGAATGCCGCAAATTGCCGCAATCGCCGGATATTCGACGACCGGGTTGGCCTGGCCGCGGCGCGGAATAAGCGACGCTTCCTGCTGCAGGCCTACCGGCGAAACATGGGCGACCGTTTCGTGCTGACCATGGATGCTTCCGCACCGATCCATGTTGCCGGTCGGCATTGGGGCAGTGTGCGGGTCATCTATCTACCGTGATCGCGTATCATGGTGTCGAGACGGTTACCGGAGGAGACGGTTTTGGCGAATCAGATTGATGAGATGGAGGGCCGCATCGAGGCCCTGGGCTTGCCCAAGGGCACCAGCTTTCGCGGTTATGTCGTGCATCTGCCGGAGTCCGAGCAGTACCTGTCGCACGTCGAGGAGCGGGGGCCGAATCAGACCAATCGCATGTTCGTGCGCACCCCGGATCAGGCACAGATCCATGCCGATCCCGATGCCGCCCGGGACGCCGCTGCGGATTGTCGCTCGGCCGGTCATGAGGCCGAAGCCTGGCAGTTGTTTTCCGACGGCAAGCGATTCTACGCAGCGCCGATGCCGCTTAATGGCGTGGCACCAGGGCATTCCCTGTAAGCGCGAAAACCCAGCCACCGAGGACGCCGCTGAGGGTCAGGGCCAGTAGACCTGAGATTTCGGTGGTCATCTGTAACGGAGTCATCGGCAGCAGCGCGTTCATCAGCAGCAAGGTCGTCAGCACGGCGATCCCGCCTGCCAGCGCATAAAGCCAGGTCGGTCGGCCGTTCAGCCAGCGGATCAGCAGCCCGGTGACGAGAAAAGCGGGCAGAAAGGCAAGCACCAGAAGCAGGGAGAACAGCGGCGCGAAGTGCAGCAAATCGCCGGCAGTCATCGCCAGCCGTTGCTGCAGATCGACCTCGACCTGCAGCCGGGTGAGGGCGGCGATATTGAACTGGGTCTGGACCAGGGATCCGCTGGCGGCGGTTACAATGACCGCAAGCAGCAAGGCTGGCAATCGCCGGAATATCGACATGGTGGTTCCCGTGAAGTGTGTCTGGGTCGGCGTTTCCCTGCCGCAGCTCATGGCTGCCCTTGCACATGCTGTGGAGCAGGCACTATCCGGAGTACAGCCATGAAAACCGTCCGTGCCGTCTCTTGCAAGCTGTTGTTGTGCTCCCTGCTTGCGATTCCCCTCGTCGGCGTGATCCTTACCTCGGCTGAAGCCGCGGACTACCGTGTCGAAACCGTCGCTGACGGTCTGGAGCACCCCTGGGCGCTGGCGTTCCTGCCGGACGGTCGGATGCTGGTTACCGAGCGGGCGGGGCGGTTGCGGTTGATTGACCAGGATGGGCTGCATCCCGAGCCAATATCCGGTCTGCCGGAGGTGCATGTGCACTCGCAGGCGGGCCTGTTCCATATCCTGCCGGCGCAAGATGCCGGGAATACGGTTTATCTGACGCTGGTGGAAGGCGACCGGCGCGAGAATACCCTGAGCCTGGTTCGCGCTCGACTGGTGGACCATGCGCTGGAGGATGTCGAGGTGCTGTTCCGGGCGACCCCATGGCGCGATACCAGCGTTCATTACGGTGGCCGGATGGTCTGGCTGAATGATCGCAGCCTGCTGCTGACCCTGGGCGACGGTTTTGACTACCGCTACCGCGCCCAGCAGCCGGAAGATCACTTCGGCAGCGTGCTGCGCCTTGATGCCGACGGCCGTGCCAGGCCGGATAACCCGTTCGCCGGGCTGAATGACGCACGGCGGCCGGAAACCTGGACCATCGGTCACCGCAATGCGCAGGGCGTGGCCCTGGATCCGGAAACCGGTGAGATCTGGGCCAGTGAGCATGGCCCACGCGGCGGCGACCGCTTGCATCGGCTGCAGGCGGGCGGCAATTACGGTTGGCCGATCACCGCCCACGCGCGGGACTACAGCGGCGCTGAAATCACTCCGTATCAAACCTACCCTGGTATGCAGGATCCGCTGTACGTCTGGGACCGAGCCATCGCGCCGGCCGGTCTGGCGGTGTACCGCGGGGACATGTTCCCGCAGTGGAACGGTGACTTGCTGGTGCCGGGACTGGTTAGTCGGGCCGTACATCGTCTGCGCGTGGATGGTGATCGGGTGACCGAGGAAGAACGCCTGTTCACTTCGCTGGACCGCCGTATCCGCGCTGTCGAGGTGGGGCCGGACGGCGCCCTGTATCTGTTGACCGATCATTCCAGCGGAGAAATGCTGCGCATCGTGCCGTCGCCCTGAGGCGCATCGGCTTCTCGACCACCTGACCTTCCTTTATATCCTTGAAGCGACGCAGGCCGTCGTCGTAGCGGGTGCTTTCGGTGATTTCGAACGTGATGCCGTGGACGGTGATGGTTCGAGCCTCGATGTAAATGGACTAGATCGGGCCTTCCACCTCGTTGTTGGCGACAGCGGCAGTGACCAGGCCGAAAACCAGCATTAGCGAGCCCAGCACGCGGGGGAAAATGGTCATGTCATGCCTCCATGTAAGGTGTGACTGACCGGGAGACACAACAAACAGGGGCGGTGAACCTGCCATGAGCCAACTTTTCATGACCGGTTCACCGCCCCTTTTCGGACGTCATGGTTGAATCAGCGCTACCGTTAGCGATTACCGCCGGCAAAGGCCGCACGACGACGCTGGCTTGGCTGGCCGCTGCCCGCAGGTTTTCCCCGGCGCGGTGCCGCTGCACCCGTGGGACGCGGCTGACGCTTGCGGGCCGGGGGCGCTCCCCGCTGCTTGAAGATGGGCTGCGGACGTTCGTTCGGGTCCGGTTCGAAACCGGGCACGACCTGCCGTTCCAGATCCTGACCAATCACCTTCTCGATGCCGCTGAGCAATTTCAGCTCATCGACGCAGACCAGCGAGAGTGCCGCGCCTTCGCGCCCGGCGCGGCCGGTCCTGCCGATGCGATGCACGTAATCTTCCGGCACGTTCGGCAATTCGAAGTTAACCACATGCGGCAACTGATCGATGTCCAGACCGCGGGCGGCAATGTCAGTGGCAACGAGGACGCGCACGGCACCCTTCTTGAAGTCAGCCAGCGCACGGGTGCGGGCGGTCTGACTCTTGTTGCCATGAATGGCGGTTGCCGTGATGTCGTCGACGGCAAGCTGTTTCGCAAGTCGGTCTGCACCGTGCTTTGTGCGGGTGAAAACCAGCACCTGACGCCAGTCACCATTACGGATCAACTGGGATAACAGCGCCCGCTTGCCGCCCCGATCCACGGGATGGACGTGCTGGCGGATGGTTTCCACTGCCGTGTTACGCCGGGCTACTTCGATACGCACCGGGTTGTTCAGCATGCCCATTGCCAGTTTGCTGATCTCGTCCGAGAAGGTTGCCGAGAAGAGCAGCGTCTGGCGTTCTTTCGGCAGGGTTGCGATGACCTTGCGGATGTCATGGATGAAGCCCATGTCCAGCATGCGATCGGCTTCGTCCAGAACCAGCGTTTCAATTTTCGACAAATCAATGGTGCGCTGGCGGATATGATCCAGCAGCCGACCGGGGGTTGCGACCACGATATCGACGCCGCGACGCAGGCGATCGATCTGCGGCTTCATGCCGACGCCGCCGAAAACGACGGTGGATTTCAGTCCAGCATGGCGGCCATAGGTGGTGACACTCTCCTGCACCTGGGCGGTCAATTCGCGCGTCGGGGTCAGGATCAGCGCGCGCACTGCACGCGGTCTGCCATTGGCCGGGGCGTTTTCACCCAGTCGTGCCAAAAGGGGCAGGGTGAAACCAGCAGTCTTGCCGGTCCCGGTCTGCGCCGCAGCCATGACGTCGTGGCCGGCTAGAATCGCCGGGATGGCTTCGGCCTGAATGGCGGTGGGTTCCGTGTAGCCCTGTTCGCGCACGGCGCGGACCAGGCTCTCGGGAAGTCCGAGTTGGTCAAATTGCATTGTATTGAAAATCTCCTGGGTGTCTTCCGTGCCGGCCAGACAGGCGGGTCGGATCCGATCCAGACAGAATTAAGTGTGCCGCGCGTCGGCGAGGTCCAGGGAAAGCGTTTGCTTCAACACGTCGGGGACGGGCCATGGAAACGCACAGTTACTGCCAAGAGGCAGCAAGCTCTGTTCGCGTTCCTTTTTGAAGACACTTCCGGCGGGAAAACACCCGGGGGCAGCAACATGGATCGGTACATGCTGCAAGTGCACTATACCAGAGCCACTGGCTTACGCGAGCCTTTTCGACATTCAACAGACCCCATGGCTGCCGATATTTCCTCTTGAGTCGCAGATTCGTTACAAAAAAAGGGCCGCCGGCGAGTACCGACGGCCCGACGGAATTCGATGAGGCGGCGGGGCTTACCAGCCGTACTCATCCTCTTCCGTCCACTCTTCACCATCGTCCTTGTCACCGTCCTTCTCGGCCGGCGGCGTTTCCGTCGCATCCCGCGCGTCACCGCCATCACCGGCGAGGGCGGGGGCAGCACTGCCCAGGGCCAGGCCCATTGCAAGCAGCAGAGTGACCAACAGATGCTTGACGTTGGAGATCATCACTTGAGCCTCCTTCGCGTTGCGCTGTGGTACCGATGGAACGAGCATCAGGCATGCCAGTTAAAAACAGTGATTTTCACAATGGCTTACGTGTTCCTGTTGCGGGCTGGACTGTGTCGATGCGGCACATGGGTCAGGTGGGCTCACATCAGATTCGTCGTGGCACGGCCAATGGCGACCAATGCCGCAGCAGTGGAGAGCGCCAGGATCGCGGGTCGTAGCCAGCGCCGATCCAGCCATCCCGCGAAACGTCCGGACAGGGCAAAGCCCAGGCCGATGGCAGGCAGCAGACTGAGGCCCATCAGCAGTTCGCGTTCACCGAAGCGCCCGGCCCAGTAAAGACTGGCAAGCGCCAATACGCCGCCGGGAAAGAAGATGGCGGACAGCGTGCCGCGCAGACGCGGCCCCCGCAGGTGCTGAAAAACCAGGGCCAGTGGAGGACCACCGATGGCTGTTGTCGTCGCCATGAAGCCGGAAAGGCTGCCGCCGGTCAGGATCACCCGCGGCGTTGGCGTCGGAGTCAGGCCGCCCAGGCTCAGGCCAACCGCGAGCAACACCAGGCCACCGAACAGCAGGGCCAGACCATCTGCGGACAGGTAGCCGATCACAATGCCGCCGATGACGGTTCCGAGCAGTGTGCCGGGCAGCGCCCAGGCGACATCACTGCGATACACGTGACGCCAGTCCCGGGCCACGATCATTGCCGGCAGGACCATGCCCACGATGATCACCGGAGCGGGCACCAGCACCGGGTTGATCAGATAAAGCAGGGGCGCACCGAGCAGCCCGACGCCGAAGCCAATGGCACCCTGGATGATGGCACAGACCAGCAGAACCAGGCTGGCAAGCACCCAGTCCAATGCCGACATGCTAGACCTCGCGCCAGTCGCCGGGCTGCAGACCGTCGATGGTCCAGGAGCCGACCCGGTACCGGACCAGACGCAGGGTTGGATGACCGACTGCTGCCGTCATGCGTCGGATCTGCCGGTTGCGACCCTCCGCGATCACGAGTCGCAGCCACTGGGTTGGAATGCTGGCGCGATAGCGGATCGGCGGATCGCGCTCGGGAACCGCCGGCGGCTCCATCAATGCGGCTCGGGCAGGGCGCGTCAGGCCGTCCTTCAGTTCGACACCTTCCTGCAGTGCACGCAGAGCCTGTTGATCGGGGATGTTTTCCACCTGGACCCAGTACTCCTTGTCCATGGCCTTGCCCGGTTGGGTGATCCGAGCGTTCAGGTGACCATCATTGGTCAGCACCAGCAGTCCCTCGCTGTCGCGGTCGAGCCGACCGGCCGGGTAGACATCCGCTACCGGAACGTGGTCCGCGAGCGTCGCCCGGCCAAGGTCATCGGTGAACTGACAGAGCACACCGAAAGGCTTGTACAACAGCACGATGCGGCGCTTGGCCCCGGCGGCGGCCATTCAGACCCGGGAAACCTGGGGCACGCCTACTGGGCACCCAGCGACGGCAGCCAAAGCGAGATCTGTGGGAACATGATCAGGAGCACCGTGGCCAGCATCAGGATGGCGATGAAAGGCGGTGTGCCCCGTATCACGTCGAAATAGGGTCTTCGAAACACGGCCATGGCGGTGAAGATGTCGCAGCCAAAGGGTGGTGTCGCCGAGCCGATGGCGGCCTGAAGCGTGACGATGACGCCGACATGAATCGGATCCAGACCGGATGCCTGTACCGCCGGCGCGAACAGCGGCGTCAGAATCAGTATCACGACAATCGGGTCGACGAACATGCAACCGATGAAGAAGCTGATCGCGATCAGTGCCAGCACCGCAGTGGGGTTGTCCGCCAGATTCGCGATAACCGGCTGCAGCAGGGCATCGGGAATGCCGGCGAAAGAGATCGTATAGGTAAAGGCGTTGCCAGCGGCGACCAGGATGAATACCACGGCGGTGATCAAGCCAGTGGACAGGGCAATGCTCCACAAATCACGAATCCGAACCGCGCGCAGGATAATGATTTCCAGAATCAGCGCGTAGAGCACGGCAATGGCCGCGGCCTCGGTGGGGCTGAAGAAACCGCCGTAAATACCACCGACCACGACCAGCGGAAAGCCGAGTGGTAGCAGGGCCTTGCGGAATGCCTGGTAGCGTCGGAGCCAGGACACGCGCTCCTCCGGCTCGATACCCTGGATGCGCGAGGCGATGTAGCAATAAATCGAGATCATCACCAGGATCATCAGGCCGGGCACGATGCCGGCGATGAACAGGTCACCGATCGAGGCGCCGGCGACCACGCCGTAGATGATCATGCCGATGCTGGGCGGGATCAGCAGGGCGATATCGCTGGCATTGATGATCAGGGCTATCGAGAACTTGTCGCTATAGCCTTTCTCGAGCAGTTTCGGCCGCATCGGGCCGCCCATGGCGACCACGGTGGCCTGGGTAGAGCCCGAGACGGCACCAAACAAGGTGCAGCTTGCCGCAGTGGTGATCGGAAGGCCGCCCCGCAGATGGCCGACGAAGCTTTGCACCAGGTCCAGCAGTCGATTGGCAGTGTGGCCCTTGGTCATGATGTCTGCGGCGAAGATGAACAATGGCACCGCAGCCAGCGCCCATGACTGCACACCGCTCAGCATCTGGCCGAGCAGCAGGCTGACGTTGGTTGAGCCTAGTTCGAGGAACAGGATCAGCAGCGCGGCGCTGAGCAGCGGAACCATCATCGGGAACCCGAGCAGCAGCAGAATGACCATGACAGTGAAGATGATCGTCAGCATGGATGGCGCACCTTTTCAGCCTTGCTCTTTGTTTTTCTTGCTCAGACCCCGTCGTTCGGCACTTCGTCGTACTGCTCCCTGTCCTGAAAGGAGCGGTAGATTCCCGGCGTGGTGAGGTTGCGTATCGCGGTCAACCAATACTGGATACCGGCCATGGCGAGGCCAATCGGTGCGACCGCGTAGGGGATCCAGAGAGGTATGGAGAGAGCCGACGAAGTCCGCCCGCGGCTATACGTGCTTTCCACATAGCCGAAGGCATGCCATGCCAGGAAAAACATGAGGGCCCCGGTGAACAGGCTGATGCTGACCAGGACGGTTTTTCTTGGCGTCCCGGAAAGCTGATCATAGAACGCTGACATGCTGATGTGCCGCGCCTTGCGAACGCCATAGCCGACGCCGGCAAAGGTAATGATCACCATGGACATCTGGGTGAGCTCCACCTGACCGGGGATGCCCGCACCAAAGATCTGTCGGCCGAGCACATGGACGATCAGCAGGCCTGACAGAAACAGGATCGTGCCACCGACCAGGAATTCCTCGATATGCTCGGTGCCCTTATCCAGCCAGCCGAGTATTTTGCCGCCCATAGTCTTTTCCGCCCTATGATGCGTCCGTAGCTCGCTGCCACGGCCCGCTTTGCCAGCCTTGTTTGATTTTGACAGTAGCGCAGTTTGTGCGAGCTGAACACCGCGTAGACAGGGCTAGAGCCTGTGTTAAGGTTGAATTGAGATCGTCAGTTGACGGTTGCACGTGGCCTATGGATTGGGCAAGGCGCAGGTCTCGGTGGCGGGCATCGATGGGCCCGGTGAGGGGCTGACAATCATCCTGTCTGGCACTGGTTTCAGCGGCACCGTCATACATCAAGAGACAGACTCAGGAGGTTCTCATGCAGTGGCGTTATGGCGTAATCGCAGCTTCCCTTTTTGCACTGGCTGCGTGTTCCGACGGTCCCGATGACGGGACGCAGACGTGGGATTTCGGGCTGGAGGAGATCGAGGGCAGCGTGCAGCACGAATATGCGGTTCGGCTCGCCGAATTGGTTGAAGAGCGCACTGATGGTGAGGTGAACGTTCGGATTTATCCTTACGGTCGGCTTGGCGGCCTGACCGATATCTATGATCAGGTCCAGGATGGTGCGATCCAACTCGCCTTCGGTTCGGGTTTTCTCGGTGGCACGGTGCCCGAGAGTCAGCTGTTCAGCCTTAACTTCATCCTTAGCGAAGACGAGCACCTCAACACCCGAGTGCTGAATTCGAACGCCTTCCTGAAGAATGAGGACTTCCAGAACTCGTTCCGTGACCGTGATCTGCATCCCATTGCCGTGGTGCCGGAAGGCTGGCAGGTCTGGACCGCGAACAAGGAAATCCGCACGCCGGATGATTTCAGTGGCGTTGCAATTCGCACCATGGACAACCGGCTCCTTCGTGAAACCTACCAGGCCTACGGTGCCGATCCGACCACGATGGAGTATGGCGAGATCTACAGTGGCCTGCAGCTTGGTCAGATCGACGCCAACATCCAGCCGGTCTTCGCGCACGAGGAAATGGATTTCTACCAGGTGCAGGACTACATGATCTTCGCCAACCAGGCGCAGTTCATCGCCACCTTCATGGGTAATCGGGACTGGTACGACGGATTGTCCGATGAGCACAGGGAAATGCTCGATGAGGTTGCGGCAGAGCTGGTTGACTACATCCATGAGGTGCAGGTCCGCCTGAACGAGGAGCGCATGGACACGATCACTGGCGATAGCGACATTCAGGTGATCGAGTTAAGCGCCGAAGAGCGCGATACGTTCCGTGAACTCAGCGTCCCGGTCCGCGACGTGTTCGTCGACATGACCGGTGATCGCGGCGAGCGTCTGCTGAACCTGCTGCTCGAGGAAATCGAAAGCGCCCGCGAGGGCTGATTGTCCCGCCGGCGCATCGAGTCGGCCAGGGGAAGTACCGATGATCTTGGTCCCGGCTATTTCCGGAGTACGAGAAGCATGCCGACAATCGCTGATTCAACGGTGCTGGTGACGGGGTCAACGGCACCCGATTTCCGACTGAAAGAGGCCGAGGGCGGTGTGGTCGCGCGGGATGATTTTGCCGACTCGGATGCCCTGCTTGTCGCCTTCATCTGTAATCACTGCCCCTACGTGGTTCACATCAGTTCGGCACTGGCGAGTTTCGCGCGTGAGTTCATGCCCAAAGGCCTGGCGGTTGTCGCGATAAACGCTAACGATGCCGACCGTTATCCGGCGGACAGCTTCGATGCCATGGCCGAAGAGAAACGGCGTGCCGGTTATCCGTTTCCCTATCTGCACGATGAAACCCAGCAGGTGGCCAGGGCCTATGGGGCCGTGTGCACGCCGGATCTGTTTCTGTTCGATGGTGAGATGAAGCTGGCCTATCGGGGCCGCTTCGATGACAGCACGCCCGGTAACGACCGACCTGTCACCGGAGACGACCTGCGTGATGCCGTCACAGCGTTGCTGACGGGTAAATCACTGCCTGATGACCCACAGCCCAGCATGGGCTGCAGTATCAAGTGGAAAGAGGAAGGTTAATTCATTCCCCGGGCGCACTGTTTCTCAGCCGGTGCACAACCTTGTTCACGGCGTCACATCTGCGTGACAGATTTTGCGGCCAGCCGCTCTGTGGCGTAGCGTCAAGCCTTTCTATTTGCTGGCACGTTAATTGCTCTCTCAGTCAGTGAAAGCACGGTGGGCTCCTCCAGTCGATGACGTCGACCCTTGCTCTGCCGTTGTTTTCTTAAAGCTTCTTCTGAGCCGGCAAACGGCTTTTCGAGGGGATGAGTCTCATCCCCTCTTTTTTCTCCCCTATCTGGCGTTATCGACCGATCGCCGTCCACGCGATCCGTTCCGGGCAGTTCAATGCAAGTTGGGCTATGCTCGAAAAAAAGGTGCTTGTTTGGAATCACTGCAAAAAGTGAGGCGGTGAGCCGCCACCAACAGCGCCGCGACGGATGGCACTTGCCAGTTACGGGCTCTCGGCCGTGCCTCCGCGACTGGACCCATGCAATCCGCATCCGAGGACCTTCAGCAAACCATCGATGTTGTTCCGCCGGTTAGGCATGCGCTGAAAAGTCGTTCGGAATCTTTCCATGCCTGGGTCTGCGATACACAGAAGAACAGGAGACGCGACCCCATGTATCTTTACCCTCGAACCCTTGCAGCACTGGCAATTGTGCTGACTGCCAGTGCCGTCACATCTGCCGCTGCGGAATCCGTACGCCTGGAACCCATTACCGTGACCTCTCCCCGTGTGGAACGGGATATTACCGAGACGCCGCAGGCCGTCAGCGTGATTGAGCCGGAGGACATTCAGGACGGCCGGCAGGGGTTGCAACTCGACGAATCGATCAACCGTGTCCCCGGTGTCTTTACCCAGAACCGTTACAATTTTGCGCAGAATCTGCGGGTCTCGATTCGTGGCTTTGGGGCGCGCGCGCCGTTCGGGATCCGTGGTATCCGGGTCCTGGTCGATGGCATTCCGGAAACACTGCCCGACGGCCAGTCCCAGGTGGACGGGATCGACCTGGAGTCCGTAGAGCGTATCGAGGTCATCCGTGGCCCTTCGTCCGCCATTTACGGCAACGCCGCCGGTGGTGTGATCGACATCACCACGATGGAGGGGCCGGACGAGCCCTACGCCGAAATCCGCTCAACCTTCGGCAGTTACAACTTCCAGCGTCTCGGCGTGAAGGGTGGCGGTCGTGTCGGAGACTGGCGCGGTCATATCAGTGCCTGGAATCTGTCCTATGACGGTTATCGCGATCAGAGCGAGACCCGCAAGCGCCTGGTCAATAGCAAAGGCTCCTATGATATCGACGAGGAGCGCCGGATTACTGCGGTGTTCACGGCGCTGGATCAACCCAAGGGTGAGGATCCGGCGGGGCTTTCCCCGGACCGGGTTCGTGAGGACCGGCGGCAGGCGTCTGCGAACGCACTGGCTCTTGATTCAGGGCAGCGGGTTCGGCAGCAGCGCATTGGTCTCATTTACGAAGACAGTGCGATTCTGCCGGGGCAGCTTACAACGCGTGCGTTTTATACCAACCGGGGTTTCCGTCAGCAGTTGCCGTTTCCGGGGCCGAGTCTCATCCGCTTCGATAGGGATTTTTACGGCACAGGGACCGAGTATACAGACACGGGGAGTTTGCTTGGGGTAGGCACGCGTTTCACTGTCGGGGCGGAGGCCCAATGGCAGAGGGACTCGAGAGATCGCTATGTCGTTTTACCCAACGCCGGTCGGGTTCGTCAGACGCAGGACGCAGTGGAGTCCGCAGAGACTATCGGGCTTTTCGCTCAAAATGACTTCCTGTTGACAGACCGGCTGACCGTTACGCTGGGCGGACGCTACGATCGATTGCGTTTGAAGATCGATGACCGGTTTGGCGACGGCGCGGCCTCCGGCAGGCAGACGTTCAACGAATTGAGCGGAACGACCGGCGTATCCTACAGACTCTTTCCTCAGCACACGCTTTACGCGAATGTCGGAACCGCATTCGAAAGCCCTTCGTTTACCGAGTTCTACGATCCCACCGAACCGGGCGAAGGTTTTGACCCGGGCCTTGAGCCGCAGAAAGCACTCAATTTCGAAGTCGGAG
>SKGQ01000018.1 GCA_007117515.1 Ectothiorhodospiraceae bacterium | reverse complement strand
CGATCGCGGTCGAGCAGGGCGCGGACGATTTCCCTTGAGCGTGCCGGCGGGAAGCGCCAGTCACTGGTGAAGGAGATCACCAGATACCGGCTGCGGCCGCGGGCCAGTGCCGAAGCCAGGTCGTCACCGAAGTCCGATGCCGGGTCAAAGTAGTCCAGCGCCTTGGTCATCAGCAGATAGGTGTTGGCGTCGAAGCGGCCGACGAAAGACTGCCCCTGGTAGCGCAGGTAGCTCTCGACTTCGAAATCCACATCGAAATCGAAGCTCAGCCGCTCGTTACGCATACCGCGGCCGAATTTCGCACCCATGGCGTCGTCCGACAGGTAGGTGATGTGGCCCAGCATCCGCGCCAGTGCGAGGCCGCGGGCGGGGACCACACCATGCTCGGCATAGCGCCCGCCATGGAACTCCGGATCGCTCATGATCGCCTGTCGTGCCAACTCGTTGAAGCCGATGTTCTGGGCCGAGAGGCGGGGCGCGGCGGCAATGATGACCGCGGCATGGCAGCGCTCCGGGAAATCGATACTCCACTGCAGTGCCTGCATGCCACCTAGGCTACCGCCGACCACGGCCGCCCAGCGGTCAATGCCGAGCTGGTCGGCGAGCCGGGCCTGACTGCGCACCCAGTCGCGTACGGTGACCACCGGGAAGTCCGCGCCGTAGGCGCGGCCGGTCTCG
The DNA here is from genome assembly GCA_007117515.1 of Ectothiorhodospiraceae bacterium. Taxonomy (GTDB): domain Bacteria; phylum Pseudomonadota; class Gammaproteobacteria; order Nitrococcales; family Aquisalimonadaceae; genus Methylonatrum. The sequence continues at coordinate 13,747 of SKGQ01000018.1, read as the reverse complement.
GGGTTGGTGCTGAGTGGCCCGGTGGAGCCATGGCAGCCGCCGAGATTGTTGCAGCACACGACATGAAACCGATTGGTGTCGATGGGCTTGCCCGGACCAATGCAGGCATCCCACCAACCGGGTTTGCGCGCGCCCTCATGGTAGCCGGCGGCATGGTGATCGCCGGACAGGGCGTGCATCACCAACACCGCATTACTGCGTTCGGCATTCAATTCGCCGTAGGTCTCGAAGGTGAGATCGAAATCCGGCAGCGTCCGACCGCAGTCCAGTTCCAGCGGCGCATCGAAATGCAGGCTTTGCGGCGTAACGTAGCCGACGCAGTCAGCTGGCAGTTCCTTTGACATCTAATCAGCGTTTCCTAAAGCGCTCAGAGTCTACTGACGGCAACCTGCCGGGGCAATTAGGGAGACGCTGATTTATTCGCGCGTCTGCGCCCGAGACCGGTTTTGGTCATCTGGCAAGGCGCGGTGCCGGTTCGGTAGCTTGAGCTACCGGGCCGGTGACGCAACACAGCCAGGGGCCAAAACCGGCCGGGCCCTTCGGGTTGGGCCGCATTTTTCCCGATTGCGGCGTTGCGCTGCTTGACCGCAGAATGACTGCGGCGCTGCACAGCGCGCCTTGCCTCGGAAAAAATGCGGACTCCAACGCAGACGTGCGAATAAATCAGCGTCTCCCTAGTATTCAGCCAACCGCCAGGGCGAGCTGGCGCAGTGGTGGCAGCAGCAGCATTTTCAGCAGGGAAATGCCGATGATCACGGCGATGGGCGACAGGTCCAGTCCGCCCATGCTCGGGATCAGGCGTCGGGCTGGCGCCATCACCGGTTCGGTGATGTTGTCAAGCAATTCAATCCCCGGATGATGCGCGCCCGGATTCACCCAGCTCAGGATCACCCGGATGATGACCGCGAACAGGAACACGTTGAGCAGCAGGTTGATCAGCTCGGACAGTGACAGGACCAGCAGAAAGGCCGGGTTCAGGCCGCGCCCGGCGATCAACATCAACAGGCTGAGTGCGACGAACTGCAGAATCAGCATCGCCAGAATGGAGGCGGTGTCGATCCGCTTGCCGGTCGGCACCACGCGGCGGATGGGCGCCAGCACCGGTTGTGTCAGCCGCACCAGAGTCTGGGAAATCTGGTTGTACGGATTGGCCTGCAGAAACTGCAGCAGGAAGCGCAGCATGATGGCCAGAATCAGCAGGCCGAACAGGATCTCGACCAGAAAGCCCACCGGGTCGGTGACGTAATTGCCACTCATGTCATTGTTCTCCGAGTTGTTGTCCAAGTTCGTCAGCGCGGGTGGCTGCGGCGGTAACCGCGCGTTTCAGCAGGGCGCGAATATCGGCATCCTCCAGGCTGTTGATGGCCGCCTCGGTGGTGCCGCCGGGGGAGGTCACCAGGCGCCGCAGGGTCTGCGGGTCGTGCTCGCTCTCCAGGGCCATGCGTGCGGCACCCAGCGCCGTCTCGATGGTCAGCAGGCGCGCGGTCTCCGGGTTCAATCCCAGTTCCACGCCGGCGCTCTCGATCATCTCCATCAACAGAAAGAAATAGGCCGGTCCGCTACCGGAAACCGCGGTCACCGCGTCCAGTTGCTGTTCATCGTGAGTCCAGCAGGTCAGGCCCACGGCGCGCATCAGGGATTCAGCCAGACTGCGCTGGTCGTCAGTGACGTTGCTGTTGGCGAACAGACCGGTGGCCCCGGCCCGCACCAGCGATGGCGTGTTCGGCATGGCCCGCACCACCGCCGCGTCGGGGCCCAGCCAGCGGGTCAGATCCCGGGCCCGCAGCCCTGCGGCAATGGACAGAACCAGCACGGAGCCATCGCCGATGGTGGCGGCCAGTTCATCCGCCACCTTTCGCATTATCTGCGGTTTCACTGCGAGAACGACAACATCGGCGTCCTGCGCCGCCTGCACGTTGTTCTCCACCGCGTGGATGCCGAAATCGGCAATCAGTGCATGCCGGCGCGTGGCGTCCGGCTCGGCGACACGGATCGAATCCGCCGCCAGACCATCGGCCAGCAGTCCGCCTATCAGGCTGCGGGCCATGTTGCCGCCGCCAATGAAGCTGATCTCTGCCTGTGCCATCTGTTTCGACCTCCTTGCGTCGGAGCCCGCCGGCCCCGACCCTGGTTTCACGCTGTTGTGGCCGGATCCGGGCGGGGACCGAACACGTCGGTGCCCACCCGGACGATGGTCGCGCCCTCGGCGATGGCCGCCTCCAGATCCGCCGACATACCCATGCTGAGGGTGTCCATGTGCAACGGAAAGCGCTGGTTGAGTCGATCCAGGAGTTCCCGCAGGGCGCGGAATGGCTGTCGCTGCTTTTCCGGATCGCTGGCCGGCGCCGGAATCGCCATCAGGCCGCGCAGCCGCAGGCGTTCGAATTGCAGCATCTCGCCGGCCAGAGTCTCGGTGTCCGCTGGCGACAACCCGGCCTTGCTGCTTTCGCCACTGATGTTGACCTGCAGGCAGACATTCAATGGCGGAAGTCCTTCCGGACGCTGTCCATCCAGTCGACGCGCGAGCTTCAGTCGGTCAACACTGTGAACCCAGTCAAAGCGCGCAGCGGCCGGTTTTGTTTTATTGGACTGCAGGGGGCCGATGAAATGCCAGTGCAGGTCGGTGGTGTCGGCCAGCTCGTCCTGCTTGTCGGCCGCCTCCTGCAGGTAGTTCTCGCCAAATTCCCGCTGGCCGGCGGCGATGGCCTGCTGCAGGGCGTCGACGGGCTGCATCTTGCTGACCGCCAGCAGGGTCACGCTGCCCAGCTCACGATTGGCGGCTTTTTCCGCCTCGCGGATGCGTCGGCGTACAGTCTCTAAACGGGTTGCGATGGACGGCATGACTCGATCGATGTCTCCTTGCAACTGAGGCTTCCTATTTCAATGTAACGGACTGTCGGGAGACGACACAGCATGGATATCGCGGATCTGCTGGCATTCAGTGTCAAGAACAACGCATCGGACCTGCATCTGTCGGCTGGCCTGCCGCCGATGATTCGCGTGGATGGCGACGTGCGCCGTATCAACCTGCCGGCCATGGAGCACAAGCAGGTTCACGCGCTGATCTACGACATCATGAACGACAAGCAGCGTCGCGATTACGAAGAGTTCCTCGAGCACGATTTCTCGTTCGAACTGCCGGGGCTGGCCCGTTTCCGCGTCAACGCGTTCAATCAGAATCGTGGCGCCGGCGCCGTTTTCCGGACCATCCCCTCGACCGTGCTCACGCTGGAGCAACTCGATTGCCCGTCCGCCTTTCGCGACATCGCCGATAATCCGCGAGGCCTGGTGTTGGTCACCGGCCCGACCGGTTCGGGCAAATCGACCACGCTGGCGGCTATGGTGGATTACAAGAACAGCAATTACCACGAGCACATCCTGACCATTGAGGATCCGATCGAGCTCGTGCATGAGTCAAAGAAGTCGCTGGTGAACCAGCGCGAAGTGCACAGGGACACACTCGGTTTCGCCGAGGCGTTGCGCTCGGCGCTGCGTGAGGATCCGGACACGATTCTGGTCGGGGAACTGCGCGACCTGGAAACCATTCGCCTGGCGCTGACTGCCGCCGAAACCGGCCACCTGGTGTTCGGTACCCTGCATACCAGTTCCGCAGCGAAGACCATCGACCGCATCATCGATGTGTTTCCTGCCGGTGAGAAATCCATGGTGCGGTCAATGCTTTCCGAATCCCTGCGTGCGGTCATCTCACAAACGCTATTGAAGAAAACGGGTGGTGGTCGCATTGCGGCGCACGAGATCATGATCGGCACCGCCGCGATCCGGAACCTGATTCGCGAGGACAAGGTGGCGCAGATGTACTCCTCGATCCAGACTGGCCAGGGCCTTGGCATGCAGACGCTCGACCAGTGCTTGCAGGGAATGGTGCGACAGGGCCTCATAGCCAAAGCCGATGCGCGCACCAAGGCGATGAACAAAGACACTTTCGCATAGGACGAATGCCATGGGTTTCAATGCCCTGCTCGATTTCATGGTCAGCAAGAAGGCCTCTGACCTGTTCATCACCTCCGGCATGCCGCCCAGCGTCAAGGTCTCCGGTCGCATCATGCCGGTCACCAAGACTGCATTGACGTCGGAACAGGCTGAACGGGTCGTGCTCGCGATCATGAACGAGCAGCAGCGCGAGGATTTCGCCCGCGACCGGGAATGCAATTTCGCCATCAGCGCCAAGAGCGTCGGTCGCTTCCGGGTCAGCGCCTTTTACCAGCGCAACCAGGCCGGCATGGTCCTGCGCCGCATCGAGACACGAATTCCTGAAATCGACGAACTCGGGTTACCCGGCATCATGCGTGATCTGGCGATGACCAAGCGCGGCCTGGTGATCTTCGTCGGCGGTACCGGTACTGGTAAATCGACCTCCCTGGCGTCGATGATCGGCTACCGAAACCAGAACAGCACCGGCCACATCATCACCATCGAGGATCCCATCGAATTTCTGCACAAGCACGAGGGCTGCATTGTCACTCAGCGTGAGGTGGGGATCGACACGGCCTCCTACGAGGTGGCACTGAAAAACACGCTGCGACAGGCACCGGACGTGATCCTGATTGGCGAGATCCGCAGCCAGGACACCATGGACCATGCCATTGCCTTCGCCGAAGCCGGGCATCTCTGTCTGGCGACGCTGCATGCCAACAACGCCAACCAGGCCATGGACCGGATCATCAACTTTTTCCCGCCCGAACGGCACAACCAGCTGTTCATGGACCTGTCACTGAACCTGAAGGGCGTGATCGCACAGCAACTGATTCCGACGCCGGACGGTGCGGGCCGGGTCGCGGCAGTGGAAGTGCTGATCGGCACGCCACTGGTCCAGGACAAGATCCGCGCCGGCGAAGTCCACGAATTGAAGGAAATCATGAAGCGTTCGGGTGAGCAGGGCATGCGCACCTTCGACCAGCATCTCTATCAGTTGTATTCGGAGGGCAAGATCACCTATGACGAGGCGATCCGCCACGCCGATTCAGCCAATGAGGTCCGGCTGATGACGCGTCTGTCGGCGGACGACCGCGAGGAGCAGTTGCAGGCCGCCGCCGCCGACATGAGCCTGCTTTCCGAGGACGAGCGGGCACGCTGAGCAGACGCTTCGCTGCTTGATCCGCCTTCCACCGCAGGCGCAAATGAGCGTTGCGTCAATGCGGTTCGTCGTCCTCGATCCAGCAGACAATCTGCTCGACGCGGACGGCGTTGGCGGCATTCGGACTCTCCATCAGTGAGGCCTCTGCGCGCGAGATGGCATCCTCATTCGTGCCCGCGTCCAGGTCAAGGATGTGATGCTGGATACAGGCGCTGGGGTCACGGAATTCCACGGTGCAATGGTAGTGCGTCATGACAGCCTCCTGACACGTTTCCCTGGACTGTCCTGAGTATAGAAAGTGGTGCGGGATCCGCACATTGCCGTGGCGGTACACGGCCTGAATCCGTACTTTTCAATTGACGGCGCCGGTGTCCACCAGCAAGTCATGCAGGGCTTCCGCCAGCTGTGCGTAGCCCGCGGAATTCGGATGAATCGGATCGGCTCGCAGGGCGCTGTCACGAAGGATGTCGGTGACCGTGCTTTTCAACAGTGGAATCTCAAGCTCTTCGGCCAGTTCCTGATACAGCGAGGCCGGCCGCAGCGGCAGCGCCCTTGCCGGCACCGCGATCAGGACCACCGGAATGTCCCGATCGTGGGCGTAATCAACCATCTGTCGCAGATTGTCCCGCAACTGATCCTCGTCTCGACTGCGCAGCAGATCATTACCGCCATGGCACAGCAGGAGCAGATCCGGTTTCTCGCGGTCCAAGATCTCCGGAAGTCGTCGCAGACCCGTGGCAGATTCCTCGCCTGGTACGCCGGCATTTATCACCGGACGGCTGATGCGTTCGGCGAGCATCGCCGGGTAGGCCGCATTGGCTTCGCCTGATCCGGTGCCACTGGTCAGACTGTCGCCGAAGGCGAGTACCCGGGCGTCGCTGGACAGCAACGGCAACTGCGGCGTCTGCGCGCTGCCACATGCAAGCAGCAGAATCAGCGTGATTGACAGCAGCAGGAGAGTGGCGATCCGGTGTGTTGAGGTCACGGCGGCTTGTCCTCGGGTTGGGCCTGCTAGGCTTTAGACTCTGGGCAGAGCCGCATGCTACACGGGACCAGGAGCGGTGGCGGACTCCGGTTCGATATCAAACTTTTTTCATGGAGGCGGCATGCAACCATTGGCGCAGAGCTATCAGGTGTTCCTTGTCATTCTTCTGTCGGCATTACTGATGCCGCTGCAAGGCGTCCAGGCCCGTGAGCCCGCTATCGACCCCGATGAAATGGTGGCCGTCGAGCTGGCGACCGTCGGCATCAATCCGACAACCCGCACGCCTGTGGTGTTACTGCGCGAGCCGGTGTCCGGCGATATCGTGCCGATTGCCATCGGCGTGGCCGAGGCGCGATCAATCATGCTCGCCCTGCACGACGCGGAACCACCACGGCCGCAGACGCATGATCTGATGCGGGATTTGCTGGGTGCGCTGGATGCCCGGCTGAGCCGCATTCTGATCGATGACCTGCGTGACGGGACCTACCATGGTGCGCTGGAATTGGCAGTCCGGGGTCGCGACGGCATGCTGCTGGTCGATAGCCGCCCGAGCGATGCCCTGGCGCTGGCGGCGCGCACCGGCGCAACGATTCTGGTGGCACCGCGCATTTTGATCAGCGCCCGGGATCTGGAGTATGAGGGCCTGGATCGGGATCAGGTTGTGACTGCGGTTGGCATTACCGTGGTTGAGGTCACCGATGCTCTGCGGGAGGCGCTGGGCCTGCCGGAGGAGGATGGTGTTCTGGTCAGTGGCGTGCGCGGTGAAGCTGCCGAGCAGGGGCTTGCTGCCGGTGACCTGATCCTGTCGGTGGACGACCAGGCTCCGGCCAGCCCGATGGAGTTCCTCGAGCTTATCCGTCGCAGTGCCAAGGACGAACCGGCGGTTATTCGCTATTGGCAGGATGGTGCCGAGCACAGTCTCAAACTTGATACCGGGGTGCCGGAAATCGATCCGGACGCGCCCGGTATCGAACTCTAAGCCGGGATCGGCAGGCCCTGGTACTGGCCGATGCGGCCGCGCAGAACCGCGCTGACCTGCGTAATGAACGCCGCCTCACCAATGATCACGGCGCGATCCTGCCAACGGTCCCCGGCACGGCGCGAACCAAGCCAGGCATCCAGCAACTCGGTGATCGGGCCATCATGACAACCGGGATGAGCGGCGTGACTTGCCCGGCTTGGAATGCCGGCCTCTTCCAGCGGGCTGAGCCCGGCAATTACCCCGGCTGGCATCTGCGGCAGCATGTAACGGGATGGGCGCAGCCGCACCCAGTCGGTCTGATCCAGGGCGACCAGGGCCAATGCGGCCGGGGTGGCCCTGCGCGCAAGGAAAAGCAACGCGGGCAGGCCCAGCGGGTCGGTAATCAGGATTGTTCTTTGCAAACTGTCGGATTCGGCAAGTCCGTCGCCGTGGGGGCCATCCAGCGTGCAGGGCGCACCCGGTGCCAGGCGCTGCGCACTGATTGCCTGACTGCGCGGCAGCGCGATGGAGAGCCAGCCTTCGACATCTGAGTGGTCCAGTGCCGCAGCGACGCGCTGCTCGTGGGAGTGCTGGAAGTGGAACCAGTGGCCGGGCCGGATCGGCAAGGGGTGGGGCAGGTGGATGGTCAGAAGCTGACCACCATCGGGCAGCGCGCTTAGCGACTGTAACCGGGTACTGAGCGCCATGTCCCCGATCAGGACCGTTCGGGGTGCGGTGGCTCCGCGGCGTGAATCAGCCGACCACCGAGCAACGTATAGCATGCACGGCCGCTGAACTCCCAGCCAAGAAACGGGGTGTTCTCACCATGGCTGCGCAGCGTTTCCCTGTCGAGCCACCAGGGGATCTCCGGGTCGACGATGCACAGATCGGCGGGCCGGCCCAGGTCCAGCCTGCCACAGGGTAAACCGAGTATTTCTGCCGGGCTGCTGCAGAGTCGGGCCACCATTTCCGGCAGTGAGAGAAGACCTTCCTCCACCAGGCGCAGGCCGAGTGGGAGTAGCGTGTCAATGCCGGAAATCCCCGGCGCGGCGGCGACGAACGGTACGGCCTTGGCATCCGCCTCGTGCGGCTGGTGGTCGGAGCAGATCGCCTGGATCGTGCCATCGGCAACGGCCTGGCGCAGGGCTTCACGGTCGGCATGGCTGCGCAGCGGCGGCACCACATGGCACTGGCTGTTGAAACCGCTGACATCCATTTCGGTGAGGAACAGCTGATGCATGGCCACATCGGCACTGACCGACAAACCATCGCGCCGGGCCCGTCCCAGCATCTCGGCTCCGCGAGCGGAGGACAGGCGGGCAAAGTGCACATGGGCACCGGATTCTTCGGCCAGCGCCAGACCGCGGGCCAGCGCCGTGGTTTCGGCGGATACCGGCGAGCCGGGAATGCCCAGCCTGGCGGAGACCCAGCCCTCGTGCATACGCGAGCCAGCCATCAGATCCGGATCGAAGGCGCTGAGAATCACGGGTAGGCCGCAGGTAGCGGCGTAGTCCAGGGCCCGCCGCAGCACCAGCGTATTGCGTACCGGCCTGCCGCCATCGCTCAGGGCGACACAGCCGGCCGCCTTGAGCGCCGATACTTCGGTGAGCAGTTCTCCGGCCAGGTCCCGGGTCAGTGCGCCGGCGGGCATCACTCGCGTACATTGGGCCTGGCGTGCGCGGCGGGTCACCAGTTCGATCACCGCCGGGGTGTCGCTGACCGGATCCGTGGCCGGTGAGGCGAGGACGCGCGTGATACCGCCCGCCGCTGCAGCCCGGGATTCGCTGTCGATACTGGCCTTGTGGTCGGCGCCCGGTTCCCGCAGGTGGACTGACAGATCCACCAGACCCGGCAGCACAAGACACCCGCTGGCATCGATGCGCCGGTCGGCGGTGAAGCCGTCCGGCGCTTGACCGATGCCGACGATCTCGCCGCCGGCGATAAACAGATCCGCGATCTCGCCATTGTGGCCGGCGGCATCGATCAGCTTTCCCTGCTGGATCTGGATCCGGCTCATGTCTCGGTCTCCGCCACCTTGTGCTCGAGGCACATGGACATCACCGCCATGCGCACCGCGATGCCATTGGTCACCTGATTCAGGATCACCGACTGTGGTCCGTCGGCGACCGCCGATTCGATCTCGACGCCGCGGTTGATCGGCCCTGGATGCATGACGATGGCATCCGGTTTCGCCAATGCCAGGTGTTCCCGGCTGATGCCGTACAGGCGGTAATATTCCTGTTCGCTGGGCAGCAGGGCCCCATGCATGCGTTCCTTCTGCAGGCGCAGGGTGATCACCACGTCCACGTCGCGCAGGCCGCTGCGTATATCGTGATGCACATGAACCCCGAGGTTCTCCACATCCTTCGGTAGCAAGGTGCGGGGGGCGATGACCCGGACTTCACCGGCGCCGAGTCCGTTCAGGGCGTGAATCTGTGATCGCGCGACCCGGGAATGCAGGATGTCACCGACGATGGCGACCCTCAGCGGCTCCAACTCGCCCTTGTGCCGGCGGATGGTGTACATGTCGAGCATGGCCTGGGTCGGATGCGCGTGGCTGCCGTCCCCGGCATTGATGACGTGCACCCCCGGTGCCACGTGACTGGCTATGAAATGGGCGGCACCGCTGTCCGCATGCCGGACCACGAACATGTCCGACTGCATGGCCTCCAGGTTGTGCAGCATGTCGAGCAGGCTTTCGCCCTTGCTGGTGGCCGAGGTGGCGACATTGATGTTGAGCACGTCGGCAGACAGGCGTTTTGCTGCCAGCTCGAAGGTGGTGCGCGTGCGGGTGCTGGATTCGAAGAACAGGTTGATGATGGTGCGCCCGCGCAGCAGGGGCACTTTCTTGACCGATTTGCCGATTACGCCGGAGAACGACTCGGCGGTGTCCAGGATCCGCTCCAGCAGTGGCCGCGGCAGTCCTTCCGTGGTGAGGAAGTGGCGCAGGCTGCCGTCCGCGTTCAGCTGACTCATCATGCCGTTTTCAATTCCAGTTGCAGCGGGTCCGGCCCACGTAGCTTCAAATGCTGCCCTCGCGGCAGGTCCAGCTGCAGGGCGCAGATATCGGCGGCGATCGGCAGTTCGCGGCCGCCGCGGTCCACCAGAACCGCCAGTATGACCCTTTCCGGGCGGCCGTAATCGAACAGCTCATTCATTGCCGCACGCACGGTGCGGCCGCTGTAAAGCACGTCATCCACCAGCAGAATCGTGCGGCCGTCGATGTCGCCGGACAGGCTGGAAGGACGCACCTGAGGGTGCAGGCCGCCGCTGCTGAAATCGTCACGGTAGAACGAGATATCAAGTGTCCCCAGCGGTTCGGACAAGGCCAGTGCGCGGTGCAGCCGTTGCGCCAGCCAGGCTCCACCAGTGTGAATCCCCACCACCAGCGGTCGCTGGACGCCATCGGTTTTCAGCCGCTCGCGGACCAAGCCTTCGAACCGGTCATAAAGCTCTGTTGCTGAAGGCAGTTCGGTCATGCCGGAAGGTCCGCTAGCCAGGTTTCAAGAATGACGCAGGCCGCCATCATATCAATGGCGCCCGGCTTCTGCCGCTTGCGTGGCCCCAGTTCCTGCAGTCGTTGTTCCGCCTCATGGGAGCTGAGCCGTTCGTCGACACGGTGAATGGGCAATGCGTACCTGGTGCCAAGCGCGTCAGCGAAGCTGTCGCTGGCCACCGAGGTCTGGTTGTCGCTGCCATCCGCATGGCTGGGTCGGCCGATCACCAGCGCCTGCGGCTGCCAGTCGCGAACCAGCATGTCGATCTGTCGCCAGTCCGGCTCACCCCGCTGCGGGCACTGCACGACCGCCAGTGGACGGGCCTGCCCGGTGAGGGTCTGGCCGACCGCGACACCGATGCGGCGCACGCCGAAATCGAAGCCGAGGAGCGTCTGGGCATTCATGCGTGTCCGGTGTCACTGGACAGCAGCGCCAGGTCGACGCCGAGCAGCGCGGCGGCTGCCTGCCAGCGTTGTTCCACGGGCAGGTCGAACAGGATATCCGCCGACGCAGGCCCGCAGAGCCAGGCATTCTCCGCCATCTCCTGTTCCAGTTGTCCGGCGCCCCAGCCGGCGTAGCCCAGGGCCACCATGTAGCGTTCGGGGCCATCCGCCCGGGCAATGGCGGCCAGGATGTCCCGGGAGGTGGTGACCGCGGCCTGCGGCGAGACCGCGAGGGTCGAATCCCATTCCCCGCCGGGCGTGTGCAGCACGAAGCCCCGATCCTGCTGTACCGGACCGCCCATGAACACGGTGCGATCGGCAACGCCGGTGATGCTGGTCTCGATATCGGTATGTTCCAGCAGTTCGCCCAGGCTGACATCCTTAGGCCGGTTGATGACAATGCCCAGCGCACCATCTGCATTGTGTTCGCAGATGTAGGTCACCGAGCGCTGGAAGTTCGGATCGTCCAGGCTGGGCATGGCGATCAGGAAGTGGTCGGTAAAGCTCTGTTCCGCCATCGCGCTGTCCTCACTGTGCCTGTAACTGGTGGCCGCCGACGAACTCCCATGTCCGGGTGATGACAAGGCGGCTTTTGCCGTCCAGCACGTCATCCGGCACCGGTGCGTAGGGTGCGGCCAGCTGCACTAGCTGCAGTGCCGCTTCATCCAGCAGCGGGTAAGGGGAGGGTCGCAGCACGCGTGCCCGTTCGACGGTGCCGTCTGGTCGCAGCATGACTTCCAGGGCCAGGCTGCCGGTCAGCCCCAGACGCCGTGCATCGCTGGGATAATGCCTGTTGCCGACATCCTCCACGGTATCGACCCAGCGCTGCATGTAAGCAGCGGCGTGGTGGGCGCGGGTGCGTGCATCGATGCGCTGCGTGCTGGGATAACGGGCGTCCCAGTCCAGACGCTGGTGGACGTCCAGCACCTGTCTGTCGATGCCGGGCTGGGCCAGCGGACTTTGCGCGCGATCCATCTGCCGCTGTTCCGGGGTATCCGGTTCGTCCGCCGCCGCCTGACCTTCATCGATACCAACCAGCGGTGTTTCCTCGCGCTGCTGCTCGCTGGTCTGTTCCTGCCGGGCCGTTTCGCTCGGTGCCGCGCTGGCCGCCGCCGGCGCCTGCGGTCTGGTCGCCTGCTCGCTGCTGCCGCCGCCGTCCTGATCATGCTGCGCCAGGAAGTCGAAATCGTCCGGGGTATCCTCGGCCGGCGTCTGGCTTAGCGTGATTTCCATCAGCGGCGGAAATTGCGGCGTCGGCAGGACGCCACTGAATCCCAGGCCGAGGATCACCAGCACGTGGATCACGGCGGCCAGGAACAGGGTCATGCTTAGACGGTCATTGCTGGTAACAGTGGCTTGCTGCATGGTCCCGTCGCAATGCGTTCATGGCGATGTCATGACGGTGGCACCGCTCCTGGGATTGATGTTACGGAACCCGTTGCGAGGGGACCAGCATTGCTGCCACAGGGAACCGCTGGTCTATTCTCGCGCCTGCGTTGGAGTCCGATCAGCTTTTCCCTGGCCGTTGGCCAGATCCGATTCGAGGCGATCCAGCAGTTGCCCGGCGATATCCAGACCAAACTGGTTGTCCAGTTCGCGGACGCAGGTCGGGCTGGTGACGTTGACCTCGGTCAGGTAATCGCCAATCACATCCAGGCCCACGAAGCGCAGGCCGCGAGCGACCAGGGTTTCCGCCACCTGGTCCACGATCCATCGATCGCGGTCACTCAGCGGCTGACCCTGGCCACGACCGCCGGCCGCCAGGTTGCCCCGCGTTTCGCCGGAGGCCGGCACTCGTGCCAATGCGTAGGGCACCGCCTCGCCGTCGATGACCAGGATGCGCTTGTCGCCATCGCGAATCTCCGGCAGATAGCGCTGCGCCATGGCGTAACGGCGGCCACTGTCAGTCAGCGTATCCAGTACCACTGTCGTATTCGGGTCGCCGTCAGCGAGCACGAAAATCGAGCGTCCGCCCATTCCGTCCAGCGGTTTCAACACCGCATGCCCCTGGTCCCGGATGAAGCGTTTCAAGCGGTCGGCATCGGCATCGACGATCGTCGGAGCACAGCATTGTGGAAACCAGGCGGTCGCCAGTTTCTCGTTCGCATCACGCAGGCCGGCAGGGCGGTTGACCACGAGCAGGCCGTCGTTCTCGGCCAGCGACAGGATCTGCGTGGCGTAAAGGTATTCGCCATCGAATGGCGGATCCTTGCGTATCAGCAACAGATCCAGTTCAGCGAGCGGTGCCTCGCTGGCGGTGCCGAGGGTGAACCAGTCGTGATTGTCGTCCCGGACCTGTAATTCGCGACTGCGTCCCCAGGCCTCGCCCTGGCGCAGGAAGATGTCGCTCAGCTCCAGATAGTGCAACTCCCAGCCGCGGCGACTGGCGGCCAGCAGCATCGCCAGCGAAGTGTCCTTGTAGGGGGTGATCTGCTGGATCGGATCCATCAGGATGCCGAGGCGCTTTGCCATGGTGGTACTCCGTAGTCGGGCCGGGGGAGAAGTTTAGGGAAACGCTGATCCATTCGCACGCTTGCCTGAGGCCCGGCCGGTTTTGGCCCCTGGGCGTGTTGCGCCACCGGCCCGGTAGCGACGGCTACCGAACCGGCACCGCGCCTTGCCAGATGAGCAAAACCGGACTCGGGCGCCGATGAGGACCGTCTGCGCTACTACGACGAGGAACCTTATCGGATCCTGTCGCTGGCACAGCTGCTTGGTATGGGCAGGAGCACGCCACCGACGAGCCTGAAGCGAGTGCCGCTGGTT
>SKGQ01000201.1 GCA_007117515.1 Ectothiorhodospiraceae bacterium | reverse complement strand
GCGCTCGCGAGCTGGCCGGCGACTGGCGGCAGCAGGCAGGGAATCCGGAGGCAGTGATCCAGGCCGCACTGGAGCATTTCGCCGAGCAACCCTTCCACTACACGCTGCAACCGCCCTTGATGCCGGACGACCCAGTGGATGAATTCCTGTTCGACCATCGACGCGGTTTCTGCGAGCACTACGCCGGCGCGTTTACCGTGCTGATGCGCGCCGCCGGAATTCCGGCCCGGGTTGTGACCGGTTACCAGGGTGGCGAGATCAATCCCAATGGCGGCTACATGATCGTGCGCCAGTCCGACGCCCATGCCTGGTCCGAGGTGTTCATCGAGGGCGACGGTTGGCGCCGGGTGGATCCCACCGCCTGGGTTGCCCCGGAGCGTATCGAACTGGGGCTCGCCGAGGCGTTGGAGGACTCGACCGGCCTGAGTGCCCTGTCGCGCCGCGAGGCCAGTTGGACCCGGACGGCCCAACTTCGCTGGGACGCGCTCAACGCGGCCTGGGATCGCTGGGTCCTGGGATACGGGCCGAACCTGCAGGATGAGTTGCTGCGGCGTCTCGGTCTCGGCGGCTGGCGCGACGCGCTGCTGGTGATGACCGGTGCCGTTGTCGGCCTGCTGGCAATGCTCGCCCTGTACCTGTTCTGGCCGCGGCATCGCGGGGTGCCGGATCCGGCAGCACGCGCGTGGGACCGTTTCTGTCGCAAGCTCGCTGCACGCGGCCTGCCACGCGCCGCTCAGGAAGGTCCGATGGATTACGCCAACCGGGTTGCCGCGGCGCGGCCGGATATTGCGCCGGAGGTTCAGGCCATCGCACAACGCTATGTGGCCAGTCGCTACCAGGCCCCTGATGCTGGCGTTGACCACCAGGCCGCTCTAGAGCGCGCGGTCAACGCATTCCGGCCGCGGCCATCCTGACAGTCCGCAGCGGAGCGGTAGCGAGAGGAATTCAGCCGTTGGAGACGTGTTGCCGGTCCGGCAGGAAGATGTGGCCACGGCCGAGGCAATAGCGCAGCCACCGATTGAGGAAACGGTTCAGTTCCCAGCGCCAGGGCAGACTCTTTTCCTCCGGCCGTTCACCCTCCCAGAAATGAAAGCGATCCACCGGGGTTTCCGGCATTACTTCGGCCAGCCGTGCATCGTGATACACGCGGATCATCAGGTCGGGTTCATTATCCGGATGCCGTTCGGGATCAAAGTAATGGGTCAGGCAGAGCGCCGTGGTATACGGCGTGCGATCCAGCAGATGCAGATGCAGATCCACACCGTCGCGAGCACTCGATCGGTTGTCCCTCGGCAGGGCGTCGAGTTCGGGCGCCAATCGGCGCATCAAGATGTAATTGCTCTCGTAAAGCTCCATCAGTGTGGCGAAGGAGCGGCTAGGCAGATCCTGCAGTAGAGGGTGGTCACGCAGCGCTATTTTCATCCCGCGAGAATATCACAGCCGGCGCCGTACAAGGCTTAAGGAAACTCAGTGTTTCCTTAACCGGATGTTAGTGAATGCGTCGCTGGATTTTGCGCTCATGCATGATCGTGGTGGCAATCTCCTCGATGGAGACAGTCGTCGAATTCACGAATGGCACCTTTTCCCGCTTGAACAGGGATTCGGCGCGCATGACTTCCATCTGGCACTGGGCAAGCGATGCGTAACGACTGTTGGGCCGCCGCTCCTGGCGAATGGACTGCAGGCGGTCCGGCTCGATGGACAGACCATATAGCTTGGCCTGATGCGGTTGCAGCCCCTTGGGCAATCGCGTGCCCATCAGATCATCCTCGGTTAGCGGGTAATTGGCGGCAAACACACCGTATTGAAGCGCCAGATACAGACAGACTGGCGTCTTGCCGGTGCGCGAGACCCCCACCAGGATGATGTCCGCATGCTCGTAATGATGGGTGGTGACGCCGTCATCGTGATTGAGCGCGAAATTGATGGCATCGATTCTGACGTCATAGGTCTGCGGCGTGCCCATTCCGTGGGAGCGTCCTACCGCATGCGAGGATGCCGTGCCAAGTTCCGTCTCCAGTGGTGAAATGAAGGTATCGAAGAAATCGAAGAACGCCGCGTTGCACTCTTTCAGGACCTCGCGCACATCGTCCTGAATCACCGTGCTGAAGATGACCGGCCGCAGACCACCGTTGTTGTTGATGTGATTGACTTGCTCGACAACCTTGCGCGCGCGCTCCAGAGTGTCGACAAAGGGCAGTGTGACCTGCTCGTAATCAAGATCGAACTGGGTCATCAGGCTGTGCCCGAGGGTCTCCGCGGTAATACCGGTCCGGTCCGAGACGAAGAAGACGATCCGTTTCGACGCATCCGCCATAAGCACACTGCCCCTGCCATGTCGAGAAATACGGCATGCTAGCGGAAAAGACGGGCTGCATATACGCAGTTCCCGGCGAGGGGTTACGCTGCGTTGCGGCATTTCGTACCATACGCGCGCACTGACGCAGCTTCGTCATGGTCGCGTCACAGAATCCAGACGCTGCCCACCCACCGGCAGCACGACGCGCAGCGGCGCGGGCAACAGGGGGACAGGACCTTGCAGGACTACGTGATCTGGTTTGATTCACTGGGCATGGACGACGTCGGTCGAGTCGGGGGCAAGAATGCGTCCCTCGGCGAGATGATCTCCAACCTGGCCAACGCCGGCGTACAGGTACCCGGCGGCTTCGCTACCACCGATACCGCGTACTGGGACTTTCTGGACGAGAGCGGTCTTCGCGAGCGCATCGCGGAGGCGCTGGACGGACTTGACGTCGACGATGTGGAACAGCTGGCGAAGACCGGGGAAAGCATTCGTCAGATGGTCATCGACACCCCGTTCCCAGAGCGACTCGACAAGGAGATAAAGGAAGCTTATCAAAAGCTTGAGAGCGAAACCTCAGGTGAGGCTTCGTTTGCTATCCGATCCTCTGCCACAGCCGAGGACCTGCCGGATGCCTCCTTCGCCGGTCAGCAGGAGACGTTTCTCAATGTCCGCGGGCTGGACGAGGTACTGCTGGCGATCAAGCACGTGTTCGCTTCCCTGTTCAACGACCGCGCCATCTCCTACCGCGTTCACCAGGGCTTCGAACACGGCGAGGTTGCCCTGTCGGCCGGCATCCAGCGCATGGTGCGTTCGGACATCGGCGCGGCTGGCGTGATGTTCACGATGGACACCGAGTCCGGCTTCCGCGACGTGGTGTTCATCACCTCCAGCTACGGTCTGGGTGAAACCGTGGTGCAGGGTTCGGTGAATCCGGATGAGTTCTATTGCTACAAGCCGGCGCTGGAGGCCGATCGTCCTGCCGTACTGCGGCGTGTGCTCGGCAGCAAGGCCATCCAGATGGTCTACAGCGACGAATCCGGCCACGGCAAGTCGGTGAAGACCGTGGATGTGGCGCCGGAGGACAGCCAGCGCTTCAGCCTCGACAACGAGGAAATCGAATCCCTTGCCCGCCAGGCGCTGATTATCGAGAAGCACTATGGCCGGCCGATGGATATCGAATGGGGCAAGGACGGTAATGATGGCCGGCTCTACATCCTGCAGGCGCGCCCCGAGACGGTAAAAAGCCGTGACGGCAGCCAGACGCTGCAGCGCTACCATTTGAAAAACCGGGGTGAAGTCAAGGTTACCGGGCGGGCCATTGGCCAGCGCATCGGCGCCGGCCCGACCAAGGTCGTGTCCGACATCAGCGAGATGAACCGGATCAACGCCGGCGACGTGCTGGTCACCGACATGACCGATCCGGATTGGGAGCCGGTGATGAAGAAGGCCTCGGCCATCGTCACCAACCGTGGTGGCCGTACCTGCCATGCGGCGATCATTGCCCGTGAGCTGGGCATTCCGGCCGTGGTCGGCTGCGGCGACGCCACTGATCACATCAAGGATGGCGACGAAGTCACGGTGTCCTGTGCAGAGGGCGATACCGGTTACATCTTTGCCGGGCTGCAGGACTACGAGGTCAAGGAAATCAGCCTGCACGACATGCCGGAGCTGCCGTTCAAGATCATGATGAACGTCGGTAATCCGGACCGGGCCTTCGACTTCGCCAACCTGCCGAATGCCGGTGTCGGCCTGGCGCGGCTTGAGTTCATCATCAACCGCATGATCGGCATCCATCCGAAGGCACTGCTGGAATACGACCAGCAGCCGGAAGAACTGCGCAAGGTGATCGATACGCAGATCGCCGGTTACAAGGATCCGGTGCAGTTCTACATCGACCGTCTGGCCGAGGGTATTTCCACACTGTCGGCCGCGTTCGCACCGAAGCCGGTGATCGTGCGCATGTCTGATTTCAAGTCCAACGAGTACGCCAACCTGATCGGCGGCGAGCAGTACGAGCCGGACGAAGAGAACCCGATGCTCGGCTTCCGCGGCGCCTCCCGTTACATCGACGAGAGCTTCCGGCCCTGCTTCGAGCTGGAATGCAAGGCGCTGCGCAAGGTGCGCGAGGACATGGGCCTGACCAATACCTGGGTCATGATCCCGTTCGTGCGGACCGTGGAGGAAGCACGGCAGGTCGTGGAACTGCTGGAGCAGAATGGTCTCAAACGTGGTGAAAACGGACTCAAGCTCATCATGATGTGCGAGCTGCCATCCAACGCGCTGCTGGCCGAGCAGTTTCTGGAATACTTCGACGGCTTCTCCATCGGTTCCAACGACCTCACCCAGTTGACTCTGGGACTTGATCGGGACTCCGGTACCATCGCGCATCTGTTCGATGAGCGGAATGATGCGGTGAAGGCTTTGCTGCACATGGCCATCCAGGCCTGCCGCAGGGCCAACAAGTATATCGGCATCTGCGGCCAGGGCCCGTCCGATCACCCGGATCTGGCGCGTTGGCTGATGGATGAAGGTATCGAGAGCGTGTCGTTGAATCCGGATTCCGTGGTCGAGACCTGGATGTTCCTGGCCGGTCGGGAACCGGAGTCCTGAAGCGGAAGTCACCCAGGGGAACGAGCGATGGTCAGCGTCTACCGCCAGGAAGATCATGCATTCGAGGTCGACCGGGAGGCGCTGATTCAGGGTCTGCGTGAGGCGCTGGCTGCGGACAACCTGCTGATTGACGACGAGTCCATGCGGCCGTTCGAATGCGACGGCCTGTCCGCCTACCGCCAGATGCCGCTGGTGGTTGCCCTGCCTTCCAGCATAGAGGAAGTACAGGCGGTACTCAGGCTCTGCTCGCGCTTGCGGGTGCCGGTCGTGGCGCGCGGTGCCGGCACCAGTCTCTCCGCCGGTGCCCTGCCGCATCCCCAGGGGGTTTTGCTGAGTCTCTCCCGCTTCAACCAGATCCTGTCCATCGACGATCGTCGTCGACTGGCGAAGGTCCAGCCCGGCGTGCGGAACCTTGCCATCAGCGAGGCGGCGGCGCCTTACGGGCTGTATTACGCGCCAGACCCCTCCTCCCAGATCACCTGTTCCATAGGTGGCAATGTCGCCGAGAACGCCGGTGGCGTGCACTGCCTGAAATACGGCCTGACCGTGCACAACGTGCTGTCGGTCACCATGGTGACCATGGAGGGCGAATTGGTGACGCTGGGTAGCGAGGCCCTGGACAGCCCCGGTTATGACCTGATGGCGGCCATCACCGGTTCCGAAGGCATGCTCGGGGTGATTGTCGACGTCACCGTGAAACTGCTGCCGCAGCCGCCGGCCAGGGAAGTACTGCTGGCGGGTTTCGCGGATGTTGAGACCGCCGGCAATGCAGTGGCCGGCATCATTGCCGCCGGCATCATCCCCGGCGGTCTTGAGATGATGGACAACCCGGCAATCCGCGCCGCCGAGGATTTCGTCCATGCCGGCTACCCGGTGGACGCCGCTGCCATCCTGATCTGTGAGCTGGACGGCAACCCGGTCGAACTGCAGGATCAACTCGACAAGCTCTGTGCACTGCTGGAACGGCTCGGCTCGAATGACATCCGGGTGGCGAAGACACCGGAGGAACAGGCCAGCTTCTGGGCGGGGCGCAAGGCGGCCTTTCCGGCCGTGGGACGCATCTCGCCGGATTACTACTGTATCGATGGCACCATCCCGCGGAAGCGCCTGGCCGAAGTCCTGCGCCGCATGCAGGAGCTGAGCGAGGAGTACGGCCAGCGCGTGGTCAACGTATTCCATGCCGGGGACGGAAATCTGCATCCGCTGGTGCTCTACGACGGCAACGTGCCGGGCGAGTTCGATCGCACCGAGGAACTGGGCGGCAAGATTCTGGAACTCTGTGTCGAGGTCGGTGGCACCGTGACCGGCGAGCACGGCGTCGGCATGGAGAAGATCAACCAGATGTGCGTGCAGTTTCCGGAGGCGGAAATCACCCAGTTCCACGCCCTGAAGGCCGCCTTCGACCCGCAGGGGCTGCTCAATCCCGGCAAGGCCATTCCGACCCTGAGCCGCTGCGCCGAATTTGGCGCCATGCACGTGCATGGCGGGCAACTCCCACACCCTGACATTCCCCGGTTCTAGCATGAGCGGACAGGACATCAGCCGCGAACTGGCCGCGCGCGTCAGCGAGGCCTGCCAGTCGGGCACGGCGATCGCGATCCGCGGTAGTGGTAGCAAGGATTTCTATGGCCGTTCGGTGTCGGTTGGAGAAACGCTGGCCATCGACGGCCACAGCGGCATCGTCAACTACGAACCAACCGAACTGGTGCTGACCGCCCGCGCGGGCACGCCACTGGCGGAACTCGATGAGGCTCTGGCCGGAGAAGGCCAGCAGATGCCGTTCGATCCACCCCGGTTCGGTGGCGGTGGCACCCTCGGCGGCGCCATCGCCACCGGGCTCTCTGGCCCAGGGCGGCCATGGACCGGTTCGGCCAGGGACATGGTGCTGGGTCTGCGCCTGATCAACGGCCGCGGGGAGCATATGCGCTTCGGCGGCGAGGTCATGAAGAATGTGGCCGGCTACGATGTCAGCCGGCTCATGGCTGGTGCCCTGGGTACGCTGGGGGTGCTGACCGAGGTTTCGCTGAAGGTGTTGCCCAGGCCAGAGGCCGAACTGGGCCTACGCCTGGAAATCCCGGCCCTGGACGGTTTCTCCCAGGTGGATGCCTGGTTTCGTCAGGGTCAACCAATCACCGGTGCCGCGCACGACGGCAGGCACCTGCATCTGCGTCTTTCCGGCGCGCGAAGCACCTTGCAGGCGGCGGGCCAGACCATCGGCGGCGAGCATGTCCCGGAGGTCGGTGCCTGGTGGGCGGCGCTGCGGGATCAGGAACTGCCCTTCTTCGACGGCACGGCCGGTCCGCTCTGGCGGATCTCAGTGCCCCCGTTAACCGACGGCAGCGGATTCGAAGGTCCCCTGCTGCAGGACTGGAATGGCCAGCAACTCTGGCTGCATGGGGCACGCGATGCCGCAGCATTACGCCAGCGCGCCTCCAGCCTGGGTGGTCATGCCGTCTGCTTCCGCGGCGGCGATCGCGAGGGCGAGGTTTTTCATCCCCTCGCAGCGCCGCTGCAGGCCTTTCATCACCGCCTCAAGCAGGCCTTTGATCCAGGGGGCATTCTCAACCCCGGCCGGCTTTTTGCCGATCTTTAGGATTTCCTGATGCAGACCTGGCTTAGCGAAGACATTCAGAAAACGGCCCAGGGGCAGGAGGCAGACCGCATCCTGCGCAGTTGCACGCACTGCGGCTTCTGCCTTGCCACCTGCCCGACCTACCAGTTGCTGGGCGACGAACGTGACAGCCCGCGCGGTCGAATCTATCTGATCAAGCAGGTACTGGAAGGCCATGAGCCCACTGCGCAAACGCAATTGCACCTGGACCGCTGCCTGACGTGCCGCGCCTGCGAGACCACCTGCCCGTCCGGGGTGCAATACGGTCGTCTGGCGGACATCGGCCGCGAACTGGTCGAGCAGCAGGTGCCGCGCAACCGTCCGGCGGCATTGAAACGTCTGGCACTCCGCTGGATTCTGCCCCGTCGCCGCTTGTTCACCACCCTGCTGCGTCTCGGTCAGCAGGTCAGGCCACTGGTGCCGGCAGCGCTTCGGGCCAAGATTCCGCCACGGCGGGCTGCGCCGGCCTGGCCGGCCCGCGCACCCCATCGGCGGCAGGTCCTGCTGCTGGAAGGTTGCGTGCAGCCGGCCATGGACCCGGTCATCAACCCCCAGACCGCGCGCCTCCTGGATCAGCTGGGCATCGGCGTGGTGCGGACACCGGCCAGCGTTTGCTGCGGCGCCATAGACCAGCATCTGGGGCATCCTGAAACCGCGCGCCAGCGTATACGGCAGAATATCGATGCCTGGTGGCCAGCGATTGAAGCAGGTGCCGAAGCGATCGTCGTCAATGCCAGTGGCTGCGGCGTTCAGGTGAAGGACTACGGCCATCTGATGGCGGAAGATCCTGACTATGTCGATAAGGCGAAACGGGTATCCGCACTTTGCCGGGATCCGGTGGAACTGCTGCTGGAAGAAGAGCAACGCCTGGAACCAGCGGCCGATGCACCCCGGGCGATCGCCTTTCAGTCACCCTGCACGCTGCAGCATGGTCAGAAGCTGGGCGGCCGGGTCGAGGGACTGCTGTCACGGATCGGCTTCAGCCTGACGCCGGTGCCCGATGCGCATCTGTGCTGCGGCTCCGCCGGCACCTATTCGGTACTGCAGCCGGAACTCTCCGAGCGGCTGCGAAGGAACAAGCTCACGAACCTGCAGGCCGGAAAACCGGCGCTGATCGCAACCGCCAACATCGGCTGCCTGACCCACCTGGATGCCGCGGCAGACGTACCAGTGCGACACTGGCTGGAATTAATCCAGGCCAAGGGCACGACAACGTCATGAATCAAAAGCTTCCATTACTCATCGAACCGGCCGATCTTGCCGGACACCTGGGCGAATCCGGGCTGCTGATCGTTGACCTCTGCGATGCCGAGGTGCACCAGGCCGGCCATATCCCGGGCGCCGTTCCGCTGGCATTCGGCAGCCTGATGCATCAGGACCCACCGGCAATGGGCTTGCTGCCGGATGCTGCGGATCTGTCGCGGACGCTGGGCGAGATTGGCCTGCGGCCGGAACACCATGTGGTCGCTTACGACAACACCGGCGGCGGCCGTGCCAGTCGCCTGTTATGGACGCTGGATGTGATCGGCCACGGTGGCTACTCGCTGCTCAACGGCGGCCTGCCGGCCTGGCAGGCAGAAGGGCTTCCGCTGGAGACGACGAACACTGACATTGCAGAGGCTGCGCCGTACCCGGTGAATATCCCGGCCACGCCGGCGGCCCGGGCGGATCGCAGCCTGATTCTGGAGCGGTTGGATGACCCAGGCCTGCGAATCCTGGATGCCCGCTCGCGCGGCGAGTTCCTCGGCACTGATGTGCGTGCGGCACGGGGTGGGCATATACCGGGGGCGCGTCACCTGGAATGGACCGAATTCCTCGACCCGGACAACCATGGCCGCCTGAAGGACCGCGAATCCCTGCGGGCACTGCTGGAGCAGCGTGACGTGCGCCCCGAACACACGGTGGTCACGCACTGCCAGACGCATCACCGCTCGGCGCTAACCTGGTTCGTTCTGCGGCTGCTCGGCTATCCCGATGCCCGTGGCTACGACGGCTCATGGTCCGACTGGGGCAATGCCGCCGACACGCCGGTGGCGCAGGACGATTAGGTCGTCATGGACAGACAACGCCAGGGAATCAGGACTCGGAATCCGTGTCCTCCGAAACCCTGAGGAAGCTGTCCCGGTAGAAACGCAATTCGCTGATGGAATCCTTTATGTCGTCCATCGCCAGATGACTGGACTGTTTCTTGAACCCCCGGACCATTTCCGGCACCCAGCGATTGGCCAGTTCCTTGAGCGTGCTCACATCGATATGCCGGTAATGGAAATAGCGTTCCAACTCCGGCATCAGGCGATGCAGGAAACGCCGATCCTGACAAATGCTGTTGCCACACATCGGGGATTTACCGTGCGGCACCCATTTCCGCAGGAAGTCCAGGGTCTTTGCCTCGGCGCCGGCGTAATCATGCTCGCTGCGGCGGATGCGATCGACCAGTCCCGATTGGGTATGCTGCTTGGTATTCCAGGCATCCATGCCATTGAGCACATGGTCCGGCTGGTGGATGGCAAACACCGGGCCCTCTGCAAGAATACTGAGCTGGTTGTCGGTGATGACAGTGGCGATCTCGATAATGGCATCCCGGTCGGTGTCGAGTCCGGTCATTTCCAGATCGATCCAGATCAGGTTGGCGTCACTGACTTCGGGCATGAGCAGGCTACCTTTTATGGTTAACGCAAAACGTCGCCGAGGCAACAAGCCGGCGGCTGCAAAGTGTAACAGAGCAGCGGACGGTCCCCGGTGCTGAGCGGACGCGTCCTGGTGGGCTACGGATCGACCACGGTGGTGCGCTCGGACGAGGACCAGCAGCTGTATCGCTGCGTCTCCCGGCGCCGCACCGGTCGCTCCATCTGCGGCGATCATGTACGTTTCAGCCTGCCTCAGCCCGGCGAAGGGGTGATCGAGGAGATCCTGCCCCGCCGCAACACCCTGAGCCGCACCAACTACCGGGGCCAGGCGCGACCGCTGGCCGCCAACATCGACACGGTGATGGTGGTACTCGCGCCTGAGCCCTCGCCCGATGCCGATCTGGTCGACCGCTACCTGGTGCTGGCCCGCAGTCTGTCGGTCAAACCGCTGCTGCTGCTGAACAAGCTCGACCTGGCTGCAGACCACGATGCCGAGGAATCGCGGCTGCTGGGTGAATGGCGCCGGCTCGGGATCGAGAGCCGTCAGTTGAGTGCGAAAACCGGCTTCGGTCTCGATATCCTGGAGCAGGATCTGGCCGGCACCACCGCCATCCTGCTGGGCCAGTCCGGGGTGGGGAAGTCATCGCTGATCAACGCCCTGATCCCCGATCTGCCGGCCCGCACCCAGGCGCTGTCGGAGGCCTCGGGTCAGGGCCGCCACACGACGACCGAGACGACACTGTATCCGCTGGATTGCGGCGGCGCTCTGATGGATTCGCCCGGCATCCGGATTCTGCGCCTGGCCCATCTGACACAAACCGAGCTGGAGGCGGGATTCAGTGAAATCGACGCCCTGGCTGAGCACTGCCATTACCGCAACTGCCAGCATCTGGATGAACCTGGCTGCGCCGTTCTCGACGCCACGGCCACGGGCGAAGTGTCAGCACGCCGACTCGCCAGCTACCAGGCACTCTGCAGGGAAAGGCAGACGCTTCAGCCGTAGTCGCGACGTCCGGCAAAGGCATGGGACAAGGTGCCGCTGTCCACGAATTCCAACTCGCCGCCCACCGGCACACCGTGGGCGATGCGGCTGCAGCGCACGCCGTATTCCCTGCCCATTTCCGCCACGTAATGGGACGTCGCCTCGCCTTCCACGGTGGGGCTGGTAGCCAGAATCACCTCACGCACGACACCGTCACGAAAGCGCTGTTCCAGCCGGTCCAGACCCAGCGCCTCCGGGCCGATCCCATCCAGCGGCGAGAGCCGGCCCATCAACACGAAATACAGACCGCGGTAATCAGTAGCCTGCTCCAGGGCGAAAACGTCCGCCGGATTCTCGACCAGACAGAGCAACGCCGGATCCCGGCCGTGTTCGCGGCAGACCCCGCAGACCGGCTCCTCGGTGGGCAACCGGCACTGTTCGCATTGCCCGATCTGACGCATGGCCTGATCGAGCAATGCCGCGAGTCGCTCACCACCGGCACGGTCCCGCTGCAGCAGGTGAAATGCCATGCGCTGGGCACTGCGAGGGCCAACCCCAGGCAGGCAACGCAAGGCCTCGATCAATTCCCGAAGAAGCGGAGAGAAGCTCACCAACGCCTCAGAACGGCAGCTTCATGCCCGGCGGCAAACCCATGCCCTCGGTCATTTTCGACATCCGCTCCTGACTGGTTTCCTGCACCTTGCGCACCGCATCGTTAATGGCCGCTGCCACGAGGTCCGCAACCATGTCCTTGTCGTCCTCGAACAGCGAGTCATCGATCTCGACGCGACGCACCTCGTGCTTGCCGTTCATGATGACCGACACCAGACCACCGCCGGCCTGACCGGTGATCTCCAGATTGGCCAGTTCTTCCTGCGCCTTCTGCATGTCGGCCTGCATCTTCTGGGCCTGCTTCATCAGATTGCCCAATCCACCACCACGCATTGTCTCTGCCTCCGTTACTCGCTGCCTGATATGTTGCTCGGACCACGCGGAAGCACCTCAGTGCCTCGCGGCTGGACCGAATCCGGAATAATCTCTGCGCCGAAGGTCTCGCGCAACGCGGAAACCGTCGGATCACCATTGATGGCCTGCTCGGCAGACCGTTGACGTTGCTGTCGCTCCTCATCGGCCAGCGCCGCCGGCGTCTGCGTATCTGCGGCCTTTATCGGATCAATACGCAGCTTCATCGGTCGGCCGAACCAGTCAGACAGCGCCTCACGAATCCGTTTCTCCAGCGGCGGCATGCAAAGATGCGCATGGCCCCGGTCCACATGCAGGATCACCAGATCCTCATCCTGCCGACCCCAGTGGCACTGCATCGCCAGTTCCTGCGACATACCGGACAAGGCCAACTGGCCAAGCAGTTCCGGCCAGGGCGGGACTGTTTTCGATGGAGTGGCGTGTTCGGCCGGCGACGGGGATGGCCGCTCCTCCGCCATCGGGCCACTGCTTTCCGTGACCTGATTCGCTGCACGGGTCGGGGCGCTGACCTGGACTTTGGCGTCCGGGGATCTTGCCGGGACCGGTGCTGGCGGCCTCTCTTGCGGTGCTGCCGGGGCGGCTCGGCCCTTGGTCGCCTGCCCTGCCCCCGACTGCTCCAGCGTTTCACCGCCGCTGTCGGGGCGAAACGCGAGCATACGCAGCAACACCATATCGAACCCCAGACGCGGATCCGGCGCCAGTGCCAGATCGCGGCGCCCGATCAGGGCAATCTGGTAGTAAAGCTGAACATCCTCGGCCGCCAGCGCCTCGGCCAGTTGCTGCATGCGCTCGAACGCGGGATCCGCGGGGTCCGCAGCCTCAGGAACGGTCTGCAGGACCGCCAGCCCATGCAGGCTTTCCAGCAATGCCGCCAGTACATCGGCGAAATCCGGCGCCTGCTCGGCCAGGCCATCCGCCACCTGCATCAGGCCTGGCCCGTCGCCTGCCGCAAGTGCCTGCAGGAGGTCCAGCACCCAACTGGTATCGATGGACCCGAGCATGCTGGCCACATCGTCCTCGCGCAGCTGGCCGGAACCGAACGCCAGGGCCTGATCGGTGAGACTCAGCGCATCGCGCATGGAGCCATCGGCGGCCCGCGACAGCCGCTGCAATGCCCGGTCATCTGCCTCCACCTGTTCCTGCTCCATCACCGCACGCAGGTGCGTGGCGATCATGTCCGGGGTCAGTCGTTTCAGATTGAACTGGAGGCAGCGGGATAGCACGGTTACCGGCAGCTTCTGCGGGTCGGTGGTCGCGAGCAGAAAGACCACGTGTGGCGGTGGCTCTTCCAGGGTCTTCAACAGGGCATTGAAGCTGTGGCCGGACAGCATGTGCACTTCATCGACCAGATAGATCTTGTAGCGGCCCCGGGTCGGCGCGTACTGCACGTTGTCGAGCAGTTCGCGGGTGTCCTCAACCTTGGTTCGCGAGGCCGCATCAACCTCGATCAGGTCGACGAAGCGACCCTCGTCGATCTCGCGACAGGCACCGCACTCACCGCAGGGTGTGCTGCTTACGCCCTGCTCGCAGTTCAGGCAGCGCGCGAGGATCCGCGCCAGCGTGGTCTTGCCAACCCCGCGGGTGCCGGTAAAAAGGTAGGCGTGGTGCAGCCGCGACTGGGCCATGCCATTGGCCAGGGCCCGCAGCACATGTTCCTGCCCGACCAACTCCTCGAAGCTGCGCGGCCGGTATTTTCGTGCGAGAACCTGATGACTCATGGCGTAAACGCGATACCGCTGACCCGGGACTGAATGAGAGCCGAAGTGTAACACCGCGTGCAGTGTCAACGAGCCATGGAAGGAAACGCTGATCTATTCCGACGTCTGCCTTGGCAGTCCGTATTTTTCGGAGGCAAGGCGCGCCTTGCAGCGCCGCAGTCATTCTGCAGTCAGGCCGCGCAACGCAGCAGTCGGGAAAATGCGGCCCAAGCAACGGCAAGCATGGACCAGCGCTTCATTGAATTGGAGGCGACGACAACCAGCCACACCCCGGCGCCCGAGTCTGCTGCTACGGCTGCTCCCTTCCGGGCCTGACCGGATTCACAACATATCGTCGCGAGGGGACCGGCGCCGCCGCCATTGAGGCCGGGCGCTTGCCCGCTCACCAGCCCGCATGGCGGTATGGCAAGTGCGGCGCAGTCTAGCATCTGCGCTCGGGGCATCCAATCAGGAAGCATCGAAATAAGGAGGCTTGGGTGGACGGTTGGGCCGGGAGTCGAACCCGACTTGTTGAACCGGGGTGGCTCCGATCGCCAACTCGGTCAAACTGAAGGGGTGGGATTGTCGTTGGCGCTCTGCGCCAACGGGCTCCCTGCGCTGCGCTTCGGGAGTCGAACCCGACTTGGT
>SKGQ01000016.1 GCA_007117515.1 Ectothiorhodospiraceae bacterium | reverse complement strand
GCAAGAACAACGCCCTCTATGTGGGCGAGGCCGGCGTCGGCAAGACCGCTATTGCCGAGGGCCTGGCCAAGCAGATCGTCGACGGGGACGTGCCCGAAGTGCTGCGCAGCAGCACCATCTACGCCCTGGACCTCGGTTCGCTGGTGGCGGGTACCAAGTACCGCGGCGACTTCGAGAAGCGGCTCAAGGGCCTGCTGAAGCAGTTGCAGAAAACGCCGGGTGCGATTCTTTTCATCGACGAGATCCACACCATCATCGGTGCCGGTTCGGCCTCCGGTGGGGTGATGGATGCCAGCAACCTGATCAAGCCGATGCTCGCCAATGGCGAACTCAAGTGCATCGGTTCGACCACGTACCAGGAATATCGCGGTATTTTCGAGAAAGATCGCGCCCTGGCCCGTCGTTTTCAGAAAATCGATGTGCCTGAGCCGAGCGTCGAGGACACCGTGCACATCCTGCGTGGCCTGAAAAGCCGCTTTGAGGAACATCACGGCGTCAAGTACACGGCACCGGCGTTGCGTGCGGCGGCCGAACTGGCGGGCAAGCACATTACCGATCGGCGTTTACCGGACAAGGCCATCGACGTGATCGACGAGGCCGGCGCCAGACTCAAACTGCTGCCGCCGTCGAAGCAGAAGAAAACCATCGGTGTACCGGACATCGAGATGGTGGTTTCGAGCATGGCTCGCATTCCGCCGAAGCGGGTGTCCAGTTCCGATATGAAAGTGCTGGAGACGCTGGAGCGCGATCTTCGCGCCCTGATCTACGGTCAGGATGCGGCGATTTCCACCCTGGCCTCGACCATCAAGATGTCCCGCGCGGGTCTCGCGGTGCCGAACAAGCCGACAGGTTCCTTCCTGTTTGCCGGACCCACCGGCGTGGGCAAAACCGAGGTCACGCGGCAACTTGCCATGCACCTTGGCGTCGAGCTGATTCGCTTCGACATGTCGGAATACATGGAGCGGCACACGGTTTCGCGACTGATCGGCGCGCCCCCGGGGTATGTCGGCTTTGATCAGGGCGGGTTGCTGACCGAGGAGGTCCTCAAGCATCCGTATTCCGTCGTCTTGCTGGACGAGATCGAGAAGGCTCATCCGGATGTCTTCAACCTGCTTTTGCAGGTGATGGATCACGGCACGCTGACCGACAACAACGGCCGCAAGGCGGATTTCCGAAATGTGATCCTGGTGATGACCACCAATGCCGGTGCCGAGGAAATGAGTCGGCCATCCATCGGTTTCCGCAACCAGGACCACGCCACGGACGGGATGGAAGTGATTCGTAAGGGCTTTGCCCCGGAGTTTCGCAACCGGCTGGATGCGATTATCCAGTTCGATGGCCTGGATGCCGCGACCGTACGCCGCGTGGTCGACAAGTTCATCGACGAGCTGACCATGCAGTTGATGGAGAAAAACGTCACGCTGCGGATCGACGAGGAAGCGCGGGACTGGGTTGCAGACCGTGGCTACGATCCGAAGATGGGCGCAAGGCCGATGGCCCGCCTGTTGCAGGAATCCGTGCGCAAGCCGCTGGCCGAAGAACTGTTATTCGGCCGCCTGTCTCGCGGCGGCGAGGTCGTCGTGCGCGTCGAAGATGGGGAATTGACCTTCAGCTTCCGGGAAGAACCGGAAGCCGTCGTCTGATTGCCTGAGAGGGGCAGGCCGCGCGGAGACGCGCGGCCGCTCAGCGTGCCCGGTAGGTGATACGACCCTTGCTCAAGTCGTAGGGCGTCAGCTCAACGGTGACCGTGTCACCGGTGAGGATGCGGATGTAGTGCTTGCGCATCTTGCCCGAAATATGGGCAGTCACCACATGGCCGTTTTCCAGTTCCACCCGGAACATGGTGTTCGGCAGGGTATCCACCACCTTGCCGTTCATCTTGATGTGGTCTTCTCGAGCCATTCGGCAATCGTCTCCTTCGCTTCGCAATCGGTAAGCCGGTAGGCGCAGTACCAATCGCGCTAACCGGAAAACGCGATAGTCTAGCAGAAAAGGGCCTCACCGCTCAGACTTGAGAACAAGGTCGATCCATTGGCGCCCAGGCCCTGGAAGACGCATGTCATTCCAGGGCCTGGGCGCCATGCAACGCCAATCCCTCGGTGTTCGGCTAACGCTCGCTATCGGATGGGTAACGGAGGACCTGCCAGCGGCCGCCGAGATGGATCTCGCAGGGCCGAAACGATGCCTTGTAGCGCATCCGCGGGCTTTCCTCGATCCAGTAGCCGAGATAGACATGCGCCAGCCCCGCGGCGCGGGCTTCGCTGATCTGCCACAGGATCGCCCAGGTGCCCAGGCTGCGGGCCTCCTCCTCGGGATCGAAAAAGGTGTAGACCGCCGACAGGCCATCCGGCAGGTAATCGGTCACCGCGACGCCAAGCAGGGTCTCTCCACGCCGGATTTCGTTGAAACGGGTTTGCGACCAGTCCGCCACCAGAAACTCCATGTAACGTTCCGGATCTGCATCGGCCATGCTGCTGCCGGGGTGTCGTCGTTGCAGATATTCCCGGTACAGCCGGAAGTGCGCCTCGTTGAAAACCGGTGAGCGACTGACGATCCGCAGGTCGTCGTTGCGTTTCAGGCAGCGGCGCTGGCTGCGGTTCGGGCGAAAGGCCATGGCGTCCACGCGCAGGCTCTTGCAGGCCTGGCAGGCGGCGCAGTTGGGTTGGTACACGTAGCTGCCGCTGCGGCGCATGCCCTGACGGGCCAGGGTGCCGTACTGGGTTGCGGTCAAGGCGTGACGCGGATCAACGAAGACCGTTCGCGCCCTGCGGTCGGGCAAATACGAGCATTCGTGTTCGCCCGTGGAGTACAGCCAGAGCAGTTGCTGATCCTGGGATGCGTCCCGGCTCACGGCAACAGTCCCCCTGCCGGCGCTGGCAACAGTGCGTTGCCGAGGGCCTGTTGGAGCAGACGCTGGAATGCGGTGCGCGGGATTTCCTCGGCCCCGAGCCGCCGCAGGTGGTCCGACGGGACCTGGCAGTCCACCAGGCTCAGGCCACGTGCCTGGAGTGAGCGAATCAGCCGGACCAGGGCGATCTTCGAGGCATCCCGCTCGCGGCTGAACATCGATTCACCGAAGAACACCGTGCCCATCAAGACGCCATAAAGTCCGCCCACCAATGCCTGATCCCGCCAGACCTCGACGCTGTGGGCCCTGCCGTCATGGTGAAGATCCAGATAGGCGGCGCGCATGGCAGAGGTGATCCAGGTGTCTGTCGCGCCATCGCGGGGAGCGGCACAGGCATCGATAACCGCGGCGAAGTCGGTATTCCATGTCACCAAAAAGCCACCGTTGCGCATCCGTTTTTCCAGACTGCGGGATACCCGGAGCCGCTCCGGCAGGAGCACCGCGCGCGGATCCGGCGTCCACCAGAGCAGCGGCTGGCCGTCGCCATACCAGGGAAAGATGCCACGGCGGTAGGCCGCGACCAGGCGTGTTCGGGACAGGGTACCGCCGATGGCCAGCAGGCCGTTCGGATCCTCCAGCGCCTGTTCCGGCGGCGGAAACCAGTCCTCCGGGCAGTCGTCGAGGAAGGCCGGGCGCCTGGTGGGGCTGCGCACGATCATGAGGAAATCGCCCGCATCGGCGGCTGCGAGGCGCTGTCAGAGCCGTCCCGGAACGGCGCATGGCCGTCCAGATTCGCCATGTATCCCCGGACCATCGGTGTTTCCCGCTCGAGGAAATCGGCGACTGCCTCACGAAAGCCGCTGTGGTCCAGCCAGTGACAGGAGTTCGTCGCCGTCGGCAGAAAGCCGCGCGCGATCTTGTGCTCGCCCTGGGCGCCGGGCTCGAAACGTTGTAGACCGTTGCGGATGCAGTACTCGATGCCCTGATAGAAGCAGGTCTCGAAGTGCACGCCCTGACGTTCCTCCCGGCATCCCCAGTAACGCCCATACAGGGTCGAGCCGCTGCGGAATAACAGCGCAGCGGCGAGCAAGCCGTCCTGGTCCAGGGCCTGGGACATCAGGACCTGTCGGCCCATGGTGTGGGCGATGGTCTGCAGGAACGCCAGGTTCAGCGGCGGCAGGTTGCCGTACATGTGAAACGTGTCGCTGTAGTACTGGTGAAATTGCTGCCAGTGTTCTGTCGTGACCTCGTCCCCGCTGACAATGCGGAACTCGGTCGCTGCCTCGCGCGCCAGCCGCCGTTCCCGCCTGACGTTCTTGCGCTTCTTGCTGGAGAACTCGGCCAGGAACGCCTCGAAATCCGGATAGCCGGGGTTGCGCCAGTGAAACTGGCAGCCAAGACGCCGCAGCAGGCCGTGGGCCTGCTGTTCATCGGCCTCGTGGTCTTCGCAGAACAGGCAATGCATCGACGACAGCTGTTGCTTGCGGCAGAACTCCGTGGCGGCTTCCAGCATCGTGCGAATGGCGACGCCGCGCTCAAGCGAGGCGTGGTGGAGCACGCGCGGACCCGTGGTCGGTGTGAATGGCACGGCGATCACCAGTTTCGGGTAATACCGGCCGCCGGCGCGTTCAAAGGCCTCGGCCCAGGCCCAGTCGAACACGAATTCACCACGGGAGTGGGTTTTCAGATAGGCCGGCATGGCAGCGATCAGCCGCCCATCGGGATCGCGGAGCAGAAAATGATGCGGGTGCCAGCCAGTGCTGCCACCGACGCAGGCCGTCTTCTCCAGCCCGTCGAGAAAGGCATGCCGCAGAAACGGGTTGTCGTCTGTCGTCAGCGCATCCCAGTCGGCGGCGGCAACGGCATCGATCCGTTCGGTAATCTCGATCTGCATGCAGTGGAATCCAGGAATCTTGGCCGCTGGAAGTATCGACATCCCCGGGCCCGGAATGCTCCGTTGTGTTGACGCCGGCATCGGTGCGCACTATTGACAGGATGATCCTCCCGTCATGCTATCGGCAAGCAGGCCCACGGGGCTATACTTCGCCCCGTGAGTTGCACTTCACCGGCATCATGTTCTAGGGCACTGTAGTAACTTAGGCGACACATTTCATTAAACATCTGAGGTTAATGGTTCGGCGTGGCAGGTTCTGACACCAAGCAAAAGTTTCCATCGCTGCTGGGCAATCACGTGGCGCGCGGTCTGCGCGAGGGGTCGCTGTTCCTGCTGCTTGCGCTGGCACTGTACCTTTTTGCCGCCCTGGCCACTTACTCGCCGACGGACCCTGGCTGGACCTACAGCGGTGACAGTGGCCCGGTGAACAATGCTGGCGGTGTTGCCGGCGCGTGGTTTGCGGATGTGTTCCTTTTCCTGTTTGGCTACGTTGCCTTCCTGTTTCCGGTGATGGTTGCGTTCTCCGGCGCTCTTGCCTGGCGCTGGCAGCGACGGGACAACGCCTTTCACTGGGGTATTTTCGGTTTTCGTGCCATCGGTTTCGTGTTCACGGTGCTGTCCGGCGCGGCGATTGCCGCGATGCATGTTGAGCCCGTGGCCGGGACGGTGCCGCTGCATTCCGGGGGGTTGCTTGGCGAACTGGTCAGCAACGGCCTGACCGGCTTGTTCAGTTTCCTTGGTGCCACGTTGCTGCTGCTGGCTGTTTTTCTGGCCAGTGTCACGCTGTTCACGGGTTTGTCCTGGCTGGCCCTGATGGACCTGGTGGGCAAGTTTTCCCTGGTTGCCGCCGGCAAGCTGTACGAACTTGTCCTGCGGCTGCGGGATCGACGGGAAGGGCAGCGCGCAGCGAAGGGCCGCGCCGAGTCCCGGGCACGCGACGCAGAGGCTCGCAAGACCCGCAAGGCACTGCAGATCGAGGCCAATACGCCGGCGCTCAAGGCCAGCCCCCGGGTGGCAAAGGAAAAGCAGATCCCCTTGTTCGACCGTGCTCCAGGCGCCGACGGTCTGCCGCCGGTCAGCCTCCTGGATCCACCGCCAGAGCAGCAGGCCTCCTATTCCAAGGAGGCGCTCGAGGCCATGTCGCGGCAGCTGGAACTCAAACTGGCGGATTTCGGGGTCGAGATCGAGGTGGTTGCGGTGCAGCCCGGGCCGGTCATCACGCGCTTCGAGGCGCAACCCGCCGCCGGGGTCAAGGTCAGTCAGATCTCCAATCTGGCCAAGGATCTGGCCCGTGCATTGTCGGTGATCAGTGTGCGCGTGGTTGAAGTGATTCCGGGCAAGTCGGTCATTGGCCTGGAGATTCCCAACGAGAACCGGCAGATCATCGCCTTCAGCGAGATCGTGCGTTCCGAGAACTGGGACAAGGCCAGTTCCCCGCTGTCGATGGCCCTGGGCAAGGACATCGGCGGTGCGCCTGTGGTCGTGGATCTGGCCAAGATGCCGCATCTGCTGGTCGCGGGCACCACCGGCTCGGGCAAGTCTGTGGGCGTCAACGCCATGATCCTGAGTCTGCTGTACAAGAATCAGCCGGACGATGTTCGGCTGATCATGATCGACCCGAAGATGCTTGAGTTGTCGATCTATGACGGCATCCCCCATCTGCTGGCACCGGTGGTCACCGACATGAAGGAAGCGGCCAACGCGCTGCGCTGGTGTGTCGGCGAAATGGAACGCCGCTATCGCTTGATGGCGGCCATGGGGGTACGCAACATCTCGGGCTTCAACCGCAAGGTGCGGGAGGCGACGGCGGCCGGTCAGCCGTTGCATGATCCATTGTGGACGGCGCCGGATGGTGAGGCCACCGCCACCGAGGCACCGTTGCTGGAGCCGTTGCCGTATGTCGTTGTCGTGGTGGACGAATTTGCCGACATGATGATGATCGTCGGCAAGAAGGTCGAGGAGCTGATTGCCCGGTTGGCGCAGAAGGCCCGCGCGGCCGGCCTGCATCTGATTCTGGCGACCCAGCGCCCATCGGTGGATGTCATCACCGGCCTGATCAAGGCGAACATCCCGACCCGGATCGCCTTTCAGGTGTCCTCCAAGATCGATTCGCGCACCATTCTCGACCAGCAGGGTGCCGAGGCGCTGCTGGGCCACGGCGATATGCTTTATCTGCCGCCCGGATCCGGGCTGCCGGTCCGTGTTCACGGCGCCTTCGTCTCCGATGCCGATGTGCACAAGGTGGTCGAGCATCTGCAGCAGACCGGCCAGCCCGATTATATCGATGGCCTGTTGGAGGAGTCCGCCGAGACCACGCCGATTCCGGGGTTGCCTGGGGAGTCCTCAGGGTCCGGTGGCGAATCCGATCCGCTCTATGATCAGGCGGTGTACATCGTCACCGAGAGCCGCCGTGCCTCGATTTCCGGCGTCCAGCGTCGATTGAAAGTGGGCTATAACCGCGCCGCGCGACTGGTGGAGGAGATGGAATCCGCCGGTATCGTCGGCCCCCTGCAGGCCAACGGTGGCCGCGAGGTTATCGCGCCGCCACCGCCGAAGGATTGATTCAGGTCCGGTTAATCCTCAGGCCCTCACTCTCAAGGGGCAATGATCTATTCGCATGCTCGCCAGATGACCGAAACCGGTCTCGTGCGCAGACGCGGGAATAAATCAGTGTTTCCTTGAAGCCCGTGGCCAACGCCGCACGCCGTGCGGCCGGGAGGACGTCTTGAAATACTTCATCATGCTGGTGGCCCTGTTGCTGACTGCGGCGTCGACGCAGGCCGATAACCGTACGCAGTTGGAGGCGTATTACACCGAGGTTCACAGCCTGTCGGGGCGGTTCATCCAGGAAACCGTGGACGACCGGGGTGAGTTGATGGAACGTACCGAGGGGATCATGTACATCCAGCGTCCGAACCGTTTCCGCTGGGAATATGAGGCCCCTTACGAGCAGGATATCGTGGCTGACGGCCGTGATCTCTGGGTTCACGATGCGGACCTGTTTCAGGTCACCGTAAGACCGCTGGAAGAGGTGCTTGGCAGTGGTCCGGCGCTGATGCTCAGTGGCGAACTGGAAGATCTGGAATCCCAGTTTCAGATCGGCAGCGACGGTGACTGGGTTACGCTGACGCCGCGCGACGAGGGCTGGGAAGTCACCTCCGTGCGCCTGCGATTCGTTGACGGCGTTCCGGAAACCGTTGTGGTCAAGGATGGCATGGGGCAGGAAAACCGTCTGGAGTTCAGTGAGGTGGAGAGGAATCCTGATCTTTCCAGTGAGCTTTTTGATTACCAGGTGCCGGAAGATGTGGATCTGATCGGCGAGCCATCGGAGTGACTTCAGTGGATTTGTTCGAGGGCCAGGCCAGTGCGGATCCGCAGCAGCCGCTGGCGGCCCGCATGCGACCGCGAAGCCTGGACGATTATGTCGGCCAGGAGGCGGTGCTGGGGCCGGGCAAGCCGCTGAGGCGCATGGTCGAGGCCGGCACCGTGCGCTCGCTGGTGCTGTGGGGGCCACCCGGGGTCGGCAAGACCACGCTGGCAGAGATCCTCGCCCGCGCCGTGGATGCGAGGCTGGTGCAGCTGTCGGCGGTGTCCGCCGGGGTCAAGGATATCCGCAAGGTGGCGGCCGAGGCCGAGGAGTCAAGGCGCCAGGGGCGGCGCACGGTGTTGTTCCTGGACGAGATTCACCGCTTCAACAAGTCACAGCAGGACGCCCTGTTGCCACATGTGGAATCGGGCCTGCTCACGCTGCTTGGCGCCAGTACCGAAAACATCTCCTTCGAACTCAATTCCGCGCTGCTGTCGCGGATGCGCGTGTATGTCCTCAAGCCGCTGGATGATGTGGCCATGGTCGAGATCCTGCGCCGGGCGCTGAATGACAGCGAGCGTGGGCTGGGGGCGCGTCGACTCCAGGTTGACGATGCAACCCTGGGTCGGCTGGCCCGCGTCAGCGGCGGCGACGCGCGCCGAGCCCTGGGACTGCTGGAAACCGCCAGTGATTTCGCCGAGTCGGAGGGTGATCACGAGGTGCTGTCCCAGGCGGCGGTGGACGAAGTGATCGGCCATGTCGGCGGCGCCATGGACAAGTCCGGCGACGCCTATTACGACCTGCTGTCCGCGATCCACAAATCGATCCGCTCTTCGCGGGTGGATGCATCGCTGTATTACATCGCGCGCTTCATTGCCGGCGGCGGTGATCCGCTGGATGTTGTCCGACGTTTGACCGCGATAGCCTCGGAAGACGTGGGCAACGCCGATCCTCGGGCGCTGCCGCTGGTCATTGCCGCCTGGGATGCCTTCCTGCGACTGGGGCAGCATGAAGGCGAACGCGCCATTGCCCACGCTGCGATTCACCTTGCCATCGCACCGAAAAGCAATGCCATCGACCAGGCCTGGAAAGCGGCCAGTGCCGCTGCCCGCCAGTACCCCCATGGCTCGGTCCCCGCCTATCTGCGCAACGCACCGACTGCGCTGATGAAGGAGCTGGGCCACGGCAAGGGATACCGCTACGCTCACAATGAGCCGAACGCCTTCCCGGCGGGCGCGTCCCACGACTGCTGGCCCGAAGGCGTTCCGGTGCAGACCTTCTACCGGCCCAGCCCGTACGGTCAGGAAAAGCGATTTCGCGAGATGCTGGATTACCGGGCCGAGCTGGACCGGCAGGAAGACGAACGGCAGTCCTGATGCCGCGTTGAAGCGCTCTTTCCGAGTCCGGCTTATCCTGCCCGGCGCCAGCGGTTACAATTCCTCGCCTGAATCAGCCGGCCATGGGCCGGTCACCCCGCACTGAACAAGGGAATGTTGCTTCATGCTCGATCCGAGATTGCTCCGCGGCGAGACAGAAACCGTCGCCAAAGCCTTGAATTCGCGTGGTTATGTATTGGACGTTACGCGCTACCGTCAGCAGGACGAACGGCGTCGTGAATTGCAGATCGTGGTCCAGGATTTGCAGAACGAGCGTAACACCCGATCCAAATCCATCGGCAAGGCAAAGGCGGCCGGCGAGGATATTCAGCCGCTACTGAATGCCGTGGCCGATCTGGGCGAGAAGCTCGATGGTGCCAAGGCGGAGCTTGATGCTGCTCAGGCGGCGCTGGCGGACTGGCACCTGCAGATGCCCAATCTGCCGGATTCCGGCGTACCGGTGGGCGAGGATGAAGCGGATAATGTCGAGCTCCGGCGCTGGGGTACACCCCCGGATTTCGCGTTTCGCGCCCGTGATCACATCGAGCTGGGTGAGGGTGGCAAGCTGGACTTCGAGGCCGGCAGTCTGCTGGCCGGTTCCCGTTTCGTGGTCATGCGAGGTCAGATTGCCCGGCTGCACCGGGCGCTGGCCCAGTTCATGATCGACTGGCATGTGGAGCAGCATGGCTACACTGAGGTCAACGTGCCCTTCCTGGTCAACACCGCTTCGATGCAGGGTACTGGCCAATTGCCGAAATTTGGCGATGATCTCTTCGCGATCGCCGGAGATCCCGACTTTTATCTGATACCGACTGCTGAGGTGCCGGTTACGAATCTCGCTCGCGAGCAGATTCTCGAGGTCGAGTCCCTGCCTCAGAAAATGGTTTGCTACAGTCCTGCATTTCGCGCCGAAGCCGGTTCCTATGGCAAGGACGTACGCGGCATGATCCGTCAGCACCAGTTTGAGAAGGTGGAACTGGTGCAACTGGTGAAGCCCGAGGATTCCGGCGCCGCGCTGGAGCAGCTGACCGGGCACGCGGAAGCGATCCTGCAGCAGCTGGAGTTGCCCTATCGGCTGCTGCACCTGTGTACCGGCGACATGGGCTTTGCCGCTGCCTGCACCTACGACCTTGAGGTCTGGCTGCCGGGCCAGCAGCGCTATCGGGAAATCTCTTCCTGCAGTAATTGCCGCGACTTCCAGGCGCGGCGGATGCAGGCGCGCTGGCGCAATCCGGAATCCGGCAAGCCGGAACTGTTGCACACCTTGAACGGCTCCGGGCTGGCGGTGGGTCGTTGCCTGATCGCGGTGATGGAGAACTACCAGGAAGCGGACGGCAGCATTCGCGTCCCCCAGGTGCTGCGTCCGTACATGGCCGGTGTGGAACGCATCGAGGCGGGCTGACCGGGGTCAATGCTCACCTAGCAGGGGTTCCAGTTCGCCGATCAGTGCGGCCCGTTGCTCCCGGCTGCGGGCGGCAATCCCGCGTTCGATGGTCTGCTCCGTGATATGCGGTGCGAACAGGTGAATGAAGTCGCGCATGTAGCCGCGTAGATAAGCACCTCGGCGGAAACCGATATTGGTGATGCTGGGTTCGAACAGGTGGCTGGCGTCAATGGCGGTCAACCCCGTGTCGCGGTCCGGGTCGAATGCCATGCTCGCAATGATGCCGACACCAAGTCCGAGCTGAACATAGGTCTTGATCACCTCGGAATCGGTGGCCGTGAACACAACCTCCGGCTCCAGCCCTTGCTCGCGGTAAGCCTTGTCGAGCTTCGACCGACCGGTGAAGCCGAACACATACGTAACCAGCGGGTACGCGGCCAGGCTGCTGAGTTTGAGCGGTGACTCCTGCAACAAGGGGTGGCCGTGGGGCACGACCACACTGCGGTTCCAGCGGTAGCAGGGCAGCATCACCAGATCCTCGAACAGTTCGATGGCCTCGGTGGCAATGGCAAAATCCACGCTGCCGCGGGCGGCCTGATCGGCGATCTGCATTGGCGTACCCTGATGCATGTGCAGGCTGACGTTGGGGTAACGCTCGCGGAATGTCTTGACCACGTGGGGCAGCGCATGTCGTGCCTGGGTGTGGGTGGTGGCGATGGACAGGCTGCCGCGGGATTCGTCCACGTGTTCTTCGGCGATACATGTGATGTTGCGGACATCGCCGAGCACGCGTTCGGCCACCGCCAGGATTTCCTTGCCGGCAGGCGTGACCTGGGTCAGATGCTTGCCACTGCGTTCAAAGATCTGTACGCCCAGTTCGCTTTCTAGGAGACGAATCTGCTTGCTGACACCGGGCTGTGATGTGAACAGGGCCTCGGCGGCGGCGGACACATTCAAATCCCGTCGGGCGACTTCACAGATGTAACGCAGTTGATTGAGTTTCATGGGCTGGCCCTGTTGCGTGACTCCGCATTGTGCAAGTCTTTATAACAAATGAGCATAACCGCTGCGGTCGGTCCGGGGTCAAGCCAGAGGATCGGCGGCGGGGCCAGGACGAATGACGGTGACATTGTGACGGGAATAACCATTGGTCTGAAGCCGAGCGCCGGGCTCTGCCTTGTGGTTGGCGCAGGACCGCAGCTTCAGGCAAGGGTTGAAGGTCTGCAGGTGCGTGGCATGTCCTGCCGTGTTGTCCCGGACCTTGATGGCCAGACCGGCGGGGATGTCGCGTTGCTGTTGGCGCTGGACGACGATCCGCGGGTCAATGCGGTGGCCCTTGAATGGGGGCGGCAGCAAGGCATTGCGCTGCGTTACGGCGAGGGCTGCCCGGCCGAGTCGACGCTGGACCTGCTGCGCACCCTGGATGCAGAGCCCCGACCGGTCCGGAAAGCGCAGGGCGCCTCGGGTCGAGGCGAGGTCTATCTCATCGGCGCCGGCCCCGGTGATCCGGAACTGCTGACCAGGCGCGCCTTGCGCCTGCTCCAGGCTGCGGATGTCGTGCTGTACGACCGTCTGGTGGCGCCGGCCATCCTGGCGCTGATTCCCGAGCACTGCGAACGGATCAACGTTGGTAAACAGCGGGACCGGCACCCCGTGCCGCAGGATGAGATCAACGTGCGCCTCCGCGACCTGGCGCAGCAGGGCCTTCGGGTCGCGCGCCTGAAGGGCGGTGACCCCTTTATTTTCGGTCGTGGCGGCGAGGAACTCGATCGCCTGCTGGACTGGGGTATACCGTTCCAGGTGGTCCCGGGTATCACCGCCGCCAGCGGTTGCGCCGCCTACGCCGGCATTCCGTTGACCCATCGCGATCACGCCCAGTCCTGCATCTTCGTCACCGGCCATCGTCGAGCCGGCGGCGTCGATGTGGATTTTCCGGCGCTGGTCCGACCCGGTCAGACCGTGGTCTGCTACATGGGGCTGCATACACTGCCGGCGTTGTGTGCGGGCATGCTGGCACACGGTATGGATCCGCTGATGCCCGCGGCGCTGGTGGAGCAGGGCACCACGGATCGCCAGCAGGTAATCGTCGGCACGGTAAGTGATTTGCCGGACCGGGTTGCCGCGCGCGAGGTGCATGCCCCGACGCTGCTGATCGTCGGCAGCGTGGTGACGCTGCGGTCCCGGCTGGAATGGTTTCAGGGGCGGCCGGATGGCCAGGGATTCTAGGGAAACACTGCCGACTTGTTCACTGGTCAGCGTCTACCTGACTACGAGTTGTTTCCCGACGTGTCCCGGCTGTCCTCGTTATTGTCGAGCAGATCCTGCAGCATGTGACCAGCGCGGTCTGCCTTGGTCCGCAAGTAGCCCCGGTTGTGGTCATGCACCCGGCCGTGCATGGGCCGCCGTTCCAGTACCTGCACGCCGCCGGTTTCCAGTGCGCGAACCTTCTCCGGGTTGTTGGTAAACAGGGCAATGCGGTCAACGCCCAGTTCCTGCAGCATGAAGACGGCACTGTCATAGCGTCTTTCATCATCGCGAAAGCCGAGCACACGGTCGGCATCCACGGTGTCCAGGCCGCAACTCTGCAGGGTATAGGCACGCAGTTTGTTCGCCAGGCCGATACCGCGACCCTCCTGCGCCATGTAAAGCAGGACGCCACCACCTGCGTCGCGAATCAACCGGACGCTGCGGCGCAACTGCTCGCCACAGTCGCAGCGCAGGCTGCCGAACAGGTCCCCGGTCAGACAGGCGGAATGCACCCGGACCGGCACCGGATCGGGCCATTGATCCTGATGGCCGATCAGAATCGCGACATGTTCCAGCATGCCGTTGCTTTCACGGAACAGGACAAAGCGCGTATACGTAGCGTCTTCAAGCGGTACTTCAGCGGTACTGATCCAGCTCATCCGCAGCCGTGGCGTGCTGATCAGTCGCTGTGCCTCGCGTATGGGGACTGTCAGAATGGTTTGCATCCGCAACTGTTCCGCCAGGGGCGACGCTTCCGCCGGCCGCGAACGGACCGCCAACGCCGCCGGCAGCAGGCGCGCGCTTCGGGTCAGATCCACGGCAACGGTCTCGAGTCCGGCCGCATCCGCGGTTGTCATGTGGCCGAGTTCCTCCGGCGGCATGATGTCCTCGCCGCAAACCAGCGCCAGGATCTGTTCGGCGGTCACTGTCTCCGGCAGTTCGACGCAGACTGCAGATGCCGTGGGGTCTGCTGGCGGCAGGCCCAGCGCCTCGGCACGGCGGGTGCTGAGAATCAGGCGCAGGGGCCCGCCACCGAGTTCGCGAAGTTCCTGTGGCTGGAATTCGGCCATGGTTTCGACGGCGGCGATCAAGGCTCCGTCCGCGGCTGCTTCCTGCAGGAATACGGGATGTCCACGGCGAAGATCGAAGATGGCGCGTTCTGCCTGCTGCATGATGTCCGGTTTGTCTCGAGGCTGATGAAGCGTGCTGATGCGGGCGCGACTTTTTTCTGTCTTTTGGCCCAGGCCCGCGGCTCGGTATGATGCCGGCGGCAAGAATACCATTGTGTGAAATGATTCGCTTCGCACGCCCACCCTTTGATAACGGTGCCCGCCTTGCGTCCAAGCAGTTCCATCAGTGAACCCGGTGTCCGCCCCAACTGGCGGGTGATCCTCAGTCTGTTGCCCTACCTGAAGGAGTTTCGCG
>SKGQ01000097.1 GCA_007117515.1 Ectothiorhodospiraceae bacterium | reverse complement strand
TCAACGATTGCATGGGCGATCTCCATCGGAGGGATGCGGAAACGGTATGACTGTTACTATAGACAGTGTTTTTTTGTACAGCAACAGTGTTTTTCTTCTGTCCGGGCGGCGTAGAATGCCGGCCATTCAGCCGGACAAGTCCCGCGATGATCGTCGGAGGCGATTCTGCCCATCCGGGGGCGCGGGCCGGCACCGGGTGCATCAGGAGCAGCATGGTTAGTGTCACCGATGACCTCAGCGAGTTGTTCGCTCGCGGCGAGCCGACCCTCGACCGCTGGCTGGACACGATTCTGCCGCAGGCGTCGGCGGATGAACGCAGTCTGGTGGCGGGTGCCTGGGAGCTTGCCCAGACCAGTTATGGCAGCACCTGCCGTGCCTCCGGCGAGAGCTATTTCGAGCATGGCCTGTCGGTGGCCACGATCCTGGCCGGCCTCAAGCTCGATGTGCATACCCTGGTGGCCGGTTTGCTGCACGATGCGCCAGCGGTCAATCCCGAGGTCTGGTATGCCCAGCGCGAGGGCTGCGATGCCGAGGCGCTGGTGATGATCGACGGCGTCTCGCGGATGGACCTGATCAGCACACTGCATGAAACACCGGGCAATGACCGCGAGGGGCAGTCCGAAGCGTTGCGCAAGCTGCTGCTGGCCATGGCCCAGGACATCCGGGTGGTATTCATCAAGCTGGCCGAACGGCTGCATGATCTGCGCACCCTGAAAACCCTGCCCGAGCCCGTGCGGCAGCGGGTGGCGCGCGAGGCGGCCGACATCTATGCGCCGCTGGCCAATCGCCTGGGCATCTGGCAGGTGAAGTGGGAGATGGAGGATCTGAGCTTCCGTTACCGGGAGCCGGAGACCTATAAGCGAGTCGCCCGTTTGCTGCGCGAGAAGCGCAAGGACCGGGAGCGCTATATCCAGCAGATCACCGGCGAGTTGCAGGCGGCGCTTGACCGCGCCGGCATTGATGGCGAGGTGCACGGTCGGCCGAAGCACATCTACAGCATCTGGAAGAAGATGCAGCGCAAGGGCCTCGGCTTTCACGAGCTGTTCGATCTGCGCGCCCTGCGCGTGCTGGTACATGACGTTGCCGCCTGCTACGCGACGCTGGGCGTGGTGCACAGTCTCTGGAAGCACATTCCGAAGGAGTTCGACGACTACATCGCCACGCCGAAGGAAAATGACTACCAGTCCTTGCACACTGCGGTTGTCGGGCCCGAGGGCAAGACCGTCGAGGTGCAGATCCGTACCCACGAGATGCATGAGCAGTCCGAGCTGGGTGTGGCAGCGCACTGGCGGTACAAGGAGGGCGGTTCACGTGATCCGCGCTTCGAGCAGCGTATCGCCTGGCTGCGGCAGTTGCTGGAGCCAGGCCGCGATGACTCGGCAGCAGAGGATTTCATAGATCGGTTCAAGGCCGAGGTGTTCGAGGACCGGGTCTATGTGATCAGCCCGCGGGGCGATGTCATGGACCTGCCGCGGGGTGCGACCCCGCTGGATTTTGCCTACTACGTACACAGCGATGTCGGTCATCGTTGTCGGGGCGCCAAGGTCAATGGCCGCATCGTGCCACTGACCACGACGCTGAAGAACGGCGACCAGGTAGAGATCCTGACGGCGCGCAACTCGGTTCCCGGACGCGACTGGCTCAATCCGGCACGAGGCTACGTCACCACCAGTCGGGCCCGGTCGCGGATTCGTACCTGGTTCCGGCAGCAGGATCACGACAAGAACGTCACCGCAGGTCGCCAGGAGCTGGATCGCGAACTGCATCGCCTCGGACTGCACGGCATCAATCTGGAGAAACTGGCTCAGCGGACACGGTTTCCCCAGGTCGAGGAGTTTCTCGCGGCCATTGGCCGGGGCGACATCACCGGCGGCCAGATCGCCGGCCTGCTGGGCGATCAGGTGCTGCCACGAGACGAAGAGAAGCCGCTATCGCTGGAACGCGAGGCCACCTCGGACGGCTCCGGCGACGTCTCGATCTACGGGGTTGGCAACGTGCTGACACGGCTCGGGCGGTGCTGCCGGCCAGCACCCGGTGATCCGGTGATCGGTTTCATTACCCAGGGCCAGGGAGTGACCATTCACCGCCAGGACTGTCCCAATCTGCGCAAGGCCGTGGAAACCGATAGCCATCGCCTGGTCGAGGTGAGCTGGCGGGCCGGTTCTGAAAAGAAGTATCCGGTGGATA
This sequence comes from Ectothiorhodospiraceae bacterium, assembly GCA_007117515.1. GTDB lineage: Bacteria > Pseudomonadota > Gammaproteobacteria > Nitrococcales > Aquisalimonadaceae > Methylonatrum. Next base: position 12,421 of record SKGQ01000097.1, on the reverse strand, counting down.
TCCAGGTCGATGCCTACGATCGGCAGGGCCTGTTGCGTGACATCACCGCCATCCTGACCAACGAGAAGCTGAATGTGATCGGGGTCAATACCAGCACCGGCCGTGATGATCATGTGGCGCGCATGACGTTGACCGTGGAGATCAGTGATGTGGAGCAGATGAGTCGCCTTATGGAGCGTGTCGCGGGGCTGCGTAACGTGGTCGATGTCCGCCGCGCCACTGGCTGACCCGGTTCCCCCGAGGCCTGCCTTGGAGTACACTTCGCAGCGGTTTTGGGGACACTGTTCATGCCTACGGATGTTTGACGGGGACTTCGTCGAAGCCCTCGGCTTTCGTGCGCCCGCATTCAGGAGAAGCTGTTGAACGCACCGGCTGTTCTTGCGCTCGAGGACGGAACACTGTTCCGCGGGGAATCCATCGGCGGTGCCGGCAGCACCAGCGGCGAGGTGGTATTCAACACCGCGATGACCGGCTATCAGGAGATCGCCACCGATCCCTCCTACAGTCGGCAACTGGTCACCCTGACGTATCCGCACATTGGCAATACCGGGGTGAATGCCATCGACCGGGAAGCCGACCGGGTCCAGTTCGGTGGTCTGATCATCCGCGATCTGCCGGTGCGTGCCAGTAACTGGCGCAGCGAGGGTGATCTGTCCGCATACCTGCAGCAGCACGGGATCGTCGCCATCGCCGGTGTCGACACCCGGCGACTGACCCGTCTGCTACGCGAGAAAGGCGCGCAGAACGGCTGCATCATGGCCGGCGATGTGGATGAGGGTCAGGCGGTTGCTGCCGCGCAGGCCTTCCCCGGTCTCAAGGGCATGGATCTGGCGCAGACCGTGTCGACCGAATCCAGCTACGAGTGGCGCCGTGGTAGCTGGACTCTGGACGACGGCACTGCCGATGCAGCAGAAACCGACGCCGCTGACCTGCGCTGGCATGTGGTCGCCTGGGATTACGGCATAAAGCTCAACATCCTGCGCATGTTGGTGGATCACGGCTGCCGGGTCACCGTGGTGCCGGCGAAAACGCCGGCGTCCGAGGTGCTGGCCATGCGGCCGGACGGTGTGTTCCTGTCCAACGGGCCAGGCGACCCCGAGCCCTGCGATTATGCGATTGCCGCCATCCGCGAGGTGGTTGAGGCCGGTCTGCCCACTTTCGGAATCTGCCTGGGTCATCAGCTACTGGGCCTGGCCAGCGGCGCGCGCAGTGTGAAGATGAAGTTCGGTCACCATGGCGCCAACCATCCAGTCGTGGATGTGGCAACCGGGCGCGTGATGATCTCCAGCCAGAACCACGGTTTTGCAGTGGATGAGGACAGCCTGCCGGCAACGCTGCGGACCACGCACCGTTCGCTGTTCGACGGTTCGCTGCAGGGCATCCAGCGCACGGATCGGCCGGCCTTCAGTTTTCAGGGGCATCCCGAGGCGAGCCCCGGGCCGCACGACGTGCGACCGCTGTTCGCCCATTTCATCGAATTGATGCAGCAGCATCAGGCCTGAATCCGCCCCCGGCAGAAAGCGAGACACCATGCCCAAGCGTACCGACATCCAGAGTGTGCTGATCATCGGTGCTGGCCCGATCGTGATCGGCCAGGCCTGCGAGTTCGACTACTCCGGGGTGCAGGCCTGCAAGGCCCTGCGCGAGGAGGGGTACCGGGTCATTCTGGTCAATTCCAACCCGGCCACGATCATGACCGATCCGGACACCGCGGATGCCATTTACATCGAGCCGGTGAGCTGGGAGGTGGTGGAGCGGATCATCGAGGCCGAGCGCCCGGATGCGCTGTTGCCGACCATGGGCGGGCAGACGGCACTGAACTGTGCGCTCGATCTGGACCGCCACGGCGTGCTGGAGAAGTACGGCGTGGAGATGATCGGTGCCTCCAGGGATGCCATCGACAAGGCCGAGGATCGTGAGCGCTTCCGCCATGCCATGAACGGCATTGGCCTGGACACGCCCACCGCGGAGCTGGCGCATTCCATGGACGAGGCTCTGGATGTGCAGAGCCGGATCGGCTTTCCTACCATCATCCGGCCGTCTTTCACGCTGGGCGGTTCCGGTGGCGGCATTGCCTATAACCGGCAGGAATTCATCGAGATCTGCGAGCGCGGGCTGGACCTGAGCCCGACCAACGAGCTGTTGATCGAGGAATCGGTGCTGGGCTGGAAGGAATACGAGATGGAGGTGGTCCGCGACAAGGCGGACAACTGCATCATCATCTGCTCCATCGAGAACCTGGATCCCATGGGCGTGCACACCGGTGACTCCATCACCGTGGCGCCGGCGCAGACCCTGACCGACAAGGAATACCAGATCATGCGCAACGCCTCGCTGGCGGTGTTGCGCGAGATCGGGGTCGAGACCGGTGGTTCCAACGTGCAGTTCGCGATCAACCCCGAAAATGGCCGCATGATCATCATCGAGATGAATCCGCGGGTTTCGCGCTCCTCTGCGCTGGCCTCCAAGGCCACCGGTTTTCCGATCGCCAAGGTCGCGGCCAAGCTGGCGGTGGGCTACACGCTGGATGAGCTGCGCAATGAGATAACGGGCGGCGCCACGCCGGCCTCGTTCGAACCCAGTATCGATTACGTGGTGACCAAGATCCCGCGGTTCACCTTCGAGAAGTTCCCGCGCGCGGAGGCGGTGCTGACCACGCAGATGAAGTCCGTGGGTGAGGCCATGGCCATCGGCCGCACCTTCCAGGAGTCATTCCAGAAGGCGCTGCGCAGCATGGAAACCGATCTCGAGGGACTGGATGAGCGGCTGACCGGTACCGCGGAGGAGCTACTGGATCAGCTGCGCGACCGGCTGAAGATGCCGCGCCCGGAACGCGTGCTGTATCTGGCGGATGCCTTCCGCGCCGGCCTTTCGGTGGACGAGGTCTATCGCATTACCGCAGTGGACCCCTGGTTTCTGGCGCAGATTGCCGATCTGGTGGCGCATGAGGCGGATGTGCGACAGGGCGGTCTGACGGCTTTGACCGCCGAGCGTCTGTTCGCACTCAAGCGTCGTGGTTTCTCCGATGCGCGGCTGGCCCGGCTGGTGGACAGTTCCGAAGCCGTGATCCGCAAGCGCCGCTGGCAGGAAGGCATACACCCGGTGTACAAGCGCGTCGATACCTGCGCTGCCGAGTTCGCCTCCGGCACCGCCTACATGTACTCCACCTATGAAGAGGAGTGCGAGTCGGAGCCTTCGGCGCGCCGCAAGATCATGGTTCTCGGTGGTGGCCCGAACCGTATCGGTCAGGGCATCGAGTTTGACTACTGCTGCGTCCATGCCGCCTTCGCCATGCGCGAAGACGGCTACGAGACCATCATGGTCAACTGTAATCCGGAAACCGTGTCCACCGATTACGATACCTCCGACCGGCTTTACTTCGAGCCGCTGACGCTGGAGGACGTGCTCGAGATCATTCACCGCGAGCAGCCCGAGGGCGTGATCGTTCAGTATGGCGGGCAGACCCCGCTGAAGCTGGCCCGCGACCTGGAAGCGGCCGATGCGCCCATCATCGGCACAACGCCGGATTCCATCGACCTGGCCGAGGACCGGGAACGCTTCCAGCAACTGATCGAGCGACTGGGCATCCAGCAGCCGCCGAACCGGCTGGCCCGTGCCGCTGATCAGGCCCTGCGCCTGGCCGCGGAGATTGGCTATCCGCTGGTGGTGCGGCCGTCCTATGTGCTGGGTGGTCGGGCCATGGAGATTGTTTACGGCGAAAACGAACTGACCCAGTACATGAACGAGGCGGTGAAGGTCTCGCACAACTCGCCGGTGCTGCTGGACCGGTTTCTGGATGACGCGGTGGAAGTGGACGTCGACGCAATCTGCGACGGTCAGGAGGTTCTCATCGGCGGCATCATGGAACATATCGAGCAGGCCGGCGTGCACTCGGGTGATTCGGCCTGTTCGCTACCACCGTATACCCTGTCCCAGGCCACTCAGGACAGGCTGCGCGAGCAGGTGCGGCAACTGGCCAGGGCCCTGGGCGTGGTGGGTCTGATGAATACCCAGTTCGCAATCAAGGGTGAGGACATCTTCATCCTCGAGGTCAATCCTCGGGCCTCGCGCACGGTGCCGTTCGTGTCCAAGGCTACCGGTGTGCCCCTGGCCAAGGTGGCGGCGCGCTGCATGGTGGGCCAGAGCCTGGCCGAGCAGGGGCTGACCCGCGAGGTGATCCCGGCCTTCTACTCGGTGAAGGAGGCGGTGTTCCCGTTCATCAAGTTCCCCGGTGTGGATCCAATCCTCGGCCCGGAGATGAAATCCACCGGTGAGGTCATGGGGGTTGGCTATACTTTCGGTGCCGCTTACGCGAAGGCGCAACGCGGGGCCGGAGTTGATCTGCCCACCAGTGGCCGGGTCTTCATCAGCGTGCGCGAGGCAGACAAGTCCGTACTGCCGGAGATCGGTCGGGCTTTGACCGGCTGGGGCTTTACCTTGATTGCGACCCAGGGTACCGCGAGAACATTGAAGGCCGCCGGGGTTGTCTGCGAGACAGTCAACAAGGTGCGGGAAGGGCGACCGCATGTGGTTGACGCAATCAAGAACGAAGAAATCGATTTGATCATCAATACTACCGAAGGCCGTCAGGCGATCGCGGATTCCTATTCCATCCGCCGAGAGGCACTGCATCACAAGGTGAGTTACACGACCACCATGGCTGGCGCCCGCGCCATCGTGCTGGCGCTGGATTATCTGAACGAAACCACCGTGAACCGTCTGCAGACGTTGCACAAGGAGGCCACGGCATGAGCAGTAAGGTTCCGCTGACCCTGCGGGGGGCCGAAAAGCTCCGCGAGGAACTGAATCGACTGAAGTACGAAGAGCGGCCGCGCATTATCGAGGCCATCGCCGAGGCGCGTGCCCATGGCGATCTGAAGGAAAACGCCGAATACCATGCGGCGCGCGAACAGCAGAGCTTTGCCGAGGGTCGGATCAAGGACATCGAGGGCAAGCTGTCGAATGCCCAGATCATTGACGTGACCAAGCTGAATGCCAACGGCAAGGTGGTGTTCGGTGCCACCGTGGACCTGGTGGATGAGGATTCCGGCGATGAGTTCACCTACCGGATCGTCGGCGAGGACGAGGCCGACATCAAGCAGGGTCTGATCTCGGTGCAGTCACCCATCGCACGCGCGTTGATCGGCCACGAAGAGGGCGATATCGCCTCGGTGGAGGCACCGGGCGGCACCCGTGAATACGAGATCGTGGCGGTGAAGTACATCTGAAGGGGCGGCGCGCGCTTCTTGGCCTGCCGGCGCTACGGAGTTGAAGATGCAGTGTCCGGGGGAGGATGGCTGGCGGGCGCCGTGCCGGGGCCGCGGCGAGTCAGCGCCGCTGCATCGGAAATCTCTGGTCAGCGTGCGTTCAGGGCAGCGCGATGCGGCGCTTGTTCTCGATGCGGGAACGGCGGAACAGCAGAATGATGTTGCCCACGGCCTGGACCAGCGCCGCGTCCTGCTCCTGGCTGATGCGTTCGCCCAGTGCGCGGCGCGCGTCGCGGTCGTCGGCTACCAGCTTCACCTTGATCAGCTCGTGATCGTCCAGCGCCTGGTCGATTTCGGCCATCACGCCCTCGCTCAGGCCGCCGGCGCCCATCAGCACCACCGGTTTCAGCGCGTGGCCGAGTCGGCGCAGATGCCGTTTCTGGTCTTCATTGAGGTTTTTCATGATGCAGCAACCCGACTCCCGGAATAACAGGCGCGGGAGTGTAGCACGCACCGGCGGCGCGACTCAGACCATCCTGTTGCCGGGCGTGAAGCTGGATCTCGGGGTGCTGGTGCTGATCTTGCTGTGCCTCTGGTTCGGCGTCATGATCGCGCCGCTGAGCCGCCCGGCGGAACTGCTGATACTGTTTGCCGGGTCCGCGCTGGGCGCGGGCTGGCTGGGCTGGAGAATCCGTCGTGCGCTGACGCGGGCGCAGCAGGAACTGGCGCGGGAGATGAGCGATGGCCAGAAGCAAGAGTAGCGGGCGCTGGCTGCGCGAGCACTTCAACGATCCGTTCGTCAAGGAGGCGCAGCGCCAGGGTTACCGCTCGCGGGCCGTGTTCAAGTTGCAGGAGATCGATGCCAAGGCACGCCTGTTGCGGCCGGGCATGGTAGTGGTCGATCTGGGTGCGGCCCCCGGCGGTTGGAGCCAGTATGCGGCGGAAAAGGTTGGCAGCCAGGGGCATGTGGTGGCGCTGGATATCCTGCCCATGGATTCGCTGGCCGACACGACGGTCCTGCAGGCGGATTTCACCGAGGATGAGGCGCTGCAGCAATTGCAGGACACCCTCGGCGGGCGGCCGGTGGACCTTGTGCTTTCGGATATGGCCCCCAATATCTCCGGCATGAGGGCCGTGGATCAGCCTCGCGCCATGTATCTGGTGGAGTTGGCGCTGGACTTCGCACGCGAGGTGTTGAAACCGGGCGGCGATTTTCTGGTCAAGACCTTTCAGGGTGAGGGTTTCGATCCGTTCCTGAAGGAAATGCGCGGCGAATTCCAGCGCGTAGTCTCGCGCAAGCCCGGAGCCTCACGCGGGCGGAGCCGCGAGATCTACCTGCTGGCCCGAGGCCGGCGCCTGTAGTACCGTCAAAAGGAATCCCGGCGGTCCTTGCAACGACCCCAATGCCGTCGCGTGAGTGGTTCGCGCCGATGGCTTCAACGACCGAGGTGAACCACCTTGAACGATATGGCCAAGAACCTGATTCTGTGGGTGATTATTGCCGTCGTGCTGATGTCTGTCTTCAGTAATTTCCAGGACCGCCAGCCGACGACAGACAAGATCACGTACTCCGAATTTCTTAACGATGTCGAGCGCGGCAACGTCAGCGAGGTCACCCTGCAGGGCCAGGAAATTCGCGGCACCACCACGGGTGGCAGCAGTTTCCGCACGATGAGTCCGGAAACGGACAACCGCGCGCTGATCGGTACCCTGCTTGATAATGGTGTCAGCATCGATGCCGAGGAGGCCGAGGGCCGCAGCATGTTGCTGCAGATCCTGATCTCCTGGACGCCTTTCCTGCTATTGATCGCCGTCTGGATCTATTTCATGCGGCAAATGCAGGGCGGTGGTGGTGGCCGCGGCGCCATGTCCTTCGGCAAGAGCAAGGCAAAGCTCATGACCGAGGAGCAGGTCAAGGTCACCTTCAACGACGTCGCCGGTGTCGAGGAAGCCAAGGAAGAGGTTTCCGAGCTGGTCGACTTCCTGCGCGACCCGAGCAAGTTCCAGCGCCTGGGCGGGCATATTCCGCGCGGCGTGCTGATGGTCGGTTCGCCGGGTACCGGCAAGACGCTGCTGGCCAAGGCCATCGCCGGTGAGGCCAAGGTGCCGTTCTTCAGCATTTCCGGCTCCGACTTCGTCGAGATGTTCGTCGGTGTCGGCGCATCCCGGGTGCGCGACATGTTCGCCCAGGCCAAGAAGCATGCGCCCTGCATCATCTTCATCGACGAAATCGATGCGGTTGGTCGCCAGCGTGGGGCCGGTCTTGGTGGCGGCCACGATGAGCGTGAGCAGACGCTGAACCAGTTGCTGGTGGAAATGGACGGCTTCGAGGGCAGTGAGGGCATCATCGTGATCGCCGCCACCAACCGGCCTGACGTGCTGGATCCCGCGCTGCTGCGCCCCGGTCGTTTCGATCGTCAGGTGGTCGTGCCCCTGCCGGACGTGCGTGGACGCGAGCAGATCCTCAAGGTCCATATGAGCAAACTGCCGTTGGCGCGGGATGTGGATCCGTTCATTCTCGCTCGCGGCTGCCCGGGTTTCTCCGGTGCCGATCTGGCCAACCTGGCGAATGAGGCAGCGCTGTTCGCGGCGCGCGGCAACAAGCGCGAAGTCGACATGGAAGACTTCGAGCGCGCCAAGGACAAGATCATGATGGGCGCCGAACGGCGTTCCATGGTCATGAGTGAGAATGACAAGCGACTGACCGCGTATCACGAGTCGGGACATGCCATCGTCGGTCGCATCACGCCGGAGCATGACCCGGTGCACAAGGTGACGATCATACCCCGCGGGCGCGCCCTGGGGGTGACCATGTTCTTGCCGGAGGAGGACCGGGTCAGCTATTCCAAGCAACGGCTCAACAGCATGATCACCTCTCTGTTTGGCGGCCGCATCGCGGAAGAACTGATCTACGGTGACGACAAGGTCACCACCGGCGCCTCGAATGACATCGAGCGGGCGACGCAAATCGCTCGCAACATGGTCACCAAATGGGGCCTGTCCGATCGCATGGGGCCGCTGGCCTACAGTGAGGACGAGGGTGAGGTCTTTCTCGGCCACTCCATGGCCAAGCAGAAGCAGATCTCGGACGAGACGGCGCATGCCATCGAGAACGAGATTCGTCGCATCATCGACGACAACTACTCGCGAGCCAAGGAGATCATCAGCAACAACATGGACAAGATGCATGCCATGGCCGATGCGCTGATGAAGTACGAGACCATCGACAAGAGCCAGATCGATGACATCATGGCAGGCCGGCCAGTGGGGCCGCCGCGCGGCTGGAATGACGGGCAGGGCAGTTCCGGCAGCGGCGACAACCGCGAGACGAAACCGGAGGACGACAGTCGTGAGGGCGGCATCGGTTCGCCGGCCAGCGAGCACTGATTCACCCGCCTGTCTGTGGATAGTCATGGTGCCCGTCCGGTTCGCCGGGCGGGCACTGTTTTTAAGGAAACACTGACTTGTTCCCGCGTCTTGCCTCGGAAGAAATGCGGCCTCCAGCGCAGGCAGTGGAAAATGTCGGTATTTCCGTTCAGGAGTGAATGCGTGGAACGGCAAGCCGAGCAGGGACCACTGCTGGACTGTGGGCGACACCAACTGGATTTGTCTGCACCTCGGGTCATGGGCATCCTCAATGTGACGCCGGACTCGTTTTCCGACGGCGGCAATTTCCTGCGTCCGGAAACCGCATTGCAGCGCGCCCGGAAAATGGTCGACGAAGGCGCGGACATCATCGATGTCGGCGGTGAGTCAACCCGGCCTGGTGCGATTCCGGTGCCGCTGGCGGAGGAACTGCGCCGGATCATGCCGGTGCTCGAGGTGCTGTGCCCGCAGTTGCCGGTGCCGGTGTCGGTGGACACCAGCAAGCCGGAAGTGATGCGCGCCGCCGCCCAGGTAGGGGCTGGCCTGCTCAATGACATCAACGGGTTGCGCGCCGATGGCGCGCTGGAGGCGGCGGCAGAGACTGGCCTGCCCGTCTGTCTGATGCATATGCTGGGCAGGCCGCAGACCATGCAGGATGACCCGCGCTACGGAAACGTGACGCAGGAAATCCTCGAATTCCTGATGCAGCGCGTGGCGGCCTGCGAGGCGGCCGGCATCGGCAGGCAGCGCCTGCTGCTGGACCCTGGCTTCGGCTTTGGCAAGCGTTCGGTTCATAATTATCAGTTGCTGCGTGAACTCGATCAGTTCGTCGCTACCGGCCTGCCGGTTCTGGTCGGTATGTCGCGCAAGGGGATGGTTGGCCAGGCGACCAACAAGCCGGCGGCGGAACGGTTGCACGGCAGCGTGGCAGCGGCGGTGATGGCAGCCACGTTCGGCGCGCGCATCATCCGGGTGCATGACGTGGCCGCGACGCGTGAGGCGATGGATTTTGTCGCCGCGGTGTTGTCTGGCGGTGTGGCCGATTGAAAAACAGGGAAATGCTGGCGCCGCCGCGCCCTGCCAGGGAACCGGAACCGGTCTCGGGCGCAGTCGCGGGGACATGGCAGGGTTTCCATGGGGAGCCGGTAAGGAATGACGAGAAGATACTTCGGGACGGATGGGATTCGAGGCCGCGTCGGCGAGCCGCCGATTACGGCCGATTTCATGCTCAAACTCGGTTGGGCGCTCGGCCGCGTGCTGGGTCGCGAGCGGCGGCCGCTGGTAATGATCGGCAAGGACACGCGAATCTCGGGCTATATGTTCGAGTCGGCGCTGGAGGCGGGCCTTTCGGCGGCCGGTGCAGACATCCGATTGCTGGGGCCCATGCCGACGCCGGCGATCGCCTACCTGACCAGTACGTTTCATGCGGCGGCGGGGATTGTCATAAGTGCCTCGCACAACCCGCATGAGGACAACGGCGTCAAATTCTTCTCCGGGCATGGCCGCAAGCTGGACGATGCCACCGAAGAGGCAATCGAGCGTGAACTTGAACGGCCGCTGGTAACCGTGCCCTCGGCGGAGCTGGGCAAGGTGGCGCGGCTTGCCGACGCGTCTGGCCGGTATATCGAGTTCTGCAAGGGACGGGTCAGCCGTTCCATGCGGTTCGACGATCTGCGCCTGGTCATCGACTGCGCCAATGGCGCCACCTACCAGGTCGGGCCGGAGGTCTTCCGCGAGTTGGGCGCCGACGTGATACCCATTGGCGACGAGCCGGACGGTCTCAATATCAACGTCGACTGCGGTTCCACCCATCCGCAAAGACTGCAGGCGGCGGTGCGGGAGCACGGTGCCGATCTGGGTATTGCCCTTGATGGTGATGGTGATCGGGTGCTGATGGTGGATGAGCAGGGCGAGCTGGTGGATGGCGACGAATTGCTTTTCATCATTGCAAGTGGCAGGCACGCCGCGGGTAAATTGCGCGGACCGGTGGTCGGCACGCTGATGAGTAACCTGGGTCTTGAACTGGCCCTCAGCGAAAAGGGTATCGAATTCCGCCGTGCCAAGGTTGGCGATCGTTATGTCATGGAGTTGCTGCGCCAGGAGCACGGCTTGCTGGGTGGCGAGTCCTCGGGTCATCTGGTGTGTCTGGACCGGACCACCACCGGCGACGGTATTATCTCGGCGCTGCAGGTGCTGGAGATCATGAAGCACACGGGGCGTAGTCTGCACACTCTGAAACAGGGGATGCAGCGTCTGCCGCAGACCATGATCAATGTGCCGGTCGCGCGTGGCGTGAATCCGGTGCACGACGCGACGGTCCAGCGCGAGGTGGCGGCAGTGGAAGCGGATCTCGGCGATACGGGCCGCGTTCTGTTGCGACCGTCAGGCACCGAACCGGTGGTGCGAGTCATGGTGGAGGGTGTGGATCCGGAACAGGTCAGCCGCTGTGCCAGCAGGATCGCTGATGCCGTGGGCCAGGCTGTCGGATAGGGAACTCTCGACAAGGCTGGCAGCCTTCCTTACCATTGCCGGCTGATTTTCAGTCGCTGGGCTGGCAGTTATCCAGCGACGAAATGCCGGCCGGCACGACCGCATCAATCACAGGATGGGATATCAGGCCGTGGAGCCGACGGCTTGGGGGAGCAGGGGCATGCGCAAGAACTTCGTGGCGGGTAACTGGAAGATGCATGGCAACCGGGCGATGGTCCGCGAGTTGCTTGATGGCATCCTGGCCGAAGCCAACCAGATCGAGGCGCCGCCGGCCATGGCGGTGATTCCGCCGGCAGTCCTGATCCCTCAGGTCGCTGAGCGACTGGCCGGCAGCGATGTCGCAGTCGGCGCGCAGAATGTCTGCGACCAGGAGGGAGAGGGTGCCTTCACCGGCGAGATCTCCGGCGCGATGCTGGCCGAGGCCGGTTGCAGCTATGCCCTGGTGGGGCATTCCGAGCGGCGCGCCCTGTATGGTGAGTCGGATGAATTGGTCGGTAAGCGCGCTGTGGCGGCGCTTGGCGCTGGCCTGACGCCCATCGTCTGCGTTGGCGAAACACTGGAAGAGCGTGACACGGACCAGACCGAAGCCGTGGTGCAGCGCCAGTTGCAGGCGGTGCTTGCGGCCACCACTCCGGAGCGTGCGTCTGAACTCGTGATCGCTTACGAGCCCGTTTGGGCAATCGGCACCGGCCGGACCGCAACGCCAGAGCAAGCGCAGGCCGTGCATGCCTTCCTGCGCTCCCAGCTCGGCTCCGCGGCGCCGGAGGTGACGATCCTGTATGGCGGCAGCGTCAAGGCGGATAACGCCGAGGCCCTGTTTGGCATGGACGATATCGATGGCGGTCTTATCGGCGGAGCATCGCTGAAGGCCGATCAGTTTCTTGCAATTTGCCGGGCAGCGGCGGGCTGAGCCCGTGTCTCCGGTTCGAGAGAGGTCCTGATGGGACAGATCATTCTGGTCATTCATGTGTTGATTGCAGTGGTGCTGGTCGTGCTGGTGCTGCTGCAACATGGCAAGGGCGCCGATGCCGGCGCCGCATTTGGTAGTGGTGCGTCGGCGACAGTCTTCGGTTCCCGCGGCTCGGCGTCATTTCTTACCAGGATGACTGCCATGCTGGCCACGGGATTCTTTCTCACCAGCCTCACGCTGGCGATGATGGCGGCGCGCCAGATGGGTCCGGGGAGCGTGGTTGATCGGGTGCCGGATCAACCGGTCCCCGAGGAGTCCGCTCCGGCTGCGCCGCAGGACGATGATGCAGCGAGCGAACAGGCGCCTCCGGCTCCGGAAGACTGAGTCGCCGGGTGAGTCAGGCATTGTCTGTCCCTTGCCGGCTTGGGGGGAGGTTGCTAGACTTCGC